>JAZKDV010000078.1:0-2804 GCA_040387395.1 Pseudomonadota bacterium | reverse complement strand
TTTTGAGTTCGGGGTCCGAGCGCTCTTGCTAATAGAAGTGCGGTGCGCGCTTTTGGTAGCGGACTTCTGAGCCTTGTGCTTTGCCAAACTTGATAATCCTGCCCTGTAAGACAGGGCGAAATTACGCAGAATCGGCGATTCGCGCTATTTATGCGGACCTGGAGGATTGTGGGTAAGGTTGTATGTCACATTGCCATCTTTCTCCATAAACCTTTGATATTACAAAGAATTATGGTAGAAAATGGCGGAGCCGGAGGGATTCGAACCCTCGATACGGCTTTACAACCGTATAACGGTTTAGCAAACCGCCGCCTTCAGCCTCTCGGCCACAGCTCCATCCGACTTCAACCGCGCTACTGGCTGAAGGCCGCCGCAACCGGGCGTAAGGGCGCCCTTTTGCCCTAGATTGCCTTAGGGCTCAAGGCGGCTTTCGCGGGCGCAAATGGCGGAATCCGGCGGTTTTTGTCCTGAACCGGGCTTAGGGCTGTTGCGGCGCGGCGACGGGATGCGCTTGCCAGCCTCCCCGGACGGGCGCAGCATTCTGCCAATACCGGGCTTCGGCCCGGCGGCTTTGCGTTTCGTCCGCGAAACCAGTGCGGACGAGACTTCACACGTGGAGGAGCTTCGTCATGCAAGTCAGGCATATCCTGCAGGGCAAGGGTCACGACATCATCGCGGTCGCCAGCAGCGCCACGCTGCACGAGGTCGCGCGCATCCTGTCGGACAAGAAGATCGGCGCCCTGGTGGTGAAAGGAAAAACCGGCGCGCTGGCCGGCATCATTTCCGAACGCGACGTGGTGCGCGCCGTCGCCGAGAAAGGCGCGGGCGCGCTGAACGAGACGGTCGACAACCACATGACCAAGGCGCCGCAGACCTGCGCGGAATCGGATTCGGTGGAAACCATCATGGAAGTGATGACCGTTGGCCGCTTCCGTCACGTCCCGGTGCTGGATGAAGGCGACCGGCTGTGCGGCATGGTTTCGATCGGCGATGTGGTGAAGATCCGCATTGCCGAAACGGTCCGGGAAGCCGCGGTCTTGCGGGATTATATCTCCGCCGCCGTCTGACAAAGTTCCCGCGCAAAATCCGCACGCGGCCCGGAACCGGGCCGTGGGACATACGTTTCTTTGAGCGCACGCCTTCAAAGGAACCCGCCATGAAGCTCCCCCTTCTGGCCGCTGCGAGCGGCCTTGCCCTGAGTGCATTCCTGATCGCCGCGCCGGCCCATTCGCAGGGGCGCGTCGACGCCAACGGCAATCCCACCACCGATTCCACGCCGGCGGAAAAGGCCGAGACCGCCGCCATCAACAATCAGGTCAGCGCCGCAAACGCCGCGGCCGATGCCCAGGCCGCTGCCGCGAACGCACAGTCCGCTGCCGCCAATGCGCAGTATCAGAACCAGCTGCAGCAGAACCAGGCTGCGCAGCAAAGCTATCAGGCCGCCAAGGCTGACTATGAAAACGAGATCGCCAATTACGATGCGGTGCGCGAACGCTATGCGCGTGAACGCTCGGCCTATCGCCGCGGCGTGTGGCCGGAGCGTTATGCGACCTATGTCATCGTGCGCGATGTCGACAACCTCGTTGGCCAGCGCATCCAGCTGATCACCGGCGCGCGCGTCGGCACGGTGGTGGATGCGGAGCTCGCGGCGAATGGCAATGTCGCCGCGCTGCTGGTGCGCTTGGACAATCGCAAGCTGGTTTGGGTCGATGCGGGTGACATCCGCTACAGCCGCGCCGATGGCGTGGTGATGACCAACCTGGACCGCACCGACCTCTACCACATGGCCGATCAACGGCTTTAATAAGCAGTTTCAATAGCTTAAGTTGGAAAAAGGGCTCTGCCGGGCATGGCGGGGCCCTTTTTCTATCGGGGTGGCAGGCGCGCTGGCCTGCGCGATGGGCTGGCAAAGGCCCGGTTTTGCTGGCTTAAATGACGCGTCGCAGCATCCGTTTTCGATGCGCGCAGAACTTGCGTCAGCGGGCGGTGGTAAGCGGTGGAATCGCACCTATATATAGGTGCTGAGGCAAGCGGATTTCCGCCGCAGGGCGTGGTCCACAGGCCCCTGAAAAAAAGCACTTTTTGGCTCTTTTTTGGGTTTGACTTGCCAGAACCCCGCACCTATAACCCGCGCCCACGCTGCTTCGCGGCTGATGTTGCGAAGCGAGTGTTACGGTTGAATTTAGACGCGAAAATCGTCTGACGGCGCTGTTTGACATTGTGATTTAAGGAAGGGGAACGTGGGCGGCGGCTCGGTATGCCACTCGCGTCACTGACAGGTCTTTATTGACTTGGCTTTGGCGCAAACAATCGAGCAACGACGCATAATGCTCGCGTTCTTCTGCAAGACTAAAATTGTACAAATGTTCGGTCGGCGAAAGCCGGCCAAACCCTAGTCAATACAGTTTTGCGAACACGCAAGACCGGCGCAAGCCGGTCATTAGAGAGCGTTAAGCGTCGTCTGCGAATAGGATCAAAACATGAGAGTTTGATCCTGGCTCAGAACGAACGCTGGCGGCAGGCCTCAAACATGCAAGTCTAGGGGGTGTAGCAATACATCACCGGCGGACGGGTGCGTAACGCGTGGGAATGTACCTATTGGTTCGGAACAACTGAGGGAAACTTCAGCTAATACCGAATGTGCCCGAAAGGGGAAAGATTTATCGCCAATGGATCAGCCCGCGTAGGATTAGCTAGTTGGTGAGGTAATGGCTCACCAAGGCTCCGATCCTTAGCTGTTCTGAGAGGAAGATCAGCCACACTGGGACTGAGACACGGCCCAGACTCCTACGGGAGGCAGCAGT
>JAZKDV010000077.1:0-6299 GCA_040387395.1 Pseudomonadota bacterium | reverse complement strand
TTGGATTTGGCGGGCGCGAAATTCGGTTTGAAGCGTCCGGCCTTGGCTTCCCGGGCGACGAATTCCTCGAACAGCAGGGCATGAGCAGCGGCGCGCTTGCTGGCCGCGCCCGGCAGCATCGCCAGCGCCTCGTCGCGGAAGGAGAACAGACAACTCGGCTCCAGCCCCACGAGCGGCACGCCACGGGCGAAGAACGGCTCCAGTGCGTCCAGCGTGCGGGACATTTCCGCTTTCGCTGCCTCGACATTGCCCACGGCCAGATAGGTGCGGCCACAGCATAATGGCCGCGAAGACCCATCGGCTGGCGCGGCGAGATGCACACGATAGCCTGCGCCGGTCAGGACCTTCAGCGCATCACGCAGAATTTCCGGCTCGAAGGCGGCATTGAAACTGTCGGCCCACAGCACGACTTCATGTCCGCCATCGGGGCCAAAGCTGACGCCCGCGTTATCAAAGCGGTCGCGGCGCCATACCGGCAGGTCGCGCTTGGCGCTGAAGCCGCCAAGCTTTTCCGACAGCCAGCGCAGCAGTCCGCTGTTGTTGCGCAGGTTCAGCAGCGGCGCGAACCTGGCCGCCAGCGGCGCATAGCGCGGCAAGCCCGACACCAGCCGGTCGCGCAAGCTATAGCCGCGCTCTCTCGCCCGCGCCGACAGCACTTCGATCTTCATCCGCGCCATGTCCACGCCGGTGGGGCATTCGCGCTTGCAGGCCTTGCAGGAGACGCAAAGCTCCATCGTCTCCATCATCTCGTCGCTGGTGAAGGCCCCTGCCCCGAGCTGGCCCGACACCGCCAGCCGCAGCGTGTTGGCGCGGCCGCGCGTGACATGCTGTTCGTCGCGGGTGACGCGATAGGACGGGCACATCGCCCCGCCTTCGGATTTGCGGCAGGCGCCATTGTTGTTGCACTGCTCGGCCGCGCCCTGGAAGCCGCCGATGGCGCCGGGATATTCCGACCAGTCCAGCGCCGGCGTGAAATCTTGCACCTGATAGTCCGGCGCATAGCGGAACAGGTCGCGGGTATCGAACTTGGGCGCGCGCACGATTTTGCCGGGATTCATCACGCCGGCGGGATCGAACGTGTCCTTGACCTCTTCAAAGGCCGAGACCAGGCGCGGCCCGAACATCTCTTCGTGGAATTCGCTGCGCACCAGCCCGTCGCCATGCTCGCCGGAATGCGAGCCCTTGTATTGGCGCACCAGCTCGAAGGCTTCCTCGGCAATGGCGCGCATCGCCTTGACGTCTTTCTCCAGCCGCAGGTTCAGGACGGGCCGCACATGCAGGCAGCCTTCGCTGGCATGGGCATACCAGGTGCCGCGCGTGCCATTGCGCTCGAAGCATTCCGTCAGCTTGGCAGTGTATTCCGCCAGGTGCGGCAGCGGCACCGCGCAGTCTTCCACGAAGGATATCGGCTTGGCCTGCTCTTTCATGGACATCATGATGTTGAGGCCGGACTTGCGCAGCTCGGTGATGGCATTCTGCAGCGCCGGGTCATAGACCTCGACCACCCCACCCCACTTGGCGCCGCTGTGCGAAAAGTCCACGCCCAGATCGCCCATCATCTGGGACAGCTGCACCATGCGGCGGCGGTTTTCCTCTTCGCCGGAATCGAACTCCACCAGCAGGATGGCCCGGGGCTTGCCCTTGAGCATCGCGTCCAGCGTCGAATGGAACATGGGGATTTCCGCCGCCAGCCCCAGCATGGTGTCGTCCACCAGCTCCACCGCGATCGGCTTGAGCGTGACCAGATGCTGGGCCGCATCCATCGCCGCATGGAAGGAGCCGAAATGACAGACGCCCAATGCCCGTTTGCCCAGCACCGGGGACAGTTGCAGCGTGATGGCGGTGGAATAGGCCAGCGTGCCTTCCGATCCCACCAGCAGATGCGCCAGGTTGATGCGGTTGTGGCGCGGGTTCAGGGCGTCGATGTTGTAGCCGCCGACCCGGCGATGCACCTTGGGAAAGCGCGCCTCCACCTCGCCGGCTTCCCGCGCTCCGATGGCCATCAGCTTTTGCGCCAGCGGCCGCTGGGCGGCGCTAACATCTGACAGGTCAGGCGACACTTCGCCGAAATGCATAGCCGTGCCGTCAGCCAACACCGCGTCAATCGCGAGCACATTGGCGCGCATGGTGCCGTAGCGGATGGAACGGCCGCCGCAGCTATTGTTGGCGGTCATGCCGCCGATGGTGGCGCGCGACGCGGTGGAGACGTCCACCGGAAACCACAACCCGTGCGGCTTCAGTTGCCGGTTGAGATTGTCCAGCACGATACCCGGCTCGACCGTGACGGTGCGGCCCTCGACATCCAGCGACAGGATGCGATTGAGATATTTCGAGCCGTCGATGATGAGCCCGGAATTGACAGTTTGTCCGCACTGGCTGGTGCCGCCGCCGCGTGCCGTGACAGCCAGCCCCTCTTCGCGCGCCAGCGACAGCGCCGTCACCGCGCCGTCCATGCTGCGAGGCACAACCACGCCGGCCGGGATGATCTGGTAATGGGACGCGTCGGTGGCGTAACGGCCACGCGAAAAGCTGTCGAACAGCACGTCGCCGGGGACATGGGCTTTCAGCCGCCTTTCAAGACCCGGATGCGCGGCAAATGCCATGAGAAAGGAAAGTCCCTGGTTCGATTTTGTTCGGACTTTTTGCCGGTTCCGGGCTAAAAGCAATGCAAATATAACGGCCTGTGGGGCCACAAGGAACGTCATGACCCAAGGAACGCATTTTCTGCAAATCCCCGGCCCCAGCCCGGTCCCCGAGCGCATCCAGCGCGCCATCGACCGCCAGGTGATCGACCATCGCGGTCCGGCATTCCAGGCGCTGGGCCATGAGCTGCTGGAAAGCATCAAGCCGCTGTTCGGAACCACGGGGCCGGTGATCATCTATCCCGCCTCGGGCACCGGCGCCTGGGAAGCCGCCATCGTCAACACCCTGTCGCCTGGCGACAAGGTCCTGATGGCCGAAACCGGCCAGTTCGCCACCCTGTGGCAGAAGCTGGCGAGCCGCTGGGGCATCGAGGTGGATTTCATCCCCGGCGACTGGCGCCATGGCGTGGACGCCGCCGCCATCGAAGCCAAGCTGGCCGAAGACAAGGGCCACACCATCACCGCCGTGATGGTGGTGCATAACGAAACCTCCACCGGCTGCCTGTCCGACATCGCCGCCGTACGCAAGGCGATGGATGCGGCCAAGCATCCCGCCATGCTGATGGTGGACACCATCTCGTCGCTGGGTTCGACGCCGGTGACGCGCGAGGCCTGGAACGCTGACGTGATCGTGTCGGGCTCGCAAAAGGGCCTGATGCTGCCGCCCGGCCTGTCGTTCACCGCCGTCTCTGACCGCGCCATTGCTGCCTCCAAGACCAACAAGCTGCCGCGTTCCTATTGGGACTGGCAGGAGATGATCGCCTTCAATGCCAAGGGTTTCTTCCCCTACACACCCGCCAGCACGCTGCTGTATGGGCTGAAGGAAGCCATCGCGATGCTGAACGAGGAAGGCCTGGACAATGTCTTTGCCCGTCACCTGCGCCTGGCGGCGGCCTGCCGCGCGGCGGTGAAGGGCTGGGGCCTGGAAGTGCTCTGCGCCGATCCCAAGGTCTATTCGCCCATCCTGACCGGCATCCTGATGCCGGTCGGTCATGACGCCGACAATTTCCGCAAAGTGGCGCTGGAGAATTTCAACATCTCCTATGGCGCGGGGCTGGGAAAAGTCGCCGGCAAGGTGTTCCGCATCGGCCATCTGGGCGACTGCAACGAACTGACGCTGATGGCGGCGCTGTGCGCCACCGAAATGTCGTTCAAGCTGGCGGGCGTGCCGCACAAGGCGGGCGGCGTTGCCGCCGCCATGGCAAGCTTCACGGACGGAAACGAAAAACTGCGCCTGTCGGCCTAGACGCATAACGCGCGGGGCCGGCGCGGATAATCAGGGGTTGGGATGAAGCGGTTACTGTGCGTGCCGAACATCGTGCTTGGGCTGTTGTGCCTGATGTACTTCATCACCTATGTCGACCGGGTCAACATCTCGACCGCCGCCAGCGAAATCCAGGGCGAGTTCGGTTTCAGCAACACCCAGCTCGGCCTGATCTTTTCGGCCTTCGCCTATCCCTACCTGATCTTCCAGGTGTTCGGCGGCTGGGTCGGCGACCGTTTCGGCGCGCGCAAGACGTTGTTCTGGTGCGGCATGGTCTGGGCGCTTGCCACCATGATGACCGGCTTCGTCAACGGCCTGGTGTCGCTGTTCATCGTGCGGATGCTGGTGGGCGTGGGCGAAGGCGCCACCTTTCCCACCGCCACCCGGGCGATGCAGAACTGGACCTCCAAGGCCAAGCGCGGCTTTGCCCAGGGCATCACCCACGCCTTCGCCCGGCTGGGCAATGCCATCACCCCGCCGCTGATCGCCTTGCTGATGGCGGCCTTCACCTGGCGCGGCGCCTTTGTTGTGCTCGGCGCGGTCAGCCTGGTCTGGGTCATCGTATGGGTCCTGTATTTCCGCAACCATCCCAAAGAGCATCCGCATATCACCCAGGCGGACCTGGACGAGATTCAGCCAAGAGCGGATGCGGGCGAGCGGCCGCAGATTCCGTGGGGACCGCTGATCAAGCGGATGTGGCCGGTGACCCTGACCTATTTCTGTTACGGCTGGACCTTGTGGCTGTACCTCAACTGGCTGCCGCTGTTCTTCAAGACCAATTACGACATGGACATCCGCAAGTCGGCGATCTTCGCCTCCGGCGTGTTCTTTGCCGGCGTGGTGGGCGACACGCTGGGCGGCGTGATGTCGGACTATGTGCTCAAGCGCACCGGCAATCTGCGCACCGCGCGGATCGGGGTGACCGTGTTCGGCTTTGTCGGCGCCTTCCTGTCGCTGCTGCCGATCCTCTATGTCCGCGATCCTGTCATCGTGGCGCTGTGCCTGTCCGGCGGATTCTTCTTCGCCGAACTGGTGATCGGCCCGATGTGGGCGGTACCGATGGATATCGCACCGCGCTATGCCGGCACCTCGGCGGGCCTGATGAATACCGGCTCGGCCTTCGCCGCCATCGTCTCGCCGCTGGTCGCCGGCTATGTGATCGACGTCACCGGCAACTGGTACCTGCCCTTCCTGATGTCCATGGGCCTGCTGGCCCTGGGCGCCATGACCGCCTTCCTGATGCATCCTGAGAAACCGTTCGAGGAGACCCACGCATGAAACGTCTTGCGCTCGTGACTGCCCTGCTGCTGGCCAGCACCGCCGCCCAGGCCCAGCTTGCTTCGAAGATCACCACCTACGATCCGGCCAAGACCCGGGTCGCCAAGGCGGTGCACAAGGGCGCCGGTTCGCTGAACTTCGGCGGGCTGATGGACACCAAGACCTTCTCGACCAATTTCATCTTCCTGCATCGCGGCATCATCCAGCCCAAGAGCGGCATCGGCCAGCACTTCCACAATCACTGCGAGGAGATGTTCGTCATCCTGGATGGCGAGGCGGAGTTCACCGTCAACGGCCGCACCTCTACGCTGCAGGGCCCGGCCGGCGCGCCCAACCGCATGGGCGCCTCCCATGCCATCTACAATCCCGGTGACAAGCCGGTGGAATGGATGAACATCAATGTCGGCACGTCCAAGCTGTATGACGTCTTCGACCTGAACGACGACCGGGTGGGCGCCGCCAAGGACCCCATCCCGCAGTTCATCACCATGAAGCTGGACAAGGCGCTGCTGAAGCCCGCTGCCACCGGCACCGGCGTTACCCGCCGCCGGGTGCTGGGTCCGAGCGTGTTCTATTCGCCCTGGAGCTATTACGACCACATGCTGATCGCACCGGGTGGCGGCACGGTTTCCACCACCTCGTCCGACATGAGCGAGGCCTATTACGTGATTGCCGGCGACGGCAGCGTCACGGTGAATGGCGAGACCGTCGCCATCAAGAAGGGCGACGCCATTCCCGTCGATATCGGCCAGAGCAAAAGCTTCAAGGGCGGCGCCGCGCCGCTGGAGCTGATGGTGATCGGCGTCGCCAAGGACATGGAGACCAAGAAGGCCTTCATGTCCGTGATGGCCAACACGCAGTAGTTATCTGCGATAATACAGCGGAGTCTGCCCCGGCACCTTGGTGCCCAGCTGATAGATGCTGGAGGTGGCGGTGAGATAGACTGTCTTGCCATCAGCGGCGAAGGCCAGGTTGGCGACCACTTCGGGCAGCTCGATCCTGCCGATCAGCTTGCCCTTGGGCGACAGGATGGACACCCCGCCCGCCCCGGTGGCCCAGATGTTCCCCAGGCTGTCGATCTTCAGACCGTCCGGCACGCCGTCATTGCCGCTGCT
>JAZKDV010000076.1:4874-5825 GCA_040387395.1 Pseudomonadota bacterium | reverse complement strand
AACGGCGCCGCACCGGCGGCGACATTCTTCGCCGCCAGCCTGGACATGGCGCGGTCGACTTCCAGTTCGCCCTGCGTGTCCGGCAGGTTGAAGGCCGACAGCGGCACCACGGCGGACTTGGGCACGTCGCGGAACAGGGCATCTACGTCCGGCGCGCCAATCTTCGCCAGCATGGCGCGGCGGTCATCGGGGGTGAGCGGCAGGTAACGCATTACAGCGTCTCCAGGAATTTCGCATAGGCCGCCGCGTCCATCAGCTTGGCGAACTCGTCCTTGCTGGACAGCTTCAGCTTGAAGAACCAGCCTTCACCTTCGGGGTCTTCATTGACCTTGGAGGGCGCGGCTTCCAGCGCGCTGTTGGCGGTGGTGACGGTGCCACCGGCCGGCGCATAGATGTCGCTGGCCGCCTTGACGCTTTCCACCACCGCGGCTTCGCCGCCGGCGGCCACGGTCTTGCCGCTGGCCGGCAGTTCGACGAATACCACGTCCCCGAGGGCTTCGGCGGCATATTTGGTGATGCCGACGGTGGCTTCGTCGCCGTCCAGGCGGATCCATTCATGCTGGTCGGTATAGCGAACTTCACTCATGAAAAATTCTCCTAGCGGCGATACGTGTGAGGAACAAAAGGCATGGACGTGACCAAAGCAGGCATCGGCTTGCCGCGCACCATCAGGTCCAGCGGGGTGCCATCGCTGGCGAAAGCGCTTTCGACATAGCCCATGGCCAGCGGTGCATTCAGGCTGGGGCCGAAGCCGCCGGAGGTGACCTTGCCGATGATGCGGCCCGTCTTGTCGGCGATCTCGGTACCCTCGCGCGCGGGCGCGCGGCCCTCAGGCCGGATGCCGACGCGCCTGGTGGCCGGATTGTTGGCCATGATCCTGTCGGCAGCGGGAAAATCCCTGGCGTCGCGGCGGCGCTTGCCGATGGACCACATCAGCGCAGCTTCCGCCGG
>JAZKDV010000076.1:0-4864 GCA_040387395.1 Pseudomonadota bacterium | reverse complement strand
AAAGTCCGGCTTCCAAGCGCAAGGAGTCGCGCGCGCCCAGGCCGATAGGCAGCACTTCGATTTCGCTGAGCAACGCCCGCGCCACCTTGTCGGCGTCGGCGCCTTCGATGGAAATCTCGAACCCGTCCTCGCCGGTATAGCCGGTGCGGCTGATGATGGCCGGCGCACCGGCGACCGTGGTGCGCACGATCTTCATGAAGGTCAGCTGCGAAATCCCCGGC
Organism: Pseudomonadota bacterium; assembly: GCA_040387395.1. Taxonomy (GTDB): domain Bacteria; phylum Pseudomonadota; class Alphaproteobacteria; order Micropepsales; family Micropepsaceae; genus Rhizomicrobium. The sequence goes on along the minus strand of JAZKDV010000076.1, from coordinate 4,643 downwards.
GAATGGCGCTCTAGCACCTCGGCGGCTTCCGGACCCTGCAGCGCCAGCAGCGCGCGGTCGAGGCGCGGCGTCAAAGTCGCGGCACCCTTCAGTTTTTGCGCGATATATTCGAAATCGCCTTCCTTGGTGCCGGCATTGACCACCAGATAAAGGTCCGCCTCGCCGGTCAGGCGCGCGAACATGAAATCGTCCTTGATGGTGCCGGCGTCGGTGAGCAGCAGGCCGTAACGCTGCATGCCTTCCTTCAGACCGGACACATCGGCGGGGGTGACACGCTCCAGCGCGGCGGTGTCGCCGGACAGGAAGGCCTGGCCCATATGCGAGACGTCGAACAGGCCCGCCTTTTCGCGGGTGTGCAGATGTTCTTTCAGGACGCCGGCCGGATACTGCACCGGCATGTCATAGCCGGCGAACGGCACCATCTTCGCGCCCAGCTCGAGATGGAGCGCGTAAAGCGGCGTGCGGCGCAGGCTGTCTGTCGAAGATGTCATACCGGTCCCGATGCAAGAGTGCGCGCCCTCATGAGCGCGACCCCTCTGTCATGGGACCTGAGAGATTTCCCCGCCGCATCTTCCATTGGAAGTGGGCAGGTTACCCCTTCGGTGGAAACAGGCTTGCCTGTTTCGCTTTCCAGAAGTTCATCACCCGATCGCGGTCCTTTTGCCTGAGAGTTTCCGGGGCGGTTTCTCCTTCGGCGGCAGTCTTACTGCTCTCTCCCGCGAGGGATCGTGTGCTGGCCAGCCCCATGGCGCCTTCAGGCGGACGGGGATGTTGCAGAGCATCATAAGGAGGGGTCGGGGCGAGTCAACGAAACCGGCCAATCAGCCGCAGTTACTCACATTCTTTCAGGAACTTCGATGCCCAAAAGGTCCAAAACCCGGGTCAGGACCGCCAAAACCAGGCCGCAAAGCCCCAGTCGGGCCGCCCGCAGAGCCGGGTCGCTTTCCGACAGCACATGGTGCTCGCTGTAGAAGCGGCTGAAATTCTGCGCCAGCTCGAAGGCATACTCGCACAGCATGTTGGGGGCGCGTTTTTCCTCGGCGCTGGACAGCAGATCGCCCAACGACAGGAGCTGCAGGATCAGCCGGCGCTCTTCCGGCGAATGGATGGCCGGGGCGCCGACCGTGTGCCCCTGCTCCTTCGCCTTGCGCAGCATCGACTGGATGCGCACCGCCGCATATTGCAGGTAGGGCCCGGTCTTGCCTTCGAATTTCGAGAAGCGCTCCAGGTCGAAGATGTAATCGGTGCTGCGGTGGTTGGAGAGATCGGCGAACTTGATGGTGGCGATGCCGACCTTGCGGGCGATCTCGCCCCGCTCTTCGGCCGAATAATCCGCGCCGATCCCCTGCTCAGCCAGCCGCTTTTCGGCTTCCGCCTTGCCCATCTCCATCAGGTCGTAAAGCTTCATCGCGCCGCCGGCGCGGGTCTTGAACGGCTTGCCGTCCGGCCCGTTCATGGTGCCGTAGCCGACATGTTCCAGATGGGCGCGGCCACCCAAGTTCGCCTTTTCGGCAGCGCGGAACACCTGCTCGAAATGGCCGTGCTGGCGATGGTCGACCACGTACAGGATCAAGTCAGGATCATAGTCGCGCACCCGCTCGATCACCGTGGCCAGATCGGTGGTGCCGTACAGCACGCCGCCCTCCGACTTGACCAGGATCAGCGGCGGCATCGGCTTCTTGTCGTCGTCCCGCGCCACCGGCACCACGACCGCGCCTTCGCTGACTTCGGTGAGGCCGCGCGCCTTGAGGTCTTCCAGCATCGGCCCTATCAGCGGATCGACGCTGGATTCCCCGTTCCACAAATCGAACGTCACGCCCAGCGCACCGAATTCGCGCGTCAGGCCGACTTCGGTGACCTTGACGAAATGCCGCCACAAGGCGCGATAACCCGGACGACCCGCCTGCAAATCCACCGTGGCGCGCCGGGCCGCTTCCAGCCGCGCCGGATCGGCCTTGCACGCGGCCGAGGCGCGCGGATAGATCGTTTCCAGATCGTCCATGCTGACCGGGGATTCATCGGGATAAGGCCCCACGACATTGGGATCGAAATAGAGAGGCGCGACACCCATGATCTCGATCTCGGTGATCAACTGCCCCATCTGCAGGCCCCAGTCGCCCAGATGCACGTCGCTGACGACCTTCCAGCCGTTGGCGCGATACAGCCGCTGCAGGCAGTCGCCGATGATGGAAGAGCGCAGGTGATGCACCGCCATCGGCTTGGCGATATTTGGCCCGCCGAAATCCAGCACCAACGTCTTGCCGGCGCCGGTTCCCGGCGCGCCCAGCGTCGCATCGTCCGCCAGCGCGGCCCCGCGCGCGTCCAATGCCGCATCCGTCAGATCGAGATTCAGGAAACCGGGACCGGCGATCTCGACCTTGGAGAAAATCGGTTCGGCCTTGAGACGGGCGGCGATCTTTTCGGCAATGACGCGCGGATTGGCCTTGGCGGCTTTTGCCGCCGCCAGCGCGCCGTTGCATTGAAACTGCGCCAGGTCGGGCCGGTCGGAGGCTGCGACGCGGCCAAAGCTTTCAGCCAAGCCTTCGGCGGCGAACGCCGCGCCGGCAATCCGCGACAGGTCGGCCGCGAGAGAACTCATTGCTGGTAGCGGCCCTTGGCCTTGGTATAGGCGATCTGCTGGTCCGTCATCTGGAAGCCGGCCAGCAACTGGTAATTCCAGGGCAACTTGCCATTGTCGATCTTGATGCGGGTCTGGTTGGGCGCATGCTTGATCACGCTGATGGCCGCGCCCGGCGCAAAGGAGAAGTCCAGCGTGTAGGCGTGCTTGGCGTAGATCCGCGAGCCTTCATGCACCACCACAAAATAGGGCACCGAATAGGACGCGCCCGCGGTCGACGGCGCACGGATGGCGCGGAAGGTCAGGTCGAGCGAAGCACGCACAATCTGGGTGCTGTTGTTGTAGACGCAGTCGGCCTCGGCCCGGTCCAGCGAAACGGTGTAAAGCTCATTGGCCAGGTCGGGCGTGGTGCCGGGCCGGAAGATGGTCACCTGGGCGGTGTCGTTCAGGATCGCCGGAATCGGGCAGACCGTGATCTTCTGGCTGCAGCCCAATAGCGGCACCGCAAAGAGTGCCAGCAGGCTTAGGGTACGGAGACTCTTCAACGCTGTTCTTCCTTGCATGCGCTTGACTTTTGCCCGCCCCGGCCCGACTTCTCGCGGGCCGCCGATTTGGGCGCGGACCATAGCCAAGCAGACCCCTCATGGAAAGCACAGAACGCCGAAAAAGCCAAGCTTTCCGCGATTTTAGACGGGGAGCCTGAAGCCAATGGCCGTCTATACCGAGGTCAGTTTCGAAGAGCTGGAACGGCTGCTGGAGCAGTACGATATCGGCCAGCCCTTGTCCTTCAAGGGCATCGCCGAGGGCATCGAGAATTCCAATTTCTACCTGCAGACCGACCGGGGCGCCTTCATCCTGACCCTGTACGAGAAGCGGGTGAACCCGGATGACCTGCCCTTCTTCCTGGGCCTGATGGAACATCTGGCGGAACGGGGCCTGCACTGCCCGCTGCCGGTCAAGACCAATGACGGCAAGTCGCTGGTAAGCCTGAACCGCCGCCATGCCGCCATCGTCACATTCCTGACCGGCATCGCGCTGCGCCGTCCCGACGCCGCGCGCTGCGCCGCCGCCGCGGCGGTCATGGCCCAGCTGCACAAGGCGCAGGAAGGCTTTGCCCTGAGCCGCCCCAATGCGCTCGGTCCCAGCGGCTGGCGGCCGCTGGCCGAAGCCATTCATGGCGCCGATAGCATCGAGGACGGCCTGGCGGCGATGATCGCCAATTCGCTGGACGAGCTGGTGACGGGCTGGCCCACCGGCCTGCCCAGCGGCGTGATCCATGCTGACTATTTTCCCGACAATGTTCTGTTCGTGCAGGACCAGGTGGGCGGGGTGATCGACTTCTATTTTGCCTGCAATGATTTCTACGTCTACGACCTGGCGATCATGCTCAATAGCTGGTGCTTCGAACTGGACGGCAGCTACAACATCACCAAGGGCCAGGCGGTGATCCAAGCCTATCGCGCCGCGCGCCCGCTCAGCGAAGCGGAAATCGCCGCCCTGCCCGTCCTGATGCGCGGCGCGGCGTTGCGCTTCCTGCTGACCCGCACCTTCGACTGGCTGAACCCCGATCCCAATGCGCTGGTGCGCCCCAAGGATCCGCGCGAATATTCCAAGAAGCTGCGCTTCCACAACAAGGTGAAGCACGCGCGGGAATACGGGCTTTGATCGACATCTTTACTGATGGCGCTTGCTCCGGCAATCCCGGCCCCGGTGGCTGGGGCGCGATCCTGCGCAGTGGTGCTCACGAAAAGGAATTATCAGGCGGCGACAAGGCCACCACCAACAACCGCATGGAACTGATGGCGGTGATCGAAGGCCTCAGGGCGCTGAAGCAGAAAAGCGCCGTCACCATCCACACCGACTCCCGCTATGTGATGGACGGGGCGTCGAAATGGATTCTGGGCTGGAAGAAAAAGGGCTGGAAGACCGCCGACAAGAAGCCGGTCAAGAACGAGGATCTGTGGCGCATCCTCGACGACGAGATCGCCAAACACGATGTCCACTGGATCTGGGTGGCCGGTCACTCGGGCCATCCGGAAAATGAAAGAGCGGACCAGCTGGCCCG
>JAZKDV010000075.1:5071-5371 GCA_040387395.1 Pseudomonadota bacterium | reverse complement strand
TTGACTGGGGCGGTCGCCTCCCAAAGAGTAACGGAGGCGCGCGATGGTAGGCTCAATCCGGTCGGAAATCGGATGTTGAGTGCAATGGCAAAAGCCTGCCTGACTGCAAGGCCGACGGGCCAAGCAGAGACGAAAGTCGGTCATAGTGATCCGGTGATCCCGAATGGAAGGGTCATCGCTCAACGGATAAAAGGTACGCCGGGGATAACAGGCTGATCGCACCCAAGCGTCCATAGCGACGGTGCGGTTTGGCACCTCGATGTCGGCTCATCACATCCTGGGGCTGTAGCCGGTCCCAAG
>JAZKDV010000075.1:0-5061 GCA_040387395.1 Pseudomonadota bacterium | reverse complement strand
TGAGCTGGGTTTAGAACGTCGTGAGACAGTTCGGTCCCTATCTGCCGTGGGTGTTCGAAACTTGAGAAGACTTCTTCCTAGTACGAGAGGACCGGAAGGAACGTATCTCTGGTGGATCGGTTGTGGCGCCAGCCGCATAGCCGAGTAGCTAAATACGGACGAGATAACCGCTGAAAGCATCTAAGCGGGAAACTCACTTCAAAACTAGGTTTCGCTTGAGAGCCGGGGAAGACTACCCCGTCGATAGGCCAGGTGTGTAAGCGCAGCAATGCGTTGAGCTTACTGGTACTAATTGCTCGATTGGCTTGATCGCAAGCAGCACCGTTCCATGTCTGGAAACAAAGCCAGGCATGTCTAATGAAATAATTGGTCGCCAAGTGTCGTATTATACTCGTGCAATCCGCTAACGCGGATTTGACTTCTGTTCTTCGCCGACCTGGTGGTCATAGCGAAGGAATTCTACCCGATCCCATTCCGAACTCGGCCGTCAAAGCCTTCTGCGTCCATGGTACTGCGGCTCAAGCCGCGGGAGAGTAGAACGCCGCCAGGTCTGCCAAGAACAGAAGTAAGAGAACCCGCCAATACAATTCAAAAAAAGCCCCGCCGCGAGAAATCGCTGCGGGGCTTTTTGTTTTTCAGACCGTGATTTTCAGCGCTGTAGCAGCGGCGCGGCCGCGGATCCGAACAGCTTTTCCAGCATGAAGTCCGGCAGCAGGTGCTGCGGGAAGCTTTTGGACATGTTGTCGGTGCGCAGGACATGCAGCACCAGGCCTTCGGTGTCCGCGAAATGGTCGAAGCTGCACCCCTTGGCGATGGCGCCGGCGACGAAGCCGTAATCCGACGCGTATTCCACCGGCGGGAAGAGCGCCGATTCCCATGCGGATTTTTTGAAAACGTAGCTGAAGCCATATCCCAGATAGTTGTTCTTCATGTTTTCGGGTGGCGTCTGGTTGACGAAGCCCTGCAAGGATTTTTCCGGGCCAAAAGTGAAATGCAGGCCCAGCGTGTTGGCGGTGTCCCAATAGCCCAGCCGGCCCAGCTGCGCCGAATAGACGAACCAGGCGGACAGCTTGGTGATGTCGGCTTTGGTCTGATCCAGCCGCGCCAGCATGGTGGCCAGGTAATGCGGCGCGTAGTAATCGTCATCGTCGAACTGGGCGATCACGGGGCCGCGGCTGCGCTCGCACAGCCAGTTGCGCTTGGCGGCGACGATCATGCGCTGCGGATCGTGGGTGTAGCGCACCCGCGGGTCGTTCAAACCGGAAAAATAGGCAGACGGCACAGCGCTGTCGTCCAGGATCAGCCATTCGAAATCGGTCACCGTCTGCGCGGCGACGATCTTGTGCTGCGCTTCCAAGAGCGCGTGGCGGCCGAAACTGGGCGTGATGATGGAAACGACAGGGGCCATGCCGGCACCTTAGTCGTTTCGGGCTTGGCGTATCAGCCCCTTGGTGATGAACCCGCTGATGGCATAGCTGCGGGCGCCAAAGGTGCCGGAGGGGATATCCCAGACCCGGACCTGGCTCCAGTCATTGTTGGGACTGACGTCCATCACCGGGGTGGCGAGGTCGATCTCGCGCTTGTTCTGCCAGTTGGCGTGGTCGACGATGATTTCGCGGGGCGAAACGATCTCGGTTACCACCGCGACATGGCCGCGCTTCAGGCGCTTGGAGCCGGAAAACACCATCACCGCGTCTTCGGCCGGATGGGCGGCGCGGGCATAGAGCGTGCGTGCCCGGTCCCACCAGTGCCTGGCGTCGCCGAACACGGCCAGGCCGGAACGCAGCCGGGCATATTCGACGCAGAAGAACTTCTTCAGGCCCTTTTCGGTGCGCGGCTTGTCGCGTTCCACCGCCGGCACCGCCGGGGCTTCGATGGTCGCATGGGCCACGGGCATGGGCTCGATGGCGCGCGCGGTCAGGGTGCGAGCCGCTTCGGCGACCGGCGCCGGATCGGTGGGGTTGTTGGCCTGGTCACCGCCAAAGCCGAAGAAGGAGACGACTTCCTTGGTCAGGCCGGTGACCTTCTGGGTGACCTGCTGTTCGATCTCGGCTTCGACCGAGGCGGCGTGCGCGGGCGCGGCGGCGGCCAGGGCAGCCGACACGATCAAGCCCGACAAGACACGTTTGGAGAAAGACACCCGCACCCGACTTTGTTTTGACGCCGGATTTTTCTTCCGGCTTTTTGGCCTGGCTTGCGGATTTGCCCCCCGACAGCTCAGGCCGTGCGCGGATTGAACCAAGACTCGGGTCTGTCACAAAGACGTTTCCTTGCCACGGTTACGTGGCATTTCAGCAACATTAAATCATTGGAATTGCTGGGTTTTTGGCAATTATTGCAGTGCAGCATCAGTGGTGGTCACAGGCCCGCTGCACCTTTTGTGACACGACGTGACATTCGGTCCGGGCGGCGGGGTTAAGCATAGACGCGGGTGCGCGCTTGCCCTGATCGCTAAAAGAATAGCTAAATCCATCACGAAATTCCTTCGATCAGGGACAGAGCAATGGCTGAACATGACAAGAATGACGGCGCGATCTTCATCGGCGCGGGCGTGGAGCTGAAGGGCGAAGTGACCGTCCCGGGCGTGGCCTCGGTGGACGGCAAGTTCGAAGGCACGCTGAAGGCCAAGAGCCTGATCGTCGGCCCGTCGGGCCATGTCACCGGCCAGATCAGCGTCGACACCGCCGAAGTGCGCGGCACCGTCGCCGACCACCTGGTGGTGCAGTCCAACCTGATCCTGCGCTCCACCGGCTCCATCACGGGCACCATCGCCTATTCCAAGGTGATGGTGGAGGAAGGCGGCAGCCTGGCCGGCACGATCGAAAAGATCGCCAAGGCCAGCGCCGCCGATGGCGAGCACAAGGTCGTTCCGCTGCACGCCGGCGAATAACGCCAGCCGATCCCCGTAAACCTGAGCCTGCGAGGAGCTGGGCCGGTGAATTACGATTATTCGTCCCTGGTGGTGCCGCAGCGCGAAGAAGAGCTGGCGGCCTTCGACTGGCAGAATTTCATGCCCAGCAAGATCACGCGGGGCAAGCGCTGCTTTTCGATCGTGGATGAAGGCACCGGCATCGAGGGCAAGTTCATCGCCCGCACCGCCTTCATCCATGGCGAGATCCAGGGCCTGGTGTTCGCCGAGCATGTCACGGTGGAAAAGACCGGCATCGTCCATGGCGTGATCTTCTGCCGGACGCTGTGCATCATCGGCCACGTCAAGGCCAACGTGGTCTGCGACAATGTCTTTATCCGCGACGGTGGCCTGATGTCCGGAGCGCTGAAATACAAGACCCTGAAGATCGAATCCGACGCCGCCATCACCGGCAAGTTCGAGCGCCGCACGCTTGTGAGCGATCAGGACAGCCAGGGCTGGGCGGCGGAAACCGCGCTGGCCGGGATTTAAAGTTCAGAACTGCAAACAAAAAAGCCGCCCAGTTGCCCGGGCGGCTTTTTGCGTTATGGCGGCGCTTACTTCGCGGCGGTCACGGCCGCCAGCGATTTTTCGACATGCTCGACCGGCGAGATGCCATCTGTGGTGGAGTTCATCGAGGCGATGATCTTGCCGTTCTTGCCGATCACATAGGTGTGGCGCTCGATGATGGCGTGGGTCAGGGGATTGCCCTGATTGTCCTTGGTGCCTTCCTTGGGCTGGCGGACGTTCAGGTTGTAGCTGACCGCGACCTTGGTGTCGGAATCGGAGGCCACGGTGAATTTTCCGGCGCAGAATTTGGGATCGGCGGAGTATTTTTGCAGCCGGTCCAGCGGGTCGCCCGATACGCCGATGATGGACGCGCCGGCGGCGGTGAACTTGTCGGATTCTTCCGCGAAGGTGCGGGCTTCCAGGTCGCAGCCGCCGGTGTAGGCGGACGGATAGAAATAGACCACCACGGGGCCCTTCTTCAGCGCGGTCTTGAGGTTGAAGTTGACCTCCTTGCCGCCCAGGCTGCCGGTGGCGGTGAAATCGGGGGCGGTGTCGCCGACCTTGAGCGCGGCAAATGCGGGGCTGGCGCCGAACGCCGCCGCCAGGACAGCAATCAAGATGTGCTTTTTCATGGGGAATCCTTTTGGGGCTGAATGCGGCAGGAACGCTAGCAGAGGGCTTGCCGGCTTGAAAGTGTCGTTGCAGCAAGGCCGAGCTGGCCCGGGAATTCTTCCCGATACGGACGAGAAATTGTCATTTGCGGCTGTGGCCCCGGCAGGTTGATCAGTCGCCGCCCCTGCGCAGCTGATGCCGGTACAGGGTGCTCCGTCGATGCCGGGCGGTGCGCCGGCGCAGTTGTTGGCGCCCGATCCCGGCGTGATGGCCGAGATCAATTTCAGGAAGAGCTAGCGCTTCAAGTCTGAGACTGCCTTCAACGTTTTGCTGACATGGCCTTCCGGGTCCATGTCGCTATGGGCAAAGGCGATCTTGCCGTCCCGGGACACAACATAGGATGTGCGGTTGGCCATGCCGGTCAGAAAGCCGAAGGTGGCGTCATAGCTTTTCATCACCTTGCGGTCCTTGTCGGCGCCGACGGGAAACTTGCCCTGGCATTCGCTGACCGAGAACTTGTTCAAGGTGGCGATGGTGTCGCTGCTGATGCCGATCACGCTGGCGCCGTTTGCCTGGTATTGCGGCATGGCCTGGGCGAAATCGCGCGCCTCGATGGAGCAGCCCGTGGTGAAGGCCGCGGGGTAGAAATAGACGACCACCGGGCCCTTCTTCAGCGCCTCTGCCATGCGGAAGGTGAATTCCTTGCCGCCCAACGAGGCAGGAATGGTGAAGTCGGGGGCGGGGGCGCCGACTTTCAGCGCCGCAAGGGCCGGGGTGGACAAAGCCATCAGGAGGCAGGCGATAAACGTTTTCATGGGCTCGCCCTTGGTTGGTTCACCCTTGTACGGCGGGTGGTGGTCGGCCGATCACTGACTACTGGCGCAGCTTGATGTCGGTATAAGGCGTGCCGTCGGTGTGGGTGTACAGGGCCGGCTTGCCGCCGGGCGGGTAAGCCAGGTCGATGCCGGGATAGGCCACCGTGTCGGTATCGTTGCGGGTGCCGACTTCCAGCACCAGCGCGTCGCGGGTGC
>JAZKDV010000074.1:9692-14143 GCA_040387395.1 Pseudomonadota bacterium | reverse complement strand
GCTGATGAGCAGCTCGTTCCTGTTCCTGATCGCCGTCGAGTATTTCGCGCCGCAATCGGCGTCACCGCTGGTGCTGGTCGTCTTCTATGTGCTGATCACCGCCGCAGAACTGTGCGTGCTGCCTGCCGGCCTGGTTGAAGTCAGCCGGCGTTCGCCCAAGGAGGTCATCGGCATCATGATGGGGGTGTGGATCTTCACCATGGGCGGCGGCGCGTTCCTGGCGGGCGTGCTCGGTTCCTATGCCAACGAGCTGGGCAATATCGGCATCTTCGCCGTGCTGGCGTCCATCGGCCTGGTCTCGGCGGCGGTTCTGATGCCGCTGGAGTATGTCCTGCGCAAGACAAGCTATCGCGCAGTGATCCAGCCGGTTCGATGAGACAGCAGGTAAATCACATGGAAGGTAAGGCGCGGTTCATTTCAAAGATCGCCCCTGTTGCTCTCAGCGCGGTCTTGCTCGGTCTATATTATTTCGTATCTCTATTTGTGTTTATTCTTAAAGCCGCTTGGGGTGAGGCATTTCTGGTGGCCGTGGCTGTCGCGTTGGTCGTTATAAATCTGTCCCGGAAATACGTGCTTCTTCACGTTATAAATGTGATCTCTTTCGTGTGGTTCATCGCCTATTACGCCAAAAGTATAAATGCGTTTGGAGTCGCCTGTGCTGTGGCATTCCTGGTCGTGACCACGGGGATAGCCCTCCTGGTTGGAAAGCTCTCACAGCGGCAACCACTTCATTCGATGAATTAGCCCTTACGTCCGGACATATTTGTCGAACCAGGCCAGCGTGCGCTGCCAAGCTTGTTTCGCCGCCGCTTCGTCATAGCGGGGCGTGGTGTCGTTGTGAAAGCCGTGATTGGCGGCGGGATAGATGTGGCCTTCATGCGGCACGCCCGCCTGGGTCAGGGCGGCATCGAAGGCCGGCCAGCCGGCATTGATGCGCGCATCCAGCTCTCCCATCTGGGCATTGATCGGCGCCTTGATCTTGGGAACGTCTTCAACGGGGGGCTGCGAGCCGTAGAAGGGCACGCCAGCCGCCAGGTCGGCGCCCATGCGCACCGCCAGATAACCGACGACGCCGCCGCCGAAGCAGAAGCCGACGGCGCCCAGCTTGCCGGTGCTGTCGGGGCGGTTCTTCACATACACCGCCGCGGCATGAAGGTCCTCGCGCATCTTGGCGCCGTCGACGGTGCGAAACAGCGCGCCGCCCTTTTCATCGTCGCCAGGATAACCGCCGACCGAGGAGAGCCCATCGGGCGCCAGCGCCATGTAACCGGCAGTGGCGAAGCGGCGGGCGACATCCTTGACGTAGGGGTTCAGCCCGCGATTTTCGTGGATCACGATGATCGCCGGCAGTTTGCCCTTGGCATTGGCGGGCCGCACCAGATAGCAGTCGATATGACCGGTGCCGGCGGGCGAGGGCACGCGCACACTTTCGGTGCGGATGCGCTTGTCATCCTCGGGCACCTGGATCGCCCAGGCGTAATTGGGCGCCAGCATCTCCACCAGCGCGGTCGCGCTGACCGCGGCGGTGGCGAATTTTCCGGCGCCCGCGATGAAATCGCGCCGGCCGATGCCGCCATGCACATAGGAGTCCAGCAGGTTCAGAAGCTCCTGCGGGAAATCGGACGCCTTCTTGCGTCCCAGCTTTGCGCGTTCCTTGTCGTCCATGAAAGCCTCCTACGGTTTGAGCCTGTAAGCCACGAAACTGTCGCTGCTGCCGGTGCGGAAGCCGCCATTGCCGCCCGCCGCGATCAGCACATATTGCTTTCCGTCCTTGCCCAGATAGGTCATGGGCGTGGCATGGCCGCCTGCGGGCAGCTTCACTTTCCACAATTCCTTGCCGCTGGCTTCGTCGATGGCGCGGAAATATCCGTCCTGGCTGGCGCCGATAAAGACCACGCCGCCAGCGGTGACGATGGAGCCGCCGATATTGGGCGCCCCGAGGGTGAAGGGAAGCCCTAGCGCCTTGTTGAACGGTCCGCTGTTGGAGGCGCTGCCGAAGGGATGCTGCCACAGCACCTTGCGGCTCTTCAGCTCGATGGCGGTGATGTAGCCGTAGGGCGGGCGCTGGCAGGGGATTCCGAGTTGGGGCGTGATGAAGCCCTTGAAGCGGATGGCATAGGGTGTGCCGTCCATCGCCCCGGCATTGGTGCCCTTGTAGGGATTGGCAAGGGCGCGTTCCGTGGCGCGCGGGAAGATGAACTCCTTGTCGGCCTGGGCGCGGGGGATCAGTTCGTCCCAGTCGGCCATCAGGTTGGAATTGACGATCATGATGCCGCGATCCTCGTCCACCGAGACGCTGCCCCAGTCGATACCGCCCAACTCGCCCGGCGTGCGGATCGACGGACCCACGCGCAGCGGCGTGTACATGCCCTGATAGCGCGCGGTCTTGAACAGGATGCGGCAATAGAGCTGGTCGAACGGCGTCATGCCCCACATGTCGGCTTCGGTCAGATGCTTGCCGGAGAAATCCGGAAACTCGGTGGAGAAGGGCTGGGTCGGGGCGGAGCGTTCGCCCGGAATGTCGGAGGCCGGCACGGGCCGCTCTTCCACCTTCGTCAACGGCTTTCCGGTGCGCCGGTCCAGCACGAATATCTGCCCGGTCTTGGTGGGCAGGATCAGCGCGGGCACGTTGCCGGTCGGCGTGGGGAAATCCACCAGCACCGGCTGGGCGCCAAGGTCGTAGTCCCACAGATCGTGGTGAATAGCCTGGAAGGTCCAGCGCACCGCGCCGGTTTCCGCATCAAGCGCGACCACGGCGGCGGTGAAGCGGTCGGTCTCGGGCGTGCGATGGGCGCCGTAATAATCCGGGCTGCCATTGCCCATCGGCACATAGACAAGCCCCAGCGCTTCATCTCCGCTGAACACCGTCCAGCTGTTGGGCGTGGAGGGCGTATAGGGCTTGCCGGGCGCGGCGGGCGTCGGATCGTCAGGGCGGCCCGGATCGAAGGCCCATTTCTGCTGGCCGGTCACCGCATCATAACCGCGGATTACGCCCGGCGGCACATCGATGGACTGGTTGTCCACCACGAAGGCGCCGATCACCGCCGTGCCGCGCACGATGGCGGGCGGCGAGGTGGGATTGCTCCAGCCGGGAAGGAAGTTGCCCATGCCATCGCGCAGGTCGGCGGCGCCATTGGTGCCGAAGCTGGTGCAGGGGCGTCCGGTTTTGGCGTCCAGCGCGATCAGCCGGTTGTCGGCGGTGCCCAACAAAAGCCGGGCCGGGCATTCGGCCGTGGCATCGGGCGTGCGGAAGTACGACACGCCGCGGCAGACGCCGCGATTGCCCAGCGCCGGATTGATCTTGGGATCATGGCGCCAGATTTCCTTGCCCGTCACCGGATCCAGCGCGAACACGGCATTGTAGCCGGTGCAGGCATAGAGCGTGCCGTCCACCATCAAGGGGGTGGCCTGCAGCAGGTCGGCGGAAAGCTTGCCCCGCTCGCGCACGCCTGAGCGATAGATCCAGGCCTGTTCGAGATTGGCGGCATTGGCGGGCGTGATCTGGGTAAGCCGGGAATAGCGCGTGCCGCCCTGGGTCTTGCCGTAATGAGTCCATTCGCCGTCGCTGGTGCCTTTGACGGTGGCGAGCGCGGTGGGCGCGGGATTGGCGGGCAGCTTGACTGCCGCCCATACCGCCGCAGCGGCGGCGGCCACTGCGAAGATCACGATCAGCGTGCCCATCACCGGCTTCAGGGTGGAGCGTTCTTCGCCGCCGATGCGCGACAGCAGCCACACCACCAGCGCCAGGATCGCCAGATAGACGAGGCGCGGCATCAGCGCCCAGCCGTCCAGGCCCACTTCCCACAACGACCAGATCGCGGTTCCGAACAATACCAGCCACAGCAGCTGGGGACCGGCGCGGTCGCGGAAGAGCACCAGCCAGGCGCTCAGCAGCACCAGCAGGCCGGTAACGATGTAATAAAATGAACCACCCAGCATCGCCAGATAAACGCCCGGCAGCGCCAGCCCCAGCCCGGTGATCAGGAGCACGATAAACGACAAAATCCGCATGTTTCCCCGCGGTTAAAACGCCCGGATGGCACTGTTGCACAAGGAAAAGACAGGCGAAAGCATGGGCGCACAAATGGCCGCGCAAATCAGTCGCATGTCGCGGCTTGCACACCGGTCGCGCACGAATTAAAGCAACTGGCCCAATACAATACGGCAGATTCGTCAGCGGCTCGAAATGCCCGCCAATCAGGACATCCATGGCATACGGTACGGTCAAGTTCTTCAATGTCGCTAAGGGTTTCGGTTTCATAACGGCGGATGAGGGAGGCAAGGATGTGTTCGTTCCCGCGGCCTCCATTACAGCGGCGAAATTATCCGGCCTGAAAACAGGCCAGCGGGTCTCGTTCGAATCCGAGCCCGACAAGAAAGGCCCCAAGGCCGTCAACCTGCTGGTGATCGCGGCGGCGGAAGCGCCGGTGGTGGAAAAGCGTGCGCCGGAC
>JAZKDV010000074.1:0-9682 GCA_040387395.1 Pseudomonadota bacterium | reverse complement strand
ATGCCTGCGACGTGCTCGCCGAACTTCGCGACAGCGGGCACGATCCGCTGGTGGTGGACTATATTGTCACGCCGCCCGTCGGCACCGAATTGCGCCGCCTGTCGATGCTGTTGCGTGACAGCAATCAAAGCCTGGTGCGCAAATACGATCCGCGGTTCATGGCGCTGCAGCTTGACGACCGGTTCATCAGCGACACCGAATTCTGGGGCGCGATCCATGAGCATCCGACCTTGATCAATGGCCCGGTGGTGGCGACGGCGACACAGGCGCGTCTTTGCCATTCGGCGGATGCGGTTGAAGCCTTCCTGACCGCCATGTCGTCCGGCGTGGCGCAGGTTGCCAAGCCCAAGGGCTTGTCGGAGCGCTTGTTGCAACTGGTTGCAGGCGGCACCGTGCCGCCGCGCGTGATCGAGAAGCCGGTCGAAAAGCCCGCCCGCAAGCCGGTCGAGGCGGCGGCGGAAGAAAAGCCTGCGCCCAAGGCGAAAGTGAAAGCGCCACCGGTGGCCAAAGCCAAAGCTGCGGCGAAGCCTGCGCCCAAGGCTCCCGCCAAGGCCAAGGCCGTGAAAAGCGCGCCGAAACCGGTCAAGAAAGCCGCGAAGAAGAAGTAGCGGCGCTAACGCCCGCCGCTGTTATTCTCGCCAGAACCCGGTCCTGCCGGTTCATGCGACCAGGCCACAGACGGGCCGGGATTGGGATTCTTGCCTGCGGCTTCGATCTTGGCGATGGCCGGCTGCTGGGGATTGGGCGACGTCACGGTTCCGGGCTTTGCAGCCTGGGCTTGCGAATCGATTTCCCATGTTTCCTGGGGCGGCGCGTTGCGCGCGCTTTGCGACTGCGCCATGGCGGGCAGGGGCAGGATCACGGTGGCAAGCGCCAGCAGGAATTTGGCGTTCATAGGGTTCTCCTGGAAAAATTCATCTGTCTAGCGAACGGCTGAAGCGCGGCTTTGTGCCGAAAAGGCGGCCGGCAGGTTCCGTCGGTGGGCAAGGCGAGAAAAAAGTCTTCCGCCAGAGGGGTTTGCCCGCAACTGCATCATCGCAGGCGCGTTGCTCTGTGACCACGATCGCGCAGGCAAACGCCTTGGAAACCGCCTTATCCGTCCTCAAGAGTTTTGCCGATCGCCATGCGCGCGTGATTGCGATCTGCCTGGCGCTTCTCGCAGTTCCCACCAGTCTTGTCTATCTGGCGCCGGTGGCGCTGGGGTTTTTCGCGCCGGAGGCCGATCTGACCGCGAAAGACGCGATGGACCGGCCCGCCGCCTTCACCTTTCGCGATGCGGATGGAAAGGTCATCGGCCATCGCGGTCCGGTGCTGGGACGGCGCGTGGGTTTGAACGAATTGCCCGCCTATCTGCCGGCGGCCTTCATCGCGACGGAAGATCGGCGCTTTTATGCCCATCATGGCGTGGATTTCCTGGGTATCACCCGCGCCTGCGTGGCGAATGCGCGCGAAAGCCGGATCGTGGCCGGCGGATCCACCATCACCCAGCAGACCGCCAAGATCATGTTCGCCGGGCGCGAGCGGACGATGGGCCGCAAGGTTCGCGAACTGATGAAGGCGGTGCAGCTCGAAAGCAGCCTGAGCAAGAACGAGATCCTGGAACTCTACCTCAACCGCATTTACCTGGGCGGCGGCGCCAATGGCGTGGACAGCGCGGCGCGCACCTACTTCGGGGTTCTAGCGCGCGATGTAACCCTGCAGCAGGCAGCGATGCTGGCGGCGCTGACACGCGCGCCATCGGTTTTCTCGCCGCGCCGTGATCTCGCAGCCGCGCAGCATCGCGCCAGCCGCGTGTTGGACGCGATGGTGGAAACCGGCGCCATCACGCGCCGCCAGGCCGCAGAGGCGCAGGCCCATCCCGCCACCGTGCTGGCGCGGCGGCCCGACAGCCGCAGCTATTTCCTGGACGCGGTCGCCGACCGGGCGCTGGAGATGACGCAGGGCATGGACGCCGCATACGGCGGATTGATCGTGCACACCACGCTTGATCCCGCCCTGCAGCGTACGGCGGAGACGACTGCCGCCGAGGCCGTGAAAATGAACGGCCGCAAACTGCGCTTCAGCCAGGTCGCGGTGGCGGTATTGAAGCCGGATGGCGCGGTTTCGGCGATGGTCGGCGGTGTCGATTACCGCAAGTCAGTGTTCAACCGGGTGACACAGGCGCATCGCCAGCCCGGCTCGGCCTTCAAGCCGTTCGTGTATCTGGCGGCACTGCAGTCCGGCATCTCGCCCTGGGAGTGGCGCGAGGACAGGCCCGTCAACATCGCCGGCTATCAGCCCGCCAATTACCGTGACGCAAGCTATGGCCGTCTTCGCCTGACCGATGCGCTGGCGCGGTCGGTCAACACGGTCACTGTCAACCTGGCGCAGGAGGTTGGTCTTGGCCATGTCCTGTCCGCAGCGCGGCGCGCGGGCATCACCTCGCCGCTGCAGGCCAATGCCTCCCTGCCGCTGGGGACCAATGAAGTCACGCCGCTGGAACTGACCGCGGCTTACGCGGCGTTCGCCAATGGCGGGGCGGCGGTGGAGCCCTACCTGATCACGCGCATCGAGGCAGCTGCGAGCGGCGAGGTGCTTTATCAGCACGAAACCGTCCGTCATCCGCCCGTCATCGCGGATTCGGTGCGGCGCGATCTGACGGCGA
Source organism: Pseudomonadota bacterium (assembly GCA_040387395.1). GTDB lineage: Bacteria > Pseudomonadota > Alphaproteobacteria > Micropepsales > Micropepsaceae > Rhizomicrobium. The sequence goes on along the minus strand of JAZKDV010000074.1, from coordinate 7,038 downwards.
TGCTTTATAGTGTGGTGACCAGCGGCACCGGGACAGGGGCACGGCTGGGCGCACGCGAGGCGGCCGGCAAGACCGGCACCACCCAGGATTATCGCGACGGCTGGTTCATCGGTTTTACCGCCGATCACATCGCCGGGGTCTGGGTCGGCAATGACGACAACACCGCCATGCGCGGCGTCACCGGCGGTTCGGTGCCTGCGCAAGTCTGGAAGAAGGTGATGACCGCGGCCCATGCCGGCATGCCGGTCAAGGCGCTGGACCGCACGCCGGTGCCGGTTTTCGAACCGGAAGAGGAATTTGTCGAAGAGCCGTTCCAGGAAGCGCAGCAGGTGGCATATGCGGATGGTGGCTTCTATGCCGGCAGCGGCGTGCCCTATCGCCGGGCTGCCGATTGGGCGCCTGTCTATGAGCAGGACATACGGCGGGATGCCATCACCGAGACACCGCCGCCTCCGGAGCCCGTCGCGCGCACGACCTATCGCAGTTATCTGCAGTCGGACGATGCGGCACTACGCGACCCGCGCGGGAACTTTCCGTCTCCGTGACACGTTTGACCAAGGCGCCGGTCCATTAGGCCGAAGCGGCTTCATATTCAAAACCGGATTTAGAAATGAATTTTCCTGACCTGGACGGATTTCAGATCATTCCGCACATGATTGCGCTGGTGATCGCCTATGCATTGGCGCTTCCCATCGGCTGGGACCGGGAAAAGTCCACGCGCAGTGCGGGTCTGCGCACCTTCCCGCTGGTGGCGCTGGCAAGCTGCGGCTTCGTGCAGGCGACCGAGTCGCTGCTGACGGGATCACCCGAAGCCGTGGCGCGGATCGTGGAAGGCCTGATCACGGGCATTGGCTTCATCGGCGGCGGCGCTATCCTGAAGAGCGGCCTGTCGGTGCATGGCACCGCGACGGCGGCCAGCATCTGGGCCACCGGCGCCATCGGCACGGCTGTGGGACTGGGCGCGCTGGATGTCGCGGTTGCGATCGCGCTGATGACCTTCCTGACGCTCAAGCTGCTGCCGATCCTGAAGGAAGACAAGCGTCCGAGAGGCGCCAGGGAAGAGTGAAGCGGCTGCATCTCAGGCTGCCACCGCTGTTTCAACAGGGATGAATTTCCCGTAGAAACAGGCCTTGTTCGGCTTCAGATGGCGATTGTGATGTTTAATCAGTTGATGCGCATGCTCAAAACCCCCGAACCGCGGCGGGCGGTGGACCTGCGGCTGTCTGTGGCGGTGCTGCTGCTGGAAGCGGCGCGTCAGGACGACCAGTTCGATTCCAAAGAGCGCGCGGTGATCGCCCAGTTGCTGACGCGCAAATTCGACCTCACCGCCGACGAATGCGGCGCCCTGCTGGAAGCCGGCGAAGTGCGCGCGGCCCAGATGGTGCAACTGCACGGCCATACCAGCGCGGTGTTCGAAGAGATGACGCCGGAAGAACGCATCGGTATGATCGAGATGCTGTGGGAAGTCGCCTATGCTGATGATGTGCTGGACCCGGAAGAAGACCTGCTGATCCGGCGCGTCGCCGGACTGATCCATGTTACCGACCGCGAACGCGTGCTGGCGCGCCAGAAGGTGCTGGCGCGGCTGGGCCGAAGCCTGTGAGGCCAGGGCTGACCCGGCGCGCGGTGATCGGCGCGGGGGCGGCTCTGCTTTCCTCGCGCGTCCAGGCCGCTACCGGTCAGACCTTCACGGTGATCGGGACAGGAGTGGCCGGGTTCGCGGTGGATGGCGAACTGGCGAAAGCCGCCCGGATCAACAATCCCTTCGGCGTGCTGTTCGGCCCGGACGGCGCGCTCTATTGGGCCGATTTCGGCAGCCACCGGGTTCTGAAGCTGCACTCCGGGCAGGTATCGGTGGTCGCTGGCAATGGCGAAGGGGGTCATGCCGGCGACGGCGGACCGGCCTGGGCGGCACGGCTCAGTACGCCGCACGAAATCCGCTTCGACGCTGTGGGCAACATGCTGATCGCCGAGCGCGACAGCCATGTGGTGCGCTTCATGGATGCGCGCAGCGGCGCGATTTCTACCCTGGCGGGGACGGGCGCGCCCGGCTTTGGCGGTGATGGCGGACCTTCGCAGGATGCAAGCCTTCGCCAGCCCCACAGCATCGCCTTGGACAGCAGCGGCAATCTTTACATCTGCGATATCCAGAACAACCGGGTGCGCCGCCGCGATGCCGGAAGCGGAATCCTGACAACCTTCGCCGGAAATGGCGAAACGGCCAATACGCCAGACGGTGCGCCGCTGACCGCGCCTCTGCATGGCCCGCGCTCGATCGACATCGGGCCGGATGGCACGATCTATCTGATCCTGCGCGAGGGCAACAAGGTCTACAGCATCGCGCCGGGCGCGCGCGTCCTGCGCCACATCGCCGGCACCGGCGCGAAAGGCTATGGCGGCGATGGCGGTCCGGCGCGTGAGGCCACGTTCAATGGCCCCAAAGGCGTGGTCTATGACGATGGCGCGCTCTACATCTCGGATACCGAAAACCATGTCATCCGCAAAGTCTCGCTGCGGGATGGAGTGATCTCGACAGTATTGGGTACCGGCATGCGCGCCGACGGTCCCGACGGCGATCCGCTGAAATGCGCGCTGGCGCGTCCGCACGGCGTCACAGTGCAAGATGGTCTGCTCTATGTCGGGGATTCGGAAAATCACCGCATCCGCGCGCTGCGGCTCTAGGCCAGTCTTTCGCGCATCCGGTCCAGCAGGCCGACCTGTTCGCGCACCCGTCCGCTATATTCGCGGTTGAGGGCGTCGATCAAGAAACACAGCAACGCCGCGGCCACGCCGCCGAACACCGTGAGCATCGGCTTGCCGGCCGCCAGCGAGCCTTCGACCATCTGGAGATAGAGCGCGGCCAGCACCGGCGTGAACCACAGCCACCACAAGAAGCGGCGGAGCTGCTGGCGGCGCAACAATTCGCGCTGGAAAGCTGCGCGCAGGGAAACGAAATCGCATCCCCGCGGCAGGGCGCGGGGGGCGCCGTCCAGCAGCAGATAAAAAGCCGCCGCCAGGAACAGCCCGGTCAGCACGATGGCGAACGTGACGGGCAGGGTGAAAAAGGCAAAACCGGCAACCACAACCAGCGCCGCGCCTTCCAGCACATTGTGCCAGCGGGCGCGCCGGGCGAAGCCACGATAGCTGTCCGCCAGCTCCTCGGCCGACGGTTTCTCGGCGGCGATCCATCTGCGGCGGTCGCCATCCAGGATCAGCCCGGTGCGCAGCAGGCCCAGCAGCGGCGACAGCATCAGGCCGGCGAACAGCCGGCTGGTTCCGGCAGGGCGGGCGGAGTGGATGGCCATGTCCATGCTGAAGGAGGTGAGCTGCAGGACGGCGAGCGCCGCCAAGGCCACGAGGATGGCGGTGCGCATGGCGCGGCGCGGGCAGGGGCGCGCGGCGTCCTGATAGGCGTCGCGCAGCATCAGCACCGGCAATATTACAAAAGCCGCGATGTCCCCCAGACAGAAACCCACCAGCGAGACCTGCAGCAGCAGGACAGGAAGATTGAGGTTGCGCCGCATCTGGCTGAACACCACCAGCGGCACGGTGCGCAGGGCTTCCGCTGCATATTGCCGGGGCGAGACATAGGTCTCCCACAGATCGCCGGCCACCGCCTCGCGCGCGCAAGGCGGAATCAGCCCCAGCACGATCTTTTCCAGCCATTTCGGAGGCGCCTTCAGCGCGGCGGCTTCCATGCCAGCCCCCCAAGGCTTTGCGCGATGGCTTCATAAAGCGTGCGCGCGGCTTTTGCCGATTCCCGCAATGCCTGCTGGCCGGATTTCTCCAGCCGGTAATGGCGCCGCGAGCGGCCGCCGCGTTCGGGCGTCGGTTCCGACAGCCAGGAAGCGATCAGCCCCTTGTCTTCCATGCGGTCGAGCGTGGCATAGACCGCGCCGCGCGTGACTTTCTTGGGCTTCGAGAGGTCTTCGACCTTGGCATGGATGGTGACGCCATAGGCATTGTCACCCAGCGCCGAGATGGCGGTGAGGACGATCTGCTCGAACTGGCCCAGCGAGTCCACCATTTGATATACAGGGTAGATATTATATCCTCGCGCCGTCAAGTCCGTGGTTGACCGCCTGCCATTATGTCTACACTGTATGACATATGACGATCACGCGCGAAACATGGGCTGTTGCCCGGCGGCTGCTTGGCTTCGGCTTGTATCTGCTGCTGCTGCTGGCGCTGTTCCACAAGAATTTGGTGGTGCCGGAAACCCGCGGCATCGCGGTTCTGGGTTTCGCCGCCGCCCTGAGCCTGGCGCTGGGCTATGAACTCAGCATGCGCGGCCATGGCGATTGGGCGTTGCCCGCCGTGCTGGCGCTGCCGGCGGTGGTCGGGGGCGTGTTCGGCTTCTCGCAATATCTTACGACACCGATTCCGCCGACTGGTCCGTTGCTGGCGGGCAGCGAGCCGACGCCGCCTTCCGTCTGCCGCGAGAAACCCGACGTCGGTGATCTGGCGATGTTCCTGGGCACCAGCCGGGTGGTCGGCAAGGGGGCGGGACCGTTCGTGCCGCTGCTGGCGACCGACTGTCCGACCGTGAAGCTGATCCGGCGCGGCAACGGCCTGGTGGTGGAAGCGTTCGGCATCGACAACACCAACAGCTTTGCCTATGCGGTCCGTGAGAACCGGCTCGATCTGGTGACGGTGACGGGCCTCAAGACGGGCCGTCCCGATCCCAGTACCTTCATTCTGGCCGACCGCTTCAATCACGAAGTCATCTATGTGCGATATCTCAATCCCGGCGCGGTGCGGGTGCGCGGACGTTTCCTGTGCGGCCCAAATCCGCAGGTGGTGGTGCGGGACGATGCGACGCTGGTGGGCGGCTTTCGCATGCGCGGCGTACAGATCGGCCAACGCCCCACCCGGGGGCGGGTTTGCGCCAGGATGGGGCCAGGCGGTCCGCCCTACGGCATCCATGTCCGCAAAGGTTAGCGGCACGGGATTTTCCTGCTAAGTCTGGGCTCCAACCAGCCGGGTCTCAACGTGCCGTCACTGTCCATTCTCGATCTCACGCCCATCAAGCAGGGCGGCAGCGCGGCGGTGACCTTCCGCGAAACGCTGGAACTGGCGCGGCATGCCGAAAGCCTCGGCTATCAACGCTACTGGCTGGTGGAGCATCACAACACGGCGGGCGTCGCCGGCTCGGCCACTGCGGTGGTGATCGGCCATGTCGCGTCCGGCACCCGCACCATCCGGGTCGGGGCGGGCGGGATCATGCTGCCCAACCATGCGCCGTTGATGGTGGCCGAGCAGTTCGGGACGCTGGCGGCGCTGCATCCGGGCCGCATCGACCTGGGGCTGGGGCGCGGCATCAACAGCGATCCCGCCACCATGCAGGCGCTGCGCCGTCTTCCCGGCGATCAGGAAGAATTCCCGCGCGACGTGCAGGAGCTGCTGTTTTATCTGCGGGCCGCCGCGCCGGGGCAGCCGGTGCGCGCCGTGCCGGGCGAGAATTCCAATGTCCCGGTCTGGATACTGGGCACCAGCCTGGGGGGCGCGCAACTGGCCGCAAATCTGGGCCTGCCGTTTGCTTACGGCTCGCATTTCGCGCCCGATCAACTGGACGTCGCGCTGGCCGCCTATCGCGGGCGGTTCACGCCGTCGGCGCAAACGCCCAGGCCGCAGGTGATGCTGTCGGTGGCGGTGGTCTGCGCCGACACCGACGAAGAGGCCCGCTTCCATTTTTCGTCGGCGCAGCAGGTCAGCGACGGCCCGCTGCCGCCGCCGATCCAGGGTTATGAACAGAAGGTCGATTCGCAGCGGCTGGCGCTGATCCAAAGGGTGATGCGCCATTCCTTCGTCGGCTCGCCTGACACCGTGGGCCGCGGCCTTTCGGAATTCATTGCGCGTTACAAGCCGGACGAGGTGATCGTCACCTCGCAGATCTTCGATCATGCGGCGCGGATTAAATCTTTTGAGCTGTTAAGCCGAATTCACACGCCCAGCGGCTAATCGAGCGCAGGCCCGCCTCCCTTTCGTGCGCGTAAGCGCACAGGAAGGGGAGGTGGCCGTAGCACCGCTAGTTGCGAAGGCCAGAGGGGTAAGAAGAAGTTTAGCGCGGCGCGGGCGTTGCCGGTGTCGTGTTGTACGGCGCCACTGGCAGGCCCTGGAAGGGCGCCGCCGGCTTGCCCGGATCGTAGGTCTCCGTTCCGATCGTCTCGGGCTTCACGGCAATGGTGCCGCCAGGCTGGTCCGCATAGGGCGAGCCGTTGGGGTTGCCGTGCGGGCCCATGCAGGCGCCGAGGGCCAAGGCGGTGAGGGTGATGGCGGCGATTTGAATTTTCATGGTCTGAATCTATCCAATATCCGTGGTCTGGAACAGTCCGGCGGCGCTTTGGGTTCCTTTTGGGTTCGGGGCGCCCTTGGCAAGTCCTACAGGCTAGGGGTTAAATATCCGAAAAATCGGGGGATTCAATGAAACGCCGTCTGCTCGCCATCGCACTTCTGGCTTCCGCCCTGCCTGCTACCGCCCAGACGCCGGCCCCCACCACGCCCGCGGCGGCGCCTGCGCCTGCGCCCGACTACAATGCCGGCGGCCTGCCGCGCACCCCCAGCTACGGCACCGTCGAGGGCCAGCCGGTGGACGCCCGTCCCTATGAAAAGAAGACCGATACCCGCCTGTTCCCGGAGCAGACCCGCGCCCCCTTTCATAAGGCCACCGATTTCAAGGTCGAGGTGCTGACCGACAAGCTCTCGGCCGCCTGGGCCGTGGCGCCGCTGCCCGATGGAAAAATCCTGATCACCGAACGCCTGCCGGGCCAGTTCCGCATCCTGGACAAGGGCACCCTGTCGGCGCCGCTGACCGGGCTGGACGGGTTGAAGATCGGCACGCCGATGCTGGCGCTGCTGGATGTGGTGACCGATCCGGACTTTGCGTCCAACCGCACGATCTTCTTCACCTATACCGAGTATCACGACCGCACCATCGGCAACACGTCCATCGCCCGCGCCGTGCTGGATGTGAATGCGAATGCCATCCGCGATGTGAAGGTGCTGCTGAAGACCCATCCCTTCCTGCCCAACGACCAG
>JAZKDV010000073.1:0-4733 GCA_040387395.1 Pseudomonadota bacterium | reverse complement strand
CCCGCACCTCGACGCCCTGGCGCTGCTTGCGTTCCAAATGCGCCAGCACGGTATCGCTGAAGCTGCCGTCTTCCCAGATATAGACCATGAAGTTGATGGAATGGCGGGCGCTATCGATGTCGCGCATCAGCGCGGCTAGGACGGCGTTGCCATCGGTCAGCGTTTCGACAGGGGGTCCCTGGTCTATGGGCACCGCCATGTGATGGGAAAGTGTTTTCAGAAAAGCCGGGTCGGTGACCGGCGGCATCGCAGAAGCCTGCGCCTTGAGCACGGGGCCCTTGCCGATGGGCAGCAGCAGGATCACCACGAGACTGACAAAGGCGGCCCAGCCGATGACGAACAGCGCCATCTCCCAACCGCTGTAACGCTTCCAGCAGGCGCCGAAGGCCTTGCAGAGAACCTCCCACGCCCCCGTCAGGAATTTGGGCGCGTGACGGCGGCGAGCCATGGCTGATCAGACGGTGGTGGTGGTGCGCCGGACGTACAGCTTGTGCTCGTCACTGTTCCAGCGGGCCGCGACGGTTGCCACGACGCTCACCACGGCGCTGAACAGAAGGGCGAGCGCTGTCCAGATGCTGATATAGCTGGCGGCCTTGCGCGCGGCCTCGGCGGCCGCTTCGCTCTTGGCGCGCATGTCGCCGATCACGCTATTGACCCGGCTGGCGGCGGCAGCGGACGATATGCCATTGCCCAGCGCGACCAGGCGCACCAGTTCGGCCCTGTCGGCGGGATCGGCCGTGGCTTCCACCGCCTGCGCGGTGAGAAGGCGGGCCGCTTCGGCCTTGATGTCCGCAAAGTTGCGGGTGACGGGGAGCGGCTCGGGCGCAGACATCATGGACGTGTCGGCAGCGCCGACGCCGGACGGCGAAACCGGCGGCATGGCGGGGCCTGACGGCGACATCGCACCCTGCGCCTGAACATCCTGGGGCTGCGCCACGGCATCGGTGCCGCTGGGGGACTCATTCTGCGCATACTGGCGATAGGCCATCGCGGCTTGCGGCGAGCCTGCGGGGCGGAAAAGCTTGTCGGCCCAATAGTTGGTCGGCGGCGCGGCAGCGGCGTTGGTGGCGCCGGCGGTCAGGCCGGGACCGGCGGCCAGGGCCAGCAGGCCCAGGCCGAACACGACCGCAAGGCCCCACACCGAAAGACCGTGGACATCGGCGCGGAAATGCTCGTCTTCCGTTTCGGGTGTCGCGCGCATCATGCGGCCGCACACATAGCCGCCCAGGGCGGCGCCAAAGGCCTGCGCCGCCAGGAAGTAGGCCGCGCCCAGCGTGAAGAAGGTCTTGATGCCCGAAGCGGTGGGATTGCGCGCCGAGCTCAGCGACAGGCCGAGACCCGCGCCCACGGTGACGAGGAAGAAGATCGTGGCGGTGGCGATGATCGCGCCCGCCAGGACGGGTCCCCATTCAAACCGGCTGGCATCGTCGCGGACGATGGTGGCGGTGTCTTCGCTGAGCACGGTGGTGGTGGTCATGATGCCTCTTTCCCGCCAAAATCTACCGGCTTAACGGTCAGGAACGCAGACGGTTCCTCGGTTGCCCGCCAAACAGGCAACGAACACCAGCGCGCTGCGTTATGTCCGAGCATTTCAAGCGGAAGGCATCATTATGCGCTCAGGTCTGCTCTGGCTTATCGGTATTCCGCTGCCCATCATCCTGCTTTTGTGGCTGATCACCGGCCACGCCTGATCCGTCCGTACAAAAGTACCGTGCGGCCGATCATGCGCCGCGCGGACGCTGCAGCCGTTTGACCAGCCGTCCGTCGATCGCGGCCAGTCCCAGCGCGATCTACTGACGCGCAGGATTTTCGTGAACTATTGCGCGGGTTTCACCGCATGCCAGCCCATGATCATGAAGGCCTGGAAGAATCGCACCGGCAGGGGGAAGCCGCTGGCGCGCAGCAGGGATTCGACCTTCGCGGGCGGCAGCACGGTCAGGCCTTCGCGCAAGGTGGTCGCCAGCGTCTTCAGCGATTCGGGATTGGCGCCCAGCAGGGCCTGCACCCGTTCCCAGTTCGTGAGCATGGGCGGGAATTGCGCACTGTCCAGGTCGAAGCTGATTTCGGCGTTGACGATCATGCCGCCCGGTTTCAGCCGGCCCTGCATGTTGCCGTAAAAATCCGCGCGCGCATCCAGCTTGACGAAATGCCCGACCAGGATGCTGAGGGCGGCGTCGAAATTCTCGCCCTGTTCCACATCCTGCACATAACCTTCTACCAGTTCGCAGCGGTCCATCACCCCGGCCTGGGTCAGCCGTTCGCGGCAGACTTCCAGCATGGCGGCGGAGGGATCGACCCCGGTGAAGCGCCAGCCGGGATACTCCTGCGACAGCGACAGAATTTCCGCGCCCGTTCCCACCCCCACGCACAGCGCGCGCGACGTTGGCGGCAAATCCTTCAGCGCCAGGCGGGCCAGGAAATGCAGCCCGTCGGCAATGGGCGCCAGCCTGCGGTTCTTCTCGTCATAGGCTCGCGACGCGTCGGTGGAGAAAAAGCCGGACATGGTTTTGCTTCCTGGGGTGAGCAGCGGAAGAAGCAGTATAACAGGGGTGTCAAATGGTAAGGGCACCCCCGTTTATGGGCCCGCCCTGGTTGGTCTCGCAGCGCCGCCTGCCGCTAAACCCGCACGGCCTTCTGGTCGCGAAAGTAGCCGGTGGCGTACAGGATCAGCGCGAAGATCAGCCCGATCACGCAGCCGACCAGCGCGCCCGTCGATGCCACCATCGCCTTGTTCGCCCAGTACATCCATTCTTCCTTGAAGATCGGCGGCCTTAACTTGGTCTGTGTCCAATGGGCCCACAGTGTCCAGATCGCTGTGCATGCCGCCGCGCCCAGTATGCATTTGACAAAGGTGATGCAGCCGGTGCGGGCGCCGATATAGAGCACCGGCAAAATCAGCGGGGCCGTCAGGATGGTGCCGAACACCAGGAACAGAGGCACCATCGCCAACGCGGCGGACGGCTCGCCCCTGCCAGTAGCCATCTGGATGGGGATCGCGGCGATGCCTGGCATCGCGGTTGTGACGAAATAGGCCAGCCAGATTCTGCGATCCATCGGCGTCGCGTTTCCCAAGGCTCGAATCCAAGGATATTGGCGGTCAAACCTTAAAAAGGCGTCAGCCGTAGCGGCGGATTTCGCGGGGCAGTGTCCGCAAATATGACGTGCCCGTGTCGGCTTTGGCCGCTGCCGCCCGTCCTTTGGCCGTGACCTTATGAATCGGAGTGTGACATGAGCGACGTCAACATGCGCCGGGCCGGATGGGCGCTGACCGGGCTTTACGCGCTGTTCATGCTGGGGGCGTCGGTGACGCCCAAGCTGATGGGGATGCCGGTGGCGGAAGACACCATGGCACAGCTGGGCTGGCCTCCGGGCTACGCCTTTGCCATCGGCATTATCGAACTGGGCTGTGTGCTGCTGTATCTGTGGCCGCGCACCAGCGTGCTGGGCGGCATCCTCACCATGGGGCTGCTGGGCGGGGCCATCGCCACCCATTTGCGCATCGGCAGCCCGCTGTTCAGCCACACGCTGTTCAGCATCTATCTGGCTCTGTTCATGTGGGGCGGGCTGTGGCTGCGCGATCCGGCGCTGCGGGCCCTGTTTCCGTTCCGGCGCTGAGCTGCGCGCAGCGTGGTGGAATGAAAAAGGCGCGCCCGGTGTAGGACGCGCCCTGTTCGGTTTTGCGCACGTTGAGCGCGGCTAGATTTCCGGCGTGCGGTACAGAACCTTGCCGCCGACCTTGATCTCGGCATCCACCAGATATTTGCGCATCGCGGCGAGGTCGGGCTCCACGCCTAGGCCAGGCTTTTCGGGGGTGTGCACCAACCCGTCCTTGTCGCGCTCCAGCCGGTTGCGGCTGAGTTCTTCGGCCAGCGGCTTGGCTTCCACCGGATACTCGCAGATGCGGTGATCTTCCAGACCGGCGAAAGGCTGCAGCGAGGCTGACAGCGCCAGATGCGTCGTGAAGGTGTGGTTCACGTAAGTCACGCCGCGCTTCGCCGCATAGTCGGCCACCAGCTTGGCGTCGGTGATGCCGCCGATGCGCCCGGTGTCGATCTGCACGAAGCCCAGACCCGCATGATCGATCATGTGCTTGGCCATGTGGAAATTGTGGCAGCCTTCGCCGCCCGCCATCTTGACACTGCCGCTTTCCTTCGACAATTGCGCATAGGCGTCGATCGCGCCCGACACGAAGGGCTCTTCCAGCCAGGTCGCGCCGCAGGCCTGCAGCGCCGCCAGCCGCTGACGCGCCTGGTCCACATCATCGACCCACACCGTGCCGGCATCGACCAGCAGGTGGCCATCGGCGCCCAGGCCTTCGCGCGCGGCATGGACCTGGTCGGCGTCGGCTTTCGCGGTGGTGCGGCCATAGGGACCCCAGCCGAATTTGATGGCGGAATAGCCCTTGGCCCGCAGCGCTTTCGCGGCGACGCGCGTCTGTTCGGGCGTGTCGGCGAACAGCAAGGAGGCATAGGGCGTCTTGGGATAGGATTTCTTGATGCCCAGCAGATCGAACACCGGCACGCCTTTTTTCTTGCCCATCAAATCCCACAGCGCGATGTCGATGCCGGCCAGCGTATGGTCGGCCTGCAGCAGATCCAGGCTGTTGTCGCGCACCAGCCGGCCGATGCGGGCAATGTCTTCGGGGCCGTCGAGATTCTGGCCCAGCACCGAGGCCATGACCGGCTTGCAGGCGCTATGCGACATGGGACAGACCAGGCTGGCGATCGACACCA
>JAZKDV010000072.1:2191-10130 GCA_040387395.1 Pseudomonadota bacterium | reverse complement strand
TTACGGCTATTTCCGCAACAAGGACGAATTGCTGCTGGCCTTGGCGGCGGACGATCTCACCGCGCTGGCCCGCGCCATGCGCGACGCGCCCGCATCGGGCGGTCTGGCCGGCGCCGGCACAGCGGCACTGGATATCCTGCGCAGCGCCGAAACCATGGCGGCGGCGTCGGCCGCATTGCCCCGCGCGCAGGGCGGCGATGCCGAACGTCTTTTCAATGGCAGGCTGATCGCGGCGCTGAAGGCGCTGTCCGATGCCAGCGGCTTGTCCACCACGGGCCGCGAAGGCCAGCGCGATGTGTTGCTGCTGGCGGCCGCGCTGTCGGGGCTGGCGCTGTTCTCGCGCTCGGGGCGGCTTGAGGCGCTGGGCTTTACGCCCGAGGAAATGATCGCCCGCCTCGACGGGCGCTTCCGCGCCTAGGCGCCGCGATAATACTGCGCCACCGTCCAGCATCCGATCAGGATGAAGCCGATCCCCGCGATCAGCTTGAACGGCACGCCCGACAGATGGCGGCTGGCCACGGTGCCCAGGAACGTTGCGATGGCGGCGCTGAGCAGCAATGCCCCGCCGCACGCGGCAAACACCGCCCAGGGCGACAGTTTCCGCTCCGAGGCGAACAGCACGGTGGCGAGCTGCGTCTTGTCGCCGAATTCGGCCAGGAACACCGTCACGAACATCGCCAGCAGGTCGCGCATTAGATGGTGATCCCGCCATCGACGATGAAGTTCTGGCCGGTGGCAAACACGGAATCGTCGCTGGCCAGCCACAGCACGATGCTGGCGATCTCCTCGGCGGTGCCCAGCCGGCCCATCGGCTGGCGGGCGGTGAACGCCTTGCGGGCGGCGTCGTAATCGCCGGTGTCCTTCAGCCGCTGCTGCAGTGAAGGCGAATCCACCGTGCCGGGGCAGACGCTGTTGCAGCGGACGCCCTTGGTGACGAAATCGATCGCCACGGATTTTGTCAGGCCGATCACCGCGGCCTTGCTGGCGCCATAGACGCAGCGGTTGGGCACGCCCTTGATCGAGCCGGCCACCGAGGCGACGTTGATGATCGAGCCGCCGCCGCCTTCGATCATGGCCGGCAGGAAGGCCTTGATCATCCGCGCCATGGCATAGACGTTGATCTCGAACGACTTCTCCCACTGGGCGTCGTCATTATCCAGGATGGTGCCGTTCTCCACGAAGCCGGCGCAGTTGAACAGGATGTCCAGGCGGCCAACCTCCTTGGCCAGCGCCTTGATGGCGGCGGCATCGGTGACGTCGAGCGGACGCTTGTCACCCGCAAGGCCATCCAGGCCTTTCACGTCCCGGTCGGTGACGATCAGTCTGGCGCCTTCGGCGGCAAACAGCTGCGCCGTGGCGCGGCCGATGCCCGCTGCGGCGCCGGTGATCAGCGCGGTTTTCCCTTCAAGTTTTCCGGACATTTTCTTCCTGTGACAAATTTTCAAAAGCGGCGATCATCATGCGGGATCGGTGGGCCTGTTTCCAGTGCGCCCCCGCTTGTTTGCGGCGCACACTGGACCTTTGGTCCTGCTTTGACGAAAGCCGCGAACTAGGCTTTGCTGCCCGCAACGAGCGGGCCTGACGCCAGCGAAAACATTGTGGGGATTTGCCGCAAATGATGACGAACAAGGTCCGTTACCTGCTGATCATGCTGATCTTCCTGGTCAGCGCGGTGGTCTATATCGACCGCAGCAACATCTCCATCGCCGGCCCCTATCTCGCCCAGGACTATGGCATCGACAAGATCCAGCTCGGCTGGATCTTCTCCGCCTTCCTGCTCGGCTATGCCGCCTTCCAGATTCCCGCCGGATGGCTGGTGGGCAAGCTGGGGCCGCGCAAGACGCTTACCTATGGCCTGATCTGGTGGAGCGTACTGTCCGTCATCACCGCGCTGGTGCCCCCGACCATGGGCGGCGCGCTGTGGGTGCTGATTGCCGTGCGCTTCATTCTGGGTCTGGGCGAGGCGGTCGCATACCCATCGACCAACCAGTTCATCGCCGCCTGGTTTCCAAGCCACGAGCGCGGCAAGGCCAATGGCTGGGTGTTCGGCGGCGTCGGCTTCGGCTCGGGCACCGCGCCGCCGCTGGTCGCGGCGATCATCGCCTTTTCCGGCTGGCACGAAGTCTTCTATTTCTCCGCCGCCATCGGGTTGGTCGTGGCCGCGATCTGGTGGTACGTCGCCCGCGACACGCCGGCCGAGCATCCCAGCGTCACGCAGGAAGAAAAGGCCTATATCGCCGCCGGTCAGCCGGTCAAAATCGAAGGCCCGATCGGCAAGGTGCCGTGGCTGCGCATCTTCACCAGCATTGATGTAATGGGAACGGCGATCGCCTATCTGGCCTTCTGCTATGTCGCCTTCATCTTCCACACCTGGTTCTTCATTTACTTGCGCGACGGCCGGGGCCTGGACCTCAAGAGCAGCGCGCTGCTGGGCACACTCCCCTTCATCGCCATGACGGTCTGTTGTCTGCTGGGCGGCGTGATCAGCGACTGGCTGGTCAAGAATTATGGCCAGTATGTCGGCCGCAGCCTGTTTGGCGCGGCCACGCTGTTCGCGGCGGGCGTGTTCCTCGTCATCGGCAGTCAGGCGCAGGACACCACCGTCGCCGTGCTGGTGCTGGCGGGCGGCGCGGGTGTGCTCTACCTGGGCCAGGCGACCTATTGGGCGGTGGCCGCCGATTATGGCGGGCCGTTTACCGGCGTGGTCTCGGGCATGATCAACATGGGCGGCCAGATCGCGGGCGCGACAACCGCTTCGCTGACACCATGGCTTGCCACCTATTATGGTTGGGAAACCGCCTTCTATGTCGCGGCCGGCATGTGCTTTGTCTGCATGTTCGCCTGGTTCTTCGTGAACCCCAACCGCCGCTTGCAGGTCCCTGAACAGGTCACGGCGTGAAATCAGCCGCCTTCTGCTGCGGACTGCTGCTGCTGATAAGCGGTAGCGTCTGCGCGCAGGAGGCGGTGCCCGCGCTCACGCCGTCCGACGAGTTCATTCGCCTGTTCTCGTCCTATTGCCTGGACAAGTTTCCCGACGATGCGGCGGTGGCCTCCGCGACAACCGACAACAAGCTGACAAAGCTGTCGTCCGAGGAAGCCAGCCTGTTCGTGCGCAGCAAGGCGGGCGGCGAGGGCTGGCTGATCCAGGGCGCGGGCGGCCGCTATGTGCTGACGGCCGAGCGCCCGCCCTATCACGCCTGCACCATCCGGCACGCGGTGCTGACGCCCTTCTCGACCGAAGCGCTCAATGCGATGGCGGACAAGTTCGTCGCCGCCAAGGGCAATAGGCTGGTGGACGGGGCCTCGACCGAGAGGCCGATGGGCGACGGTATCGCCAGCGCCATGTCGTACCGCAACGAGGTGAACGCCAAAGGCGTGCCCACAGGCGAAATCTTCATGTTCGCGGTGGTCGGCTATCCCGGCACCGCCGGCGAAAATCAGCCCAAGCAGTTCTGGGAAGTCCGCTTCTCGCGCGTGATCCTGCGCAGCGAAACGTGATTATTGCGGCGCCTGATTATTGTGGAGTGAGGCCTGCTGCCGCGATTCCGGCCAGCGCCGCGATCTCGTCATTGTCGGACGTGTCGCCGGTCACGCCCACCGCGCCGATCGGATAGCCGTCGGCGCCCTTGACGATTACTCCGCCCGCCACCGGCAGCAAGCCGCCCGGCGCCAGATGCGACAGCGCGCCGACGAAGGCGGGACGTTCCGCCGCCATCTCGCCCAGCTTGCGCGAAGACACGCCGATCGACAGCGCCCCTGCCGCCTTGGCGCGGGCAATGTCCAGCCGCAGCGAACTGGTGCCGTCCTGGCGCTGGAAGGCGATCACATGGCCGCCCGCATCGGTCACCACGCAGGACAGCGGCTTCATGCCGGCGTCCTTGCCCTTGGCGAAGGTCGCCGTGATGATGGTGTTGGCCTTCTCAAGGCTGATGCGCGTATCGGACATGGCGGCTGCTCGTTGGCGGTTTCGGTGGGCAAACTGACGCAAAATGCGCTGCCTGGAAAGCCGTAACCATGGCCGCAAACAGATAATGTGCTATTTGTTGGCGCATGAGCGACGCGACGACCAAACCGCGCAAAACCCAGATTGTTGTTGTAGGTGGCGGCGCCGGCGGGCTGGAGCTGGCGACCAAGCTGGGCGGCCGGCTGGGCCGCGAAAAGTTCGACATCATCCTGGTCGAAAAGAACCGTACCCATATCTGGAAGCCCTTGCTGCACGAAGTGGCGGCCGGTTCGCTGGACGCCAATCTGGATGAGGTCGGCTATCGCAGCCATGGCCATGCCTGGGGCTACCGCTTCTTCTATGGCGCGATGGAGGGCATCGACCGCGACACCCGGCATCTGCTGATCGCACCGATCAAGGGCGAGGATGGCCGCGAGATCATGGGCAGCCATCGCATCCGCTATGATTACCTGGTGCTGGCGGTGGGATCGGTCAGCAATGATTTCGGCACCAAGGGCGTGGCCGAGCATTGCATCTTCCTGGACAGCCGGCTGCAGGCCGACCGCTTCCGCTCCAAGCTGCTGGACCATTGCCTGCGCGTGTCGCGCACCCTGCAGGCCGATCCAAACGCCGATGTCTTTGTGCGGGTGGACATTGTCGGCGGCGGCGCCACCGGCGTCGAACTGGCGGCGGAGTTGTACAATTCCGCGTCCGAGCTTCGCCATTACGGGCTGGAAGTGTTTGACGAAAGCCGGCTGAAAGTCACGCTGATCGAGGCGGGGCCGCGCATCCTGCCGGCGCTGCCCGAAACGCTTGCCGCTGCCGCGCACAAGGAACTGGAAGCGCTGGGCGTGCGGATACTGACCGACACGCCGGTGGTGGAAGCCACCAGCGAAGGTATGCTCACCAAAGGCGGTGAGTTCATCGCCGCCGACCTCAGGGTGTGGGCCGCGGGCGTCAAGGGCCCGGATATTTTGAAAGAGGTGGCCGGGCTGGAAACCACTCGCGCCAACCAGCTGGTGGTAACGCCGACGCTGCAGACCACACGCGACGAGCGCATTTTCGCCATTGGCGACTGCGCTTATTTCGTGCCGGAGGGGGCAACCCGGCCCGTACCGCCGCGCGCCCAGTCGGCGCACCAGATGGCGACCACCGCCTTCCGCAATATCTGCGCGCTGATAAAGGGGCGGCCTTTAAAGAGCTTCGTCTACAAGGATCACGGCTCGCTGGTGTCGCTGAGCCATTTCTCCACGGTCGGCTCGCTGATGGGCAACCTGATCGGCGGGCGCATGGCGATCGAGGGCAGGCTGGCGCGTTTCGTCTATGTCTCGCTCTATCGCATGCATCTGATCGCCATTCATGGCTGGCTGAAAGGCCTGACGCTGATCGTGGTCGGCCATGTCAATCATATCATCCGGCCGCGTCTGAAGTTGCATTAGCTACTTCACGTAATCCCGCACGACTTCGGTGATCATGTCGCGTCCCTCATAGACCGCGCGCACGCGCACCCGCTCGTTCAAGCCGTGCAACCGGCTGCCATCGGGTTCGAAGAAGATGCCGGTAAATCCATAAGTGGGGATGCCGGCCGGGGTGAGATAAGACGCGTCGGTGGCGCCGATCTCGAGCATCGGCACCACCGGCACGCCGGGCCAGTGCTTGGCCGCCGCCGCGATGATCGGCTTCATCACGGCGTCCGTCAGCGGCGGCGCCGCGCCGCCGGCATTGCGGCCCTTGGCTGTCGTGACCTTGATCTGCGGATCGCCCATCAATTCCGAAAGCTGCGCGCCGACCTGTTCAGGGGTGCCGCCGGGAACGATTCGGCAATTGACATTGGCCCCGGCGCGCTGCGGCAGGGCGTTGTTGGCATGGCCCGCATCCAGAAGTGTGGCGACGCAGGTGGTGCGCAGCATGGCGTTGTAGGCCGGATCGCCCGCGATGATCGCAGCGGCCTGCATGTCCCTGGGATTTTTGGCAAAGGCGGTCATCGCCGCGCCCATCGCGCCGCCCAGCTCAGGCCCCATCTTGGCGAAAAAGCCCAGGCTGGAATCGGTGGTCTGCACCGGAAAGTCATGCGCCCCGATCTTCACCAGCCCCGCCGCCAGCCGGGTGATGGCATTGTCCTTCACCGGGCGCATGGAATGGCCGCCGGGGTTGGTCACTTCCAGCCGGTAATTCACCGGCGTTTTTTCGCCAGCATTGATTCCGACATAGATGCGCTTGCCGCTTTCCTCCATGCGGCCCCAGCCGCCTTCATTCAGGGCGAATTCGGCGTCGATCAGGGCGCGATGCTCATTCACAAGGTGGCGTGCGCCGTTGAAGGGCGCGCCTTCCTCGCCGCAGGTCAGCGCCATCTTCAAAGTGCGGCGGGGCACAAAGCCTTCCTTCTTGAAGCGCGCCAGCATGTCGACCCAGATGGCGGCCTGGGCTTTGTCGTCAGCGGTGCCCCGGCCGTAGAAATAGCCGTCTTCCTGGATGAAGCTGAAGGGATCGCGGCTCCAGTCCTCGCGCCTGGCTTCCACCACGTCCAGATGCGCCAGCAGCAGCACCGCCTTGGCCTTGGGATCGCTGCCGGGCAGCACCGCCACCAGGCTGCCTTCCTTCGGGTTAGCCGGGGTCACGATCAAGTGCAGGTCCGAGGCCGGAAAGCCGGCGCTGCGCAGCCGTGCCGCCATCTTCTCCGCCGCCAGGGTGCAGCTGCCGGATGCCAGGGTGGTGTTGGTCTCCACCAGTTCCTTGAAGACCGCGCGATACTCCGCCTGATCGGCGCGCTGCGCCGCCGCCGGAACAGCCAACAGGACGGCCATCGCCGCGCCCACAATCATACGCATGAGCACCATCATTTCTGGTTGGCGTAGGCCCGGACCACTTCGGTGAGGAAATCGCGACCCTCATAGAGCGAGCGCACCCGGATCCTCTCGTTCAGCCCATGGGCGCCGTTGCCATCGTGTTCGCCGAATATGCCGGTGATGCCATATGTGGGAATCCCGACCGGATTGAGAAAGGTGGCATCGGTGGCGCCCGCCAGCATCACCGGCGCGACCGGCACGCCGGGCCAGATTTTCGCGGCGGCTGCTTTCACAGGCTCCATCACCTCCGGCGTCAAGGGCGGCGGCTTGGCCACGTCGTTGCGCTTTTCCAGGGTGGTGACCTTGACCTCTGGGTCGGCCACCAGCCGGGCCAGTCTCAGCCGCACCTGTTCCACGCTGGTGCCGGGGAAGATGCGGCAATTGATATTGGCGCGCGCCCGCTGCGGCAGGGCGTTGTTGGCATGGCCGGCCTCCAGCAGGGTGGCAACACAGGTGGTGTGCAGGATGGCGTTATGGCTGGGATCGGCCGCGAGCGTCGCGGCGGCCTGCGCATCGGTGGGATTTTTGGCGAAGGCGGTCATCGCCGCGCCCATCTTGCCGCCCACCTGCGGGCCCATGGCGGCGAAGAAGGCGCGTGTCGCTTCGTTCGTCGTAACCGGAAACTGATAGGCGCTGATTTTGGTCAGGCCGGCGGCCAGCCGGTAGATGGCGTTGTTGGGCGTGGGGCGCGAGGAATGGCCGCCGATATTGGTCACTTCCAGCCGGTAGTTCTGGAAGTGCTTCTCACCCGCCTGGACGGTGAGGAGCAGCCGCTTGCCCGACGGATCCAGCCGCCCGCCGCCGCCTTCGTTCAGGACGATGCCGGCATCGATCAACTGGCGGCGGTTTTTCGCCAGCCAGCTCGCGCCATTGAAGGCATAGGAGGTTTCTTCGCCGCAGGTCAGCGCGAGTTTCAGTGTGCGGCGGGGCTTGAAGCCTTCCTGTTTGAAGCGGATCAGCATGTCGACCCAAATGGCAGCCTGGCCCTTCATGTCGGCGGTGCCGCGGCCGTAGAAGAAGCCGCCTTGCTCAATCAGCGTGAAGGGGTCGCGGGTCCAGTCCTCGCGCCGGGCTTCGACCACATCGACATGGGCCAGCAGCAGCACCGCCTTGGCCTGGGGATCGCTGCCGGGAAAGATCGCGACGAGGC
>JAZKDV010000072.1:0-2181 GCA_040387395.1 Pseudomonadota bacterium | reverse complement strand
ATTTTCGGGGACGGCGAAGTAATGCAGGTCGCTGCCCGCAAAGCCCGCCGCCTTCAGCCGCGCGCCCATCCTTTGCGCCGCCAGGGTGCAGCTTCCCGACGACAGGGTGGTGTTGGTCTCGACCAGCTCTTTGTAGATCTCGCGGAATTTCACCTGGTCGGGGCGGGTCTGCGCCGCCGCCGGCAGGACCAGGATCGCACTCAGTGCTGCGCCAAACAGTGCCCGCATTGCCACGCCCCGCAAGAACCCCGCGCCAGCCTAGTCCTTCATTCCCACTTGTTGAAAGAGAAGAACGCGGCGCCGCACAGGAAAAGGAAGGCCACCATGTGATTCCAGCGCAGCGTCTCGCCCAGGTAGAGAACGGAAAAAACGCCGAACACCAAGAGCGTGATGATCTCCTGCATGGTCTTGAGCTGGGCAGCCGAATAGACCTGATGGCCGATGCGGTTGGCCGGCACCGCGAGGCAATATTCGAAAAAGGCGATGCCCCAGCTGATCAGCACCACCTGCCACAGGATGGCGTGGGGGAAGCGCAGCTGCCCGTACCAGGCGAAGGTCATGAAGATGTTGGAGACGAACAGAAGCGCGATGGGAGCGACGAACGCGGGCATGGGACGATCCTTGGACGGGCGATTCCGCCCAGAATAGAAGCCTTGCTGACCGCCGTCGCCGCGCCGTTCTGCCTAACCCACTGATCCTCAAGGGTATCTTTGCCCTTGCAATAAATAACCGGTCAGTTATTAACTGCGGCCATGAAAACCCAGCGTTGGACCCGCCGCAAGGACGAACGCGCGCCCGAGATCCTCGAGGCGGCGCTGGCCTGTTTTGCGCAGAAGGGGTTCGCCGCCACCCGCATGGATGACATCGCGGCGCGCGCCGGCATCACCAAGGGCACGATCTATCTCTACTTCGACAGCAAGGAAGCGGTGTTCAAGGCGCTGGCCCGCCAGTCCATCGGCGAACGGATCGACGCCATCACCCAGATGGTCAAGGCGTCGGAGGCGCCTTCGTCTGAACTGCTGCGCTTCATCCTGGGGACCATGGGGCAGTTCGCGTCCACCAGCGACCGCGTGGTGCTGCCGCGCGTGCTGCTGTCGGAGGCGGGCAATTTTCCCGAGCTGGCGGAATTCTGGCGGCGCGAGATCATCGATCGCGGGCTGGGCCTTTTCGAAACCGTGATCGCGCGCGGCGTGGCGCGCGGCGAATTGCGCGACGTGCCGCTGCATCATGCCGCGCGCCTGTGCGTGGCGCCGTTCCTGGTGATGGTTTTCTGGCGCACCATCTTCGGCAAGTTCGACACCGCGCCCTTTGATTATGACGGGTTGATCCAGACCCATGTCGATACCCTGTTGCAGGGTCTGGCCGTGAAGGACGCAAAACAGTGAAGCTGCGGTTAGGCGTTTGTTTTCTGCTTCTGCTGGGCGCTTGCGGCAAGCCGTCGGATGAAGGCTGGCTGGGTTATGGCGAGGGCGACAGCGCTATGATCTCGGCGCCGCAGCCGGGCTGGGTCACGGACCTGAAAGTGGAGCGCGGTCAGGTCGTGCGCCGCGGCGATCTGTTGTTCGTGCTCGACAGCACGCAGCAGCAGGCCAGCCGCGATCAGGCGCAGGCCTCGCTGGCGCAGGCCCGCGCCTCGCTGCAGCAGGAACAGACCAATCCGGTCTATGCCCGCACCGAGCTGGCGCGGCAGGACAAGCTGGCCGGCGCGGGCGCAGGCACGCCCACCCAGCGCGACCTGGCGCAAAACAATGCCCGCCAGTCGGCGGCGCGCATCGCGCAGCTTCAGGCGCAGATCAGCCAGACGGAAGCCGGCGTCTCCGGCGCCGCCTACGGCCTGTCGCAGCGCCAAATCGTGTCGCAGACATCGGGCCCGGTGCAGGACATCTATTTCCGCCCCGGCGAATATGTCGCCGCCTCCACGCCGGTGGTCGCGATCCTGCCGCCCGCCAATATCTATGCGCGCTTCTTCGTGCCGCAGAGCCAGCTGGCGCGCATCCGCCTGGGCCAGAAGGTGCGGATCGCCTGCGACGGCTGCAAGGACATGACCGCAACCATCACCTTCATCGCTTCCCAGGTGGAATTCACCCCGCCGGTCATCTTCAGCGCCGACAACCGCGAAAAGCTGGTGTTCAAGCTGGAAGCGCGCAGCCCCGGCGGGCTGGACATCCATCCCGGACAGCC
>JAZKDV010000071.1:0-3130 GCA_040387395.1 Pseudomonadota bacterium | reverse complement strand
AGCAGGCCATAGACGGTATAGGGCTGGCGGCCAACCTCGGTGGTCACCCAGCCGGCGATCACCGCGATGATCCCCGATGGCGCCAGGATCAGCGCCGACCAGTGCAGCGCTTTCCACTTGTAAAGACCGCCGCGCCAGCGTGCGAAAAGGCTGGCCATGCCCAGCGCCAGCATGGCCAGCCCAATGCCGACCATGATGCGGAAACTCCAGAACACGATCGGCACCGACGGCCAGTCGGCGCGCGGCACGGTATCCAGCCCCACCATCGGAGCATTGGCATCATGCTTGAGGATCAGTGATCCCAGCTTGGGAATTTCAATCGCCGCCTTGATCCGCGCTTCGTCCTGGTCCGGAATGCCGAACAGGATCAGCGGCGCGCCTTCGGGATGACTTTTGTAATGGCCTTCCATTGCCATCACCTTGACCGGCTGATGTTCCAGCGTGTTCAGGCCATGCTGGTCGCCGGCGAAAATCTGGATCGGGGCCACCAGCGCCCCCATCCACATCGCCATGGAAAACATGGTCTTCACTTCGGCGGTCGCGTGCCGCCGCAGCATGTGCCAGGCCGCCACGCCGCCGACGATGAAGGCGGTGGTGAGATAGGCGGCCAGCGACATATGCACAAGCCGATAGGGGAAAGAGGGATTGAAGATCACCGCCCACCAGTCGGCGGGCACGAACTGGCCCTGCGCGTTGATGGCGTATCCGGTCGGCGTCTGCATCCAGCTGTTGGCCGACAGGATCCAGAAGGCCGACATCAATGTGCCAGCCGCCACCGCCAGCGTCGCGGTGTAATGCAGGCCCTTGCCCACCCGGCCCATGCCGAACAGCATCACGCCCAGGAAACCGGCTTCCAGGAAGAAGGCGGTCATCACCTCATAGGCCATCAGCGGGCCTAGAATGGGGCCGGTCTTGTCGGCGAACACCGACCAGTTGGTGCCGAACTGGTAGGACATGACGATTCCCGACACCACGCCCATGCCGAAGGCGACGGCGAAAATCTTCATCCAGTATTTGAAGAGGTTGAGATAGACGGCCTTGCCGGTCTTCAGCCACAGGCCTTCCAGCACGGCGAGATAGGAGGCCAGGCCTATGGAAAAGGCCGGGAACACGATGTGAAACGTCATCGTGAAGGCAAATTGCGCGCGGGCCAGATCGACCGGATCCAAGCGGCACCTCCGTGTTGGCTGTTTATAGCACGGCGCGCGCTGGGCGCGCTGCGGCAATCGCGCCCCAGTAAAACAGGAGGATTAAAAAGGCCGCGGCGCTAGAGCGTTTTTTCGTAAAGCCGATAGGTCTTGTAGGGCCCTGCTCCGACCATTTCGATCACGTGGCGCACGCCGGTGTTGCGCTCCAGGATCCAGGACAGCTCGCTGTCCACGATGCCGCCGCCGAAATTGAACTCCCGCACCGAGAAGATCACCGCTACCGCCAGGCCCGCCCCCAGCGAGGATGCCTGCAGCTCCTTGCGCACGCCCATCATGGGCATGCGCGCGGTTTTCAGGCCGCGAACTTTCATGCGCCACAACAGCTTGATCCAGTTGAAGGGGAAAAGCCGGCCTTTGAAGTCGCGGATGGCTTCGTTGAGATTGGGGAAGATGGCGGTGAAGGCGACGGGCTTGCCCTGATACTCGGCGATCACCACATCGCCGGGCCGCAGCAGCAGGCGCAGGATGCCGGCCAGGTCGTCGATCTCCGCCTGGGTCATGGGGACATAGCCCCAATTGTCCGACCAGGCGTCGTTGATGATGTCCAGCAGCATCTCGACTTCGCCCCGGAAGCGCGCCTTGTCCATGTGGATGTTGCGAAGCTTTACATCGGGATTGCGCAGGGCGCGGGCGCGGAGCTTTTCGAACCTGCCGGTGTCGGCCTCGGGGCCATAGCGATAGGCGATCAGGTCTTCGACCTTCTCAAAACCAAGCCGCGCAATGTGTTTCTGATAATAGGGCAAAGCGTGCGCCATCATCACATAGGGCGGGGTGTCGAAGCCGTCGACCAGCAGGCCCGGCTGATCCCACAGCGAAAAGCTTACCGGCCCGATCACGCGCTTCATGCCCTGCGATTTCAGCCAGCCCTGGGCGGCGGCCAGCAGCGCGGTGAAAACCTCGGCATCGTCTATCGCTTCAATAAAGCCGAAATGGCCGGTCGCGTCCCGATAGCGGTCCAGGTGCAACTGGTCGATCTGGGCGGTGATGCGGCCGACCGGTTCGCCGTCGCGGGTGGCGAGGAAGAATTCGGCCTTGGCGTGCTGGAAGTAGGGGTTGTGCTTGGCCGTGAAGTGCAGCTTGCGCTCCAGCAGCAGGGGCGGCACCCATTGCGGGTCGTCGGCGTAGATTTTGAACGGCAGGTGGTGAAAGTCGCGCCATTGGCTTTTGGTGCGAACCGGCACGATTTGGACGGCGGTCAAATGCGGGATTTCCCGTGAAAGCGCCGCACCATAGCCTCGGGCACCCCGATTTGATAGTAAGCATTCGGCCGCATTTGCGGTCCCAAACGGCGCGATTCATGTCTGCGAAAACCATCCTGATTACCGGCGCCTCGGGCGGAATTGGCGCGGCCCTGGCCCGCGCCCATGCACGCGCTGGCGTCACCTTGCTGTTATGGGGCAGGGACGAGGCGCGGCTGACTCAAATCGCCGATGAATGCCGCGCGCTGGGCGCCAACTGCATCACCGGCCTGTTCGACATTCGCGACCTGGACGACATGCTGGCGCGGCTGTCGGCGCAGGACAGCGAGACCCCTATAGACTTGGCCATCTTCAATGCCGGGTTGGGCGGCAGTGTGAGCAGGGACGCGACCTGTGAAACGCCGCAGCGCGCCCGCGCCACCGCCGAAGTCAATTTCGTATCGCCCGTCATAGGCGCCAACCTGGTCGCCGAAGCCATGGCGCGGCGCGGCGGTGGTCACATTGTGCTGGTCGGCTCCATCGCCGAATCCTATCCCCTGCCCATGGCGCCCACCTATGCCGCCACCAAGGCGGGGCTTGCCATGTTTGCCGAAGCGCTCGGCATTCGCATGGCCAAACACAAAGTGCGCGTCACGCTGGTGTCGCCCGGCTTCGTCGACACCGCGATGAGCCGCGGCGTGCCCGAAGCCAAGCCGTTTTTGATGACCGCCGATGCCGCCGCCG
>JAZKDV010000070.1:0-2983 GCA_040387395.1 Pseudomonadota bacterium | reverse complement strand
AGCGGTCGCCGACCAGACCACCGACGATCGGGAAGAGCAGCGGCGCATGGCCGGTCCAGAAGGCCGGGTCCGCGTCGGTCATCAGCGATCGGCCTTCGGCATCGGCGAGCGCCCACAGTTCGGCGCCCGCCGGATTGAGGGTCGCGCGCAATGCATCCGAAATGATTTCGATCATCCACCTGCCCCCTTGATGCGTCGTTTCGGCATGCCGAACGTTACGGGTATAGAGAGCGTGCGGTCTAGCCCGCAAGGCCATGTGGAGTCCGCGCGCCGTGGAGAAAAAGCGATGAACCTGCGTACCTGCCTGATGATGCTCCCCCTGTTGGCCTGCGGCGTGACCCTGTCAGCCGCGCACGCCCAGTCGTCCGCCCCCCAGGACTCTGGCGCGCAGAAGGAGGAGCCGAAGATTTCAAAATAGCGGAAACCGACATCGCGGCCCTCGGAGATGCCGACAAAGGGATCGCCTTCCCAGCCGCCGCGGGTGTTGGTGGTATAGCCGATGCGGAACTGCTGCTGCTGGCGCAGCTTGGGCTGCACTTCCATGCGCGGCGCGCCGTTATAGGCCGGGCCGGTGGCCTGGGCCCGGGCCTCTCTGGCCGCCAGCAAACCGCCTGCCGCCACCGAAAGGCCAAAGAATTTCCTGCGATCCATCTTGGTCTCCATTCCCCGGATTTGCCGCGTCTAGGAGCGCGGCCGGCGACACTTTAGACAAGCCGGACGCCGGGAAGCCAGTCTTGCGGGGCGTCCGTTGGCTGTCTTCGTCGCGGCATTTTTGCGCCTATTGCGTTGCAACATTCCCTTTTGAACCGCCGCTGCTATAACCGGCGCGGTTTTTTCAAAAGGATTTGAGGCCATGACCGTTTACGCCGGACGCTTTGCAGGCCGCACCGCCATCATCACCGGCGGCGCTTCGGGCCTTGGTCTGGAAACGGCCAAGCGAATCACCGCGGAGGGCGGCAAGGTCTGCCTGTGGGACATGAATCCCGAAGCCCTGGCGGCTGCGAAAAAGGCAACCGGCGCGGTCCATACCGTCGCGCTTGATGTCAGCGACGCCGCGGCGGTCGAGGCTGCGGCCGCGGAAAGCAAAGATGCGCTGGGCAAGATCGACATCCTGGTCAACAGCGCCGGCATCACCGGCGCCACCCAGCCGGTGATCGGCTATCCGATCGACAGCTGGCTCAAGGTGATGAACGTCAACGTCAACGGCCTGTTCTATTGCTGCCGCGCGATCGCGCCGCTGATGGTCGAAGCCGGTTACGGCCGCATCGTCAACATCTCGTCGGTCGCGGGCAAGGAAGGCAATCCCAACGCCAGTTCCTATTCCGCTTCCAAGGCGGCGGTGCTGGGCTTCACCAAGTCGCTGGGCAAGGAGCTGGCGACCAAGGGCGTGATCGTCAATGCCGTGACCCCGGCGACCTTTGAAAGCCCGATCCTGGACAACGTGCCCCAGGCCCACATCGATTACATGCGTTCGAAGATTCCGATGGAGCGCTTTGGCACGGCGGCCGAGAATGCCGCCGCGGCCTGCTTCCTGGCGAGCGAGGAATGCTCCTTCACGACCGCATCCACGCTGGACACGTCAGGCGGTCGCACCACCTACTAAAGAGAGCGCTGTCCGCCACAACGCAAAACGCCCTTGAAGCGGTCCGCTCCAAGGGCGTTTTGCGTTTATCCGGGTAGAGAAACCTCACGGAGCAGCCGTCGTGCTGGTGACGTTGGACAGCCCCTGGGTCTGCTGCTTCAGGTTGTCACCGCCAAAGCCCGACACGGCGGCGATGGTCACGCCGACCACGGCAAGGCCGCCGAAAATCAGAACTTCCTTGGTGCCCATCTGGGCCGGCTTCACGCCGGCCGGCTTGCCCGGCGCCAATGTGGTTTCCGCCAGCGCCACGGACGAGGCGAACAGACTGATAGCGATAGCTGCGGTGCAAAGTTTGCGCATGGGGCCCCTGATGATTGTTCTTGATACTTGTTGCCCTGACCTTCGCGCACGCAATCGCCGGGAATCAAGGGGAATAATTGACTCGATGTCAGGGGCTGGCGGCCAAGCGGCTGAGTTCTTTGCGAAAAACTGAGTGATTGCTGGTGCAAAGCACCAGAAGCGAACTTAATGTTGCTTCTAAAGCTACTTCCAATCCGGGCTGATCCCGGGGCCAGCGGCCAGCGCCGGACGGGCCCAAAGGGCCGTTTTGACATCGCCGGTGGAAGAAAATTGGAGCGGGCGAACGGATTCGAACCGTCGACCCTAACCTTGGCAAGGTTATGCTCTACCCCTGAGCTACGCCCGCACTCCAAGACGGCGGGTTATGGCTGATCGCCCCCACCTATTCAAGCGGGGATTCGCGGGCAATCGACCGGTAATCCCTTAACAATCTCCGGCCCTTGGGTTGCGCCCCCCCCGCAGGTTTCGGCAATCATGGGGCTGGCGAAGGGGGCAGCGTGGCGGATAGCGGGCGGAACTTGCGGCAAGGCTATGCCCTGCTCGCCCCCACCTTGGGGGTCGTGGGCTTGGCGCTGGCCGCCCCCATGGCCCTGTTGCTGGTGACCAGCCTGAAAAGCCAGTCCGGGACGGGGTTCGAGACCGGCTGGACCCTGGCCCAATATGGCGAAGTCCTGGGGCGGGAGAGCTACCGCATCCTGTTCGCGCGTTCGGTTCTGGTGGCCGCGGCGGTAACTTTGGTAACCGTCGCCCTGGCCTATCCCATGGCCTATTTCGTCGCCTTCCACGCCCGGCGCAAATTCCTCTGGCTGGTCCTGCTGACCATCCCCTTCTGGACCTCGTATCTGCTCAGGGTCTTCGCCTGGAAAATCATCCTGGGCTATGGCGGGGTGATCAATTCCGGCCTCTTGGGCCTGGGGCTGATCGAGCAGCCGCTGAGCTTCCTGCTCTACAACCCCTTCTCGGTGGTGGTGACGCTGGCCCATGCCTGGGCCGCATTCGCCATCCTTCCCATCTATGTCAGCCTGGAAAAGATCGACCGCT
>JAZKDV010000069.1:0-17367 GCA_040387395.1 Pseudomonadota bacterium | reverse complement strand
CCACCGCCTCGGCGTACGCCCGGTGTTCAAGCGCATCGATACCTGCGCCGCCGAATTCGCGGCGCTGACGCCTTACATGTATTCCAGCTATGAAAATCCCACCGGCGCCAAGGCCGCCTGCGAAAGCAATCCGACCGACGCCAAGAAGATCATCATCCTGGGCGGCGGGCCCAACCGCATCGGCCAGGGCATCGAGTTCGACTATTGTTGCTGCCATGCCGCTTATTCGCTGTCGAAGCAGGGCTATGAA
Organism: Pseudomonadota bacterium; assembly: GCA_040387395.1. Lineage (GTDB taxonomy): Bacteria > Pseudomonadota > Alphaproteobacteria > Micropepsales > Micropepsaceae > Rhizomicrobium. The sequence goes on along the minus strand of JAZKDV010000069.1, from coordinate 17,117 downwards.
ACCATCATGGTCAACTGCAACCCGGAAACCGTCTCCACCGACTATGACACCTCCGACCGGCTCTATTTCGAGCCGCTGACGCTGGAAGACGTGCTCGAGATCATTCACATCGAAGGCGAAAAGGGCAGCCTGGCCGGCGTGATCGTGCAGTTCGGCGGCCAGACCCCGCTGAAGCTGGCCAACGGCCTGCGCGATGCGGGCGTGCCGATCCTGGGCACCAGCGCCGACGCCATCGACCTGGCCGAAGACCGCAAGCGTTTCCAGGCTCTGCTGGAAGAATTGAAGCTGAAACAGCCCCGCAACGGCACCGCCATGACGGCGGACGAGACCGTCGCCGCCGCCAAGTCCATCGGCTATCCCGTGATCCTGCGCCCCTCCTACGTGTTGGGCGGCCGCGGCATGGTGGTGGTGTCCGACGAAGGCGAACTGCGCAAGCAGGTGGAATCCGGCGAGCTGTTCCGCATCTCCGGTGACAATCCGGTGCTGATCGACGGCTTCCTCAACCGCGCCACCGAAGTGGATGTGGATGCGATCTGCGATTGTGACGGCGACGTTTTCATCGCCGGCATCATGGAGCATATCGAGGAAGCCGGCGTGCATTCCGGCGACAGCGCCTGTTCGCTGCCGCCCCGCTCGCTGTCGAAAGCCACCATCGCCGAGATCGAGCGCCAGACCATCGCCATGGCCCGGGCGCTGAAGGTCCAGGGCCTGATGAACGTGCAATACGCCATCCAGGGCGACGAGATCTACGTGCTCGAAGTCAATCCGCGCGCCTCGCGCACCGTGCCCTTCGTCGCCAAGGCCATCGGCCTGCCGGTGGCGGCCATCGCCAGCCGGGTGATGGCGGGCGAGACGCTCAAATCCATGAACCTGAAGAAGCCGAACCCCAAGCACATCTCGGTCAAGGAAGCGGTGCTGCCCTTCGCCCGCTTCCCCGGCGTCGACACCATCCTGGGACCGGAGATGCGGTCGACCGGCGAAGTCATGGGCCTGGACGAGAATTTCGGCCGCGCCTTCGCCAAGAGCCAGATCGGCGCGGGCGTGAAGCTGCCCACCGGCGGCACGGTCTTCATCTCGGTCAAGGAAGGCGACAAGGAGCTGATCGAAGCCCCGGCGCGCGACCTGCTGGCGATGGGCTTTTCGCTGGTCGCCACCCGCGGCACGGCGCGGGTGCTGGAAGCCAAGGGCCTGCCCGTCACCACCATCAACAAGGTGCTGGAAGGCCGTCCCCATGTGGTGGACGCGCTGAAGAATGGCGAGATCAACCTGGTGTTCAACACCACCGACGGCACCCAGGCGCTGGCGGACTCGTCGTCCATCCGCCGGGCGGCGTTGACCCTGAAGGTGCCTTACTACACCACCCTGGCAGGGGCGGCGGCGGTCACCCAGGCGATCCAGGCCTTACGGGCGGGCTCTCTTGAAGTCGCCCCCCTCCAGTCATACTCTTTGTGAAGCACCGCTGCGCTGACCGAAGTATTTAGCAGCGGAATCAGTGCCTTAACAAATAAATGGGTTCCAGCATCCGGCTAGTCCGGGAGCTAGGAGCCCTTTTTTGCCGGACGGAAGAAGACCATGGAAAAAATTCCGATGACCGCCGCAGGCTTCAAGGGCCTGGAGGAAGAGCTGAACCAGCTCAAGAATGTGGACCGTCACGCCATCATTGCGGCGATCGCCGAAGCGCGCGCCCATGGCGACCTGTCGGAGAATGCCGAGTATCACGCCGCCAAGGAGAAGCAGAGCTTCATCGAAGGCCGCGTCATGGAACTGGAAGACCAGATCGGCCGCGCCGATGTGATCGATATTTCCAAACTGTCGGGCACCGGCGTCAAGTTCGGCGCCACCGTCACCTTGATTGACGAAGACACCGACGAGGAGCGCAAGTTCCAGATCGTGGGCGATGTGGAATCCGACGCCAAGAAGGGCCGCATCTCGCTCTCCTCGCCCATCGCGCGCGCGCTGATCGGCAAGAGCAAGGGCGACACGGTGGAAGTCGCAGCCCCCGGCGGGGCCCGCTCTTACGAGATCGTCAAGGTCGAATTTAAATAGCCGTCAGATGACGCCCGGAATGACCCGCGCCGTTCTGGCACGATAGCTCGCATATTCCGGATAGGCATCCGACAGCACCCGCTCCTCGAACATGGTGCGCACCACCAGCATCGCCAGCACGGCGACACCCATGATCCCCGACCAGGGCTGGACGAACTGCAGCGCCGTGCCAAGGATGGTGATCATCTCCACCCCGTAAAGCGGATGGCGGGCATAGGCGTAAGGTCCGCTGGTCACCAACCGGCGCGCTTCGGGCATGATCGAGAAGGATTTGCCCAGCCGCCACAGCACCAGCACCGAGGCAAGGCTGCCCACCCCCACCAGCACGGCGGAGACGATCTGCATTCCCAGGTCGAGGTGCGCCACCGGCAATTGCAGCATGCCGACGCCCAGAAAAGTCCCGATCAGCGCGCATAGCCGCGGCATCACGCCGGCCAGGCGGCGCACCGGCTTGTCGCGCACCACCAGCAAATAGATCAGCAGAAGGTTGAAGGCCATCGCCGCCGACAGCGAGAAGAACCGTACCCAGTTGATGGGCGCGGCGGTACCGCTCTGCATCAGCACGAAATCATGGACCAGCGTGGGCCGCAGCTGCAGCGCGCCATAGGCAAACCACAGGATCAGCGGCAGCCCGACGATCATGTCATAGGCCTTGGTGCCCTGCGCCTTCAAAAGCCGCGGCTCGGTTTCGCCGGGACGCGAGACCCACCACATCAAGGCCAGCCAGCCCGGGCCATAATTCACCAGAAAGCCGGTCAGCAGCATGGAGCTCAGGTCGCCCTGCACCGAAACCAGGATACCCGGAACCAGCATCTGCACGATGACGCTTTGCACCACCGTCACCAGGAAATTGAGCGGCAGCACGAACCAGAACCGCTTCTGCGTCCGCATGAAGGACAGCACCGAGGGCAGGAAATACAAAAATGCCAGCGCGGCAATGATCAGCAGGGTGATGCCCTTCGTCTGACCCGAGAAAAATTGATCCATGCCCGCCCCCTTTATTGCCCGCGATTATAGTGTCCGCGATTATCGCGGCCGGCGCGCCAGCAGCGCCACCAGTTCCGCGACTTCTGTAAACTTCCCATCCGGCGACGATTCCCGCAAGGCCGCCGTCAGCTCCGCCGCCAGCGCATCCCGGTCGCAGATCGAAGCCGACATGGAAAAGGCGCGGCCCACAATTTCATCGACGCTCACGGACTGGCGGATGGTGACGGACAATCCATCCAGCTGGGTGAAGGCCGAGGCCAGCAGAAACGGTTCGTAGCGCCGATGGCCGCCGCCGCGCTCCGCGCCCTTGGGCCTGTGACGGGCACTGATATCGCACACCGTCTTGAACCAGGCGTTCTCCTCCACCGGCGGGTGGGCGTCATGAAACAGCGCCACACCCCCGTCCGGCGTCACGATGCGCTCCAGCATGGTCAGCGTCGCGGCGCGGTCCATCCAGTGAAACGCCCGGCCGATGACGACCAGCCGGAACGGCCCCATGTCCGGCGTCAGGTCGTAGGAGCTGGCCTGTTGCAACGTGACCCTTACGCCTGCCGCATCCGCCGCCTTCCGGGTCGCGGCCAGCATTTCGGCTTCCGGGTCCATGGCGGTGACCGCCATGCCGGCTTGTGCGAAGGGGACTGCCAGCATCCCCGAGCCGCAGCCCAGGTCCAGGACCGCATCCCCCGGTTTCAGCTCTGCCAGCCCCGCCACCCGCTGGATCAACCGCTCCGGAAAAGCCAGCCGGCAGCGCTCATAAAAGGCCGCAGTGCCCTGAAAGCGCAGGGGATCAAGGGGGACAGCCATGGAACCTTTAGGACTTTGCTTTGTTGGTCATGGGCTTATACTAGCCCGACCCTATTTTTGAACGGATTCATGGCCAATATCGCCCTCGTTGATGATGACAAGAATATCCTCGCATCCGTCAGCATGTTGCTGGAGCAGGAAGGCTATCACGTCCGCACCTTTTCGGACGGCGCCGCCGCTCTCACCGCCCTGACCACAACGCCGCCGGACCTCGCCATTCTGGATATCAAGATGCCACGGATGGACGGGCTGGAGCTGCTGCGCCGTCTGCGCCAGGCCCAGGACCTGCCGGTGATCTTCCTCACCAGCAAGGACGAGGAGATCGACGAACTGATGGGCCTGAATGCCGGCGCCGATGATTACATCAGGAAGCCCTTCTCCCAGCGCCTGCTGCTGGAACGGGTGCGTGCCGTGCTGCGCCGTGCCGAGGGCAAGACAGGGCCCGCGCCCGCCGCCGGCAGCGAACCGGCCAAGAAGGAAGCCTTGGTGCGCGGCCAGCTTGCGCTGGACCCGCAGCGCCATGAATGCACCTGGGACGGCAAGCCGGTGCGCCTGACCGTCACCGAATTCCTGATCCTGCAGGCGCTGGCCCAGCGCCCCGGTTTCGTCAAAAGCCGCGACAGCCTGATGGACGCCGCCTATGACGATCAGGTCTATGTCGACGACCGCACCATCGACAGCCACATCAAGCGCCTGCGCAAGAAGTTCAAGGCGGTGGCGGACGACTTCGACGCCATCGAAACGCTTTATGGCGTGGGCTATCGCTACCGCGAGTAATGCCCCACTTCTCCGCCCTCACCTGGCGCATCCTCGCCTTCAATGCGCTGGCGCTGATCGTGCTGGTTGGCGGCGTGATCCTGGTGCAGGCCACCGGACGCGGCCTGGTCGAGGAGCGGCTGAACTCGATTCAGGAGCAGGCTAATATCGTGGCGGGCACTATTGCCCAGTATGCCACCGATCCCGACACCCATACGCTGCGCGTCGATGAAGCCGAGCCGCTGCTGCGCCAGCTGATCGCCCCGACGCGCCTGCGCGGACGGCTGTATCTTCCCACCGGACGGCTGGCGATCGACACCCGCAATCTTCTGGCGCGCAATGTGGTGCAGACCCAGGAGCTTCCCGCCCTCGACACCGCGACCCGGGCGAAGGAGTGGCTCAAGCGCCTTTATGATGGCGTGATGGGCGTGCGCCCCTTCGCCAGCCTGGAGCCCTACTACGAAGCCGGCGATGACGGCCGGGTCTATCAGGAAGTCAGTTCCGCCCTGAAGGGCACAGCCGACAGCGCCGAACGGGTGGATGACCGCAACCGCCTGGTGCTGTCGGTGGGCGTGCCGATCCAGCGCTTCACCGCCATCTATGGCGTGCTGTTCCTGTCCACCGAAGGCGGCGACATCGACGACATCCTGCGCGCCGAACGCGCCATCCTGCTGCAGGTCTTCGCCGTGGCGCTGCTGGTGATGCTGTTCTCTTCACTATATCTGGCGGGCACCATCGCCGAACCGGTGAAGCGGCTGGCGGCGGCTGCCGACCGGGTGCGCTCTGGCATGGGCGGGCGCGGCGACATCCCCAACTTTCCCGAACGCGACGACGAGATCGGCGATCTGGCCGACAGCCTGAAATCCATGACCGCGGGGCTTTACGACCGCATCGACGCCATCGAACGCTTCGCCGCCGATGTGGCGCACGAACTGAAAAACCCCCTCACCTCGCTGGCCAGCGCGGTGGAGATGTTCGGCCGCGCCAAGGACGATGAAAGCCGCGCCCGGCTGCTGAGCATCATCCGCGGCGACGTCAAGCGCATCGACCGGCTGATCACCGATATCTCCGATGCCTCGCGGCTCGACGCCGAACTGTCGCGCGAAGCCTCCCAGCCGGTGGCGCTGTCGCGCCTGCTGTCCACCATCATCGAAATCTATCGCATGACCGACGGCGATCATGTGGTGGAGTTCGTGCTGCAGGACCGGCTGCCGCCGGGTTCCATCGTCCGCGGCCGCGACGAGCGGCTGGGCCAGGTGTTCCGCAACCTGATCGACAATGCCGTGTCCTTCAGCCCCGCGGGCGGCACAGTCACCGTCACCGCCCTGCGCCATGAGATGGTGGCGCGCGTCACCGTGGAAGACGAAGGCCCCGGCATTCCCGCCGACAATCTCGAATCCATCTTCGACCGTTTCTATACCGAGCGGCCGGGCGACACCTTTGGCCGCAATTCCGGCCTGGGGCTTTCCATCGCCCGCCAGATCATTGAGGGCGCGGGCGGGCGGATTTATGCCGAGAACCGTGCCCCCGACAATCAACAGAGTGGTGGCGCACGCCTGATCGTCGAACTTCCCATCGGCACGCTCTGATGCCGGGTGACATCAACATCCATGCCTCCTGTGTCGCGCTTGGCGGCAAGGGCGTGCTGCTGCTGGGAGCCAGCGGCGCCGGCAAGTCCGACCTGGCGCTGCGCCTGATCGATGATGGCGCCGTACTGGTGGCCGACGATCGCACGTTGCTGTTCGTGAAGAATGGCGCACTCCATGCCAAGGCCCCGCCGAGCATCCAGGGCCTGCTGGAAATACGCGGATTGGGAATCGTCGAACTGCCCGCGCGCCCATCGGTGAAGCTTGCGCTCGCCGTCACGCTGGGGCGCGAAGGCGCGCGCTTGCCGGTTTTGCGATTTTATCAGCCGTCATCGGCGCTGAAGACGAACACAAAGCTGCCGCAAATCGCTTTGAATCCCCATTTCGCCTCCACGCCCGCCAAGATTCGCAGCGCTTTGGCGGCTTTTTCACGCGGCCTGCTGCGCGACAATTTCAACTTGAAATAGACGGGGGAAACCCCAAATAAGCCTTTCCCCGGCAACGGCTTTTGTTACTGTCCGCGGCCTTATGGAACCCTCATGATCGGCATTGTCCTCGTCACCCATGGCCGCCTGGCCCAGGAATTCATCTCGGCCGTGGAGCACATGGTCGGGCCGCAGACGCATCTGCGCGCCGTGTGCATCGGGCCGGAAGATGATATCGAGCGGCGCCAGCGCGAAATCGCGGCCGCCGCCAAATCGGTGGATGTGGGCCGCGGCGTGATCATCGCCACCGACATGTTCGGCGGCACGCCCTGCAACCTGGCGCTGACGCTGCTGGAAAAAGGCAAGATCGAAGTACTGGCCGGCGCCAACCTGCCCAGCCTTATCAAATTGATCGACATCCGCACCAAGCTGCCGCTCGAACAGGCCGTCAAGGACGCCATCGAAGCGGGGCGCAAATACATGCGCGCGGGAAGCGCGGATCTGTAATGGGCGAAAAGCTGCGCGCGCGCGTGATCATTCCCAACAAGCGCGGGCTGCATGCACGCGCCAGCGCTAAGATCGTCGAAGCCTCGGCGCGCTTTCAGTCGGAAATCGAAGTCGTCAAGGACGGCACCGCGGTCAATGGACGCTCCATCATGGGGCTGATGATGCTGGCGGCCTCGATGGGCTCGCAGGTGGAGATCACCACCGAAGGCCCTGATGCGGCGGACGCGCTGAAAGCCATCCTGGCGCTGGTCGAGGCCAAGTTCGGAGAAGAGTAATGCGCCGGTTCTTCGCGCTTCTTCTTGGCCTCTCGCTCGTTGCCCCTTCCCTCTCGTTCGCCCAAACCATCGCCAAACCGTCGCTGTGGCATGTGCGCGGCGCCCATGCCGATGTCTATCTGCTGGGCTCGGTCCATATCCTGCCGCCCGGCGTGCAATGGCGTTCCGCGCCCATCCAGGGTGCCATCTCCCGCGCCGATGTCTTTGTCTTTGAAGTGCCGCAGGACGAAAAATCCCTGGCGCGGCTGCAGGTGATGATCGCCGCCAAGGGCATGCTGCCCCCGGGACAAAATCTGCGCACCCTGCTGAGCAAGTCGGCTCAAGCTGATTTCGATGCCGTGCTGGCCTCTTCGGGACTGGCGCCGTCGGCGGTGGAACGCAGCCGCCCCTGGCTGGCGGGACTGCAATTGCTGTTTGCCGAGATCGCCCGGCACAAATTCTCGGTGGAGAATGGCGTGGACGCCCAACTGGTGGCGCACGCCATGAAAGCCGGCAAGCCGCTGCGCTATCTGGAAACCGTCGAACAGCAGTTCGCCGTACTGGCGCCGGAAGACCGCAAGCTGGAGATGGAGCAGTTCGAAGCCGGGCTCAAGGATCTCAAGGATATCGCTGCCCAAGTGCAGCCGATGGTGGATGCCTGGGCCGCGGGCGACCAGAAGAAACTCGACCGTCTGATCAATGGCGACCTCGACCGCTTTCCGGCCGCCCGCAAGGCGCTGCTGGACGACCGCAACCGCGCCTGGCTGCCCCAGATCACCGCCATGCTGAAGGAAAAGGGTACCTTCCTGGTCACTGTCGGCGCCGGCCACCTGACCGGGCCGCGCGGGCTGCCAGCCCTCCTGCGCAAGGCCGGGCACAAGGTCGAAGGCCCGTAACCCCTTTCTCTGCCTAGAACTTTCGCAGGCCCCACATAAGGATATGCAGTTTTCTTTATATCCTTCTTGCCCCTGTTCGGGCCCGCTGCTATAGCGCCCTCGCAATTTGAGGAATCGCGCCATGGCCGCCTTTACCGACTACATCGTCAAGGACATCTCTCTCGCCGAATGGGGCCGCAAGGAGCTCAACATCGCCGAGATCGAGATGCCCGGCCTGATGTCCACCCGCGCCGAATATGGCAAGGCGCAGCCGCTCAAGGGCGCGCGCATCGCCGGTTCGCTGCACATGACCATCCAGACCGCCGTGCTGATCGAGACCCTGAAGGCGCTGGGCGCCGACATCCGCTGGGTGTCGTGCAACATCTATTCGACCCAGGACCATGCCGCCGCCGCTATCGCCGCGGCCGGCATCCCGGTCTTCGCGATCAAGGGCGAGAGCCTGAAGGATTATTGGGATTACACCGCCAAGCTGTTCGAATGGCATGGCGGCGGCTATCCCAACATGATCCTGGACGATGGCGGCGACGCCACCATGCTGGTGCATCACGGCCTGCGCGCCGAAAAGGGCGACGTCGCCTTCCTCGAAAAGCCGGAAAATGAAGAAGAAGAAGTCTTCTACGCGCTGATCAAGCGCCTGCTCAAGGAAAAGCCCAAGGGCTGGTTCGCCGAAGTCGCCGCCAGCATCAAGGGCGTGTCGGAAGAAACCACCACCGGCGTGCATCGCCTCTACCTGATGGAAAAGGACGGCAAGCTGCTGTTCCCCGCCATCAACGTCAACGACAGCGTCACCAAGTCGAAGTTCGACAACCTGTATGGCTGCAAAGAGTCGCTGGTCGACGGCATCCGCCGCGGCACCGACGTGATGATGGCCGGCAAGGTCGCCATGGTCGCCGGCTTCGGCGACGTGGGCAAGGGTTCGGCTGCCTCGCTGCGCAATGCCGGCTGCCGCGTGATGGTGTCGGAAATCGACCCGATCTGCGCCCTGCAGGCCGCCATGGAAGGCTATGAAGTCGTCACCATGGAAACCGCCGCGCCGAAGGCCGACATCTTCGTCACCGCCACCGGCAACGTGGACGTCATCACCATCGAGCACATGCGGGTCATGAAGGACCGCGCCATCGTCTGCAACATCGGTCACTTCGACAGCGAGATCCAGATCGCGGCGACCAAGAACCTGAAGTGGCACAACATCAAGCCGCAGGTGGACGAGATCGAATTCGCCGACGGCAAGCGCATCATCATGCTGTCGGAAGGCCGCCTGGTGAACCTGGGCAACGCGATGGGCCACCCCTCCTTCGTGATGAGCGCCTCCTTCACCAACCAGACCCTGGCGCAGATCGAGCTGTGGCAGAACACCGGCAAGTACGAGAAGAAGGTCTATGTCCTTCCCAAGGTGCTGGACGAGAAGGTCGCCCGCCTGCATCTGGGCAAGGTCGGCGCCCAGCTGACCGAACTGTCCAAGAAGCAGTCGGACTACATCACCATTCCGCAGGCAGGTCCGTACAAGCCGGATACCTACCGCTATTAAGCATAGAGCATCTTATTGCGAAGGGCGCGCCGCGAGGCGCGCCCTTTTCATTTGTCCGATCCCCGGTAGCGTGTACAAAACAGTACTGACTTTCGAACGTGGCTGGGGGGCCTGGATGACGGTTCATGTTGCGATGGTGTGGTGGGCCTGGCGCGGACTTCTCGCGCTGATACTGGCCGCTGCCCTGTTCGGATTTTCGCTCGATATCCCCTGGCTGGTTTCCGTGGAAATCTGGCTGGTCAACAATGTCCCCGACCCGATCCTGTTTGCCCTGGTGGCGGGCCTGTTCCTTTCCAGCTGGCAGGCGCCTGTGCGCACGGCGCGAAAAACCGCAACCGAAGACAGCGCGCAGCCGCGCCCCGCGACCGCGGCGCTGGAGCCGATGAGCGTCACCCAGATCGCCGAGTATCTGCTGTTCGATTCCGAATGGGGTTGGCGCAAGCGGTTGGAATTCATCAAGGTCAGCCTGGTGCGCGCCGAGGTCGGCTATGAGATGACCCGCGCCGGACGCGCCGGCGCGGTGCGATACTGCGGCATTGACCGGGGCGCCGCCGATCCGCAGAGCCAGGATATCGACCGCGCCTATTGGCAACAGGCGGCCATGGCGGACGACAAGATATTCGATCCCAAGCGGCGCAGCTTTGCCGTCGCGACCAGCGATGCCAAAGCGCCCGTTTTCGAGCGCGGGACGGCGCCGAAGCTGGACGTGCAGCAGACCTGGCCCCCGGCGTGGTCTTTCCTGAAAGTCTGGGTCTCGGTCCGGATTTTTTGCGTCCGCCTGCGCTACGGGTTTCCCGAAGTGCTGCAGGACAGACGGACCTTCGAGCGGCTGACCGTCAAAAGCTGAGCCCCGCGCTTCCCCAACCGGGTCCGGCAGGGCGTCCCCAGGCCGTGAGGTAAGGATTCATTAACGTTCTGATTTGACTCAGAAATATCCACAGGCCGCTAAATCTGGGCCTGTGGGGCCCATTTCGTTTTTAGGAATTTATTAACCACAAGTGCTAGTCGGACTCGCCCGCCGAAGCTATCTTGTTGATTCCAAAGTGATTCGCCGGTCGGGCGAGGGTTAACGGGGGCTTGCGGCATGCGTCCCAGAATGGGACAGGGCGGACGGCCGGGGGCAAGGCGGTGGGGTTTCCTGCTGGCCGCTTCCTCCTGCGCCCTCATGTCTGGGCCTGCCCACGCGGCCATCCCGGCCGCCCTCACCTTCCAGAACGGCAACCTCATCGTCCTGTCGGGCCTGGCCTGTGGCGGCGTCGCCCTGGCCATCGCCGCCGGCCTGTGGGCGCTGGCGGAACAGCGCACCAGCGTGCGCCTGCGCCGCTCGCTCAGGATGGTGGGCGCCAAGACCAAGGCCGCTGTCGGCGAACGCGATGCCCTGCTGGGTGCGGGCCGCGAGGCACTGGTGGTGTGGGGCCGCGACGGTACCGGCCCCTTCTCGTATGGCGGCGGCGACGACATGCTGCAGGCCTGCCTCAAGGGTTCCAATGCCCTGGCGCTGTCCACCGCGCTGGACGGATTGTCGGAAGGCGGCGCGGCGTTCCAGCTCGGCGTGGAAGACAATAACGGCCGCAAGCTGATGGCGCGGGGCCGCGCCGTGGGCGGCATGGCGGCGGTGTGGCTGGAAGAGCCAATGATGGCCGCGCAGGAAAGCGGCGAGTACAAGGCCATCCTCGACGCCCTGCCAATTCCGATCTGGCTGCGCGACAAGGGCCTGGCGCTGACCTGGGGCAATCACGCCTTCCTCAAAGGCGCCGGCGCCAAGGATCTGGAAACCGCGCGCCGCGAGCAGGTGGCGCTGGACAAGAGCGAGCGCGATCTGGCCGCCACGGCGCGGTCGGAAAACGCGCTGCAGGAAGCCAAGCGCTTTTCGGTGGTGAACGGCCAGCGCCGCGCCTTGTCCTTCACCGAAATCCCGCTGGGCGATGCGGGCATCATCGGCACGGCGGTGGACGTGACGGACGTGACGGCGGCCGAAGCCCGGCTCCAGCAGCATGCCGACGCCCATGCCGCCACGCTCGACACGCTGCAGACCGCGGTGGCAATCTTCGGGCCGGACCAGAAGCTCTCATTCTACAACAAGGCGTTCGTGCGGCTTTGGGGCCTGCCCGAAACCTTCCTCGACAAGCATCCCGGCGAAGGCGAAATCCTCGACCGGCTGCGCGACGCCCGCAAGCTGCCAGAGCAGCGCGACTATCAGGCCTGGAAGCGCGGGCGGCTGGCGCTGTACCAGGACGGCTCGCGCGAGCGCGCCAGCGAGGAGGCCTGGCACATGCCGGGCGGCCAGACCATCCGCGTCGTCACCCAGCCGCACCCCTTTGGCGGGCTCACCTTCCTCTATGAAGACGTCACCGCGCGGCTGACGCTGGAAAGCGACTACAACACGCTGATGAAGGTGCAGTCGGCCACGCTCGACACGCTGAGCGAAGGCGTGGCGGTGTTCGGGCCCGACGGCAAACTCAAGCTGCACAACGCCGCCTTCACCCGCATCTGGGAATTCGAAGCCGAAGACCTTGCCGGCGAACCGCATGTGCGCACCATCGCGGCCCTGTCCAAGGACAAGTTCGGCGATACCGGCCTGTGGGAACAGTTGATCCAGGCGATCGTCGCCGGCGCTGCGGCCCGCGACCTGGGCGAAATCGAGCGTTCAGACCGCTCCATCCTGTCGCTGTCCACCTCGCCGCTGCCCGATGGCGCGACCTTGGTCACATTCAACGATGTCACCGACCGCTTCCGCATCGAAACCGCGCTGCGCGACCGCAACGAAGGCCTGGAAGCCGCCGACCGGCTGAAGTCCGACTTCATCAAGCATGTCAGTTACGAACTGCGCACACCGCTCAACACCATCCTGGGTTTCTCGGAACATCTGGCCAGCGGCGTGCCGGGCGCGCTCAATGCGCAGCAAAGCGAATATATCCAGGCCATCGTGCAGGGCGGCAACAGCCTCAAGAGCCTGATCAACGACATCCTCGACCTGGCGCTGGTGGAATCCGGCGCGCTGCGGCTGGAACTGGAACGCATCGACCTCAACGACATCGTCACCGAAGTGTCGAGCCATGCGCGCGAATGGGCCAGCAAGGTCGGCCTGACCCTGAATGTCGAAGTCGCGCCCAATGCCGGAAAGTTCCTGGCGGACGGACGGCGGCTGCGCCAGATCATGTTCAACCTGTTGTCCAACGCCTTCAAATTCACCCCGCGCGGCGGTGAGATCGTGCTGTCGGCCAGGATCGTGGGCGAAGATGTGCAGATTTCCGTCGCCGACAATGGTCCGGGCATCTCGCCCGATGTGAAGGCAAATGTGTTCGAGCGTTTCTCGGCCAAGAGCCAGTCCGGCCAGCGCGCCGGCGCGGGCCTGGGCCTGGCGCTGGTCAACCGCTTCCTGGAACTGCATGACGGCTGGGTGGAAATCGAAAGCACGCACGGCACCCTGGTGCGTTGCCACCTGCCCCGCCGCATCCATGACGACGAGCCGCATCCGGAAGTCAGCCGCGACCGCAAGACCGCATATCTGTAAGCGCCGCCCGGGGGGGCAGTGTCCCGATCTTGCTAGCGTCCATCGGCGGCTGCGGAAAAGGTTGCGCGCGCCAAAGTGGTTTGGTTCACGTTGCACGTTATGCAAATCGCCTGGGCTCAGATGCTGCACTGCGCTTGAAAAACGGGCGGCCACTTATCCCCCGCATATCCCAAGTAAGTAGCCGTAACCTGAATAGGCGCCGCGCCTCATGGGGTGCGCCCGGCCCGGCGGTGGCACCAAATTTGCCGATTGGCGTTATAGACCTACATAACCGGGGAACTTCATGGATATGCTAGCCAAACTTCAGCCCGCTAACGAAAAGTATGAGCTGTCAGAAGTGGAGCGCAGCACCTCGCCGGACGCCCCCATGAATCTGCTGCTTCGATTCGATACGGCGAACGGTCCCCGCACGGTCATCGCCTGTAGCGTACCGTTGGCCACGGCGCGCGAGATAGGCGAGACCATGAGTCGGGCGGGCCAACATGCGGAGTTTGTGGATCGCTGCGCGCCTCTATCGATTGCTGACCGCCTGATGATGAAGAAACTCGAGGACATGCAAATGCAGGACATGGCCGCGCTCGCGTTTCAGCCTAGGAACACCCAGGTTGGAGAGATCTCCGCATTTTCCATCGCCGCTGAGTAGCGACTGGTCATCCTGACCATCGAACGCTCCAGACTCACCGACCATGAAGAGCGGCTGCTTGATGTCGCAGTTGCGCCAAAGCGGACGTTCGTAAGCGCACTCAGACAGTGTTGGGCTTGTGAGTTTCCGTCGATGTTCCCTCAGTGGGACAGCAATGTTCGGGCTCCTTGCTGACATGTCCATGCTCGGAACCATCCTCCTGTCGCCTCGTTATTCTGGACGGGAGATCTGTCGAATGTGGCTACCACAAAGAAAGGTGACACATGAGACGGTTTCACACTGCGCTTGGACTGAGTTCGTTTCTCGCTATTGCGGCCGCAGCCTTGATAGTCCCGACGACAACCAGCGCTCAACCCCTCGAAAGTTCCTATATTGCCTGCAATCAGTATGGCGATTGCTGGCGCACGAGCCGGATGTATGCCTACGGGGAAACCACGCCCGTCACCTATTACCGCTATCGCCCTGACCCTGTTGATGGGCCCGGATATTACGACCGGGATGGACGTTGGCGCCCCGATCCCGCCGCGCGCGCCGTAACGGGCGGAGTGGCGGGCGCCACCGTCGGCGCGGCGATCGGTTGTGTCGTGACGCTTCCGATCGGGTGCGCGCCCGGAGCCGCGGTTGGCGCGGCCGTGGGCGGTGGGACGGGCGCTGTCGCCGGCGCCGCCTCCACGCCCCGGCCCTAATCCAATTCGCGGCGATTGCCGCGGGTGATTGTAGCTTTTGTGAGTACGCACTCGGAAAGGAGGTCTGTCCAGACCTCCTTTCCGGCGCACTTCAAAAGAGTGGCGGAGAACCGGAACATTCTAATGCTATGATTTCGGCAAGTTGAAAACAATGCCGTCCAGCGCCGCGCTCATCCGGATCTGGCATGACAGGCGGCTGCTGGGCCGCGTATCGGGCGCGAAATCCAGCATCGTGTCTTCCATTTCGCCTTTGGGCGGCAGCTTGTCCTGCCATTCCGGCGCGACATAGACATGGCAGGTGGCGCAGGCGCAGGCGCCGCCGCAATCGGCATCGATGCCCGGGATCAGGTGCTTGACCGCGCCTTCCATCAGCGACCAGCCTTCGGCCACCTCGACGGTGTGCGCCGTGCCGTTGTCTTCGATGTAGGTGACCTTGAACTTTTCGGGCGGCATCAGCCCATCTGTTTCATCGGGATGGATGTATCGGCCAAGGTCTCGGCGGCGATTTTCTTGCCTTCCGCGATCATCTTCTTGCCCACCAGATATTCGGGAGCGGCATTCACCGCCTCCACCGCCGCGACCACGCCATCCCGCAGGTGGAAAACGGCGAATTTGCGGCTTGCCGGGTCACCGCGCTGAACCAGCGTATCGGTGCGCCGCGCCAGGCCGGCGATCTGCAGCTTGAGGTCATACTGGTCGGACCAGAACCACGGCACTTCGCTGTAGGTCTTTGGCTTGTCCGTCATGGACAGGGCGGCATGCTTGGCCTGGTCGATGGCGTTCTGCACGCATTCCAGACGAATTTCCTGCCCCTCACGGCCGGTGTGGCGTGTGCAGTCGCCCGCCGACCAGATATGGGGATCGCTGGTGCAGGCGTTCCGGTCCACAACAATGCCGTCCGTGCAGCTCAGGCCCGCCGCTTCCGCCAGCTCCTGGCAGGGAATGACGCCGATACCGACCAAAACGATGTCGGCTTCATAGGTCTGGCCGCCGGCCCTGATGCGTTCCACCTTGCCGTTGCCTTCGAAACCTTCGACGCCCGTGTTCAGCTTGAGCGTGACGCCGGCCTTTTCATGCTCGCTTGCATAGAAAGCCGAAAGCTGCGGCGACACCGCACGCGCCATCAGCCGGTCCATGGCCTCGAACACCGTCACGTCGAGGCCGCGCTTGGCGCCGACCGCCGCGACTTCCAGCCCGATATAGCCGCCGCCGACAATGGCGATGCGCTTGCCCGCCTGGAACACAGCCTGCAGCCCATCCACATCGGCGATGGTCTTGAGATAATGGATGCCGGGCAGATCGGCGCCGGGGCAGCGCAGCTTGCGCACCCGCGCGCCGGTGGCCAGCAGCAGCTTGTCATAGGCCAGCAGCCGTCCGTCGGTCAGTTCCACCGTGCGGTCAGCACGGTGTATCGCCTTGGCGCTGGTCGACAGCATCAGTTCGCAGCCGGCTTCCTCGTAGAAAGAGTCCGGCTTGAGGAACAGGCGCGGGCGCTCGAAGCTGCCCAGCAGATAGGCCTTGGACAAAGGCGGGCGCTGATAGGGCGGATAGGCCTCGTCGCCCACCATGGTGATGGCGCCCTTGAAGCCTTCGGAGCGCAGGGACTGGACCGCCTGCTGGCCGGCCTGGCCGGCGCCGATAATGACGATGTTTTCGGGCATATTTGACGCAATTCTTCGGATGCGGGCGCGGGGTTACCATGCCGGTGGATGGGCCACAACCAGCCCCTTCCGCCCCCCCGAATGGCAGGCTAAAAACGATGGATATGGCCGAAATATCAGAGACTTTCCGCAACGCCGTGCCCCTGCCCGACCTCGACGCCACGGCGCGGCTGGGCGCGCGTATCGGCGATGGTTTGCGCACCGGCGACGCGGTGGCCCTGTGGGGCGATCTGGGGGCCGGCAAGACCACCCTGGCGCGCGCCATCCTGCGCCAGCTGGGTGTCGCCGAAGATGTTCCCAGCCCGACCTTCACCATCGTGCAGAGCTATGACACGCCGCGCCTTGCGGTCAGCCACTATGACCTCTACCGGGTGAAGCAACCGCGCGAGATGCAGGAACTGGGATTCGAGGACGCGCTGGACCAGGGCGCGGTGCTGTTGGAATGGCCGGAGCGTGCGCCCGAAATATTACCGCCCGACGCGCTGCATGTGCGGCTGGGAATGCAGGACGGCACGCGCACCGCGCGGCTGACGGGTCCTGCGCGATGGGAAAGCGTGTTGCGTAATGTCTGACCGTCAAAGTGCGATGCGCGATTTTCTGGTTGCTGCCGGCTGGGGTGACGCCACCGTCACGCCATTGCCGGGCGACGCATCCACCCGGCGCTATGCGCGGCTGGCGCGCAATGGCGAAAGCCACATGCTGATGGATCAGCCGCAGGGCGCAGAAGCCCCCACCGCGCCGCCGGATGCCAGCGAAGCCGAGCGCCAGGCGCTGGGTTACAACGCCGTGGCGCGGCTGGCCGGCGCGGACTGCGCCCGTTTCGC
>JAZKDV010000068.1:0-4100 GCA_040387395.1 Pseudomonadota bacterium | reverse complement strand
TGTCCCCAAGCGAAAAATGACGCCTGTGTGAAAGTTTTCCGGCTTGACGGATTCCGCGAATGGCCCCCTAGATGTAGTCGTTCACGGTTACTCGAATGCTCTAGATAGGGGATTCAAGGGAACTTCGGGACGGTCTGGTGGGACTGAAACCGAGGCTGCCCCCGCAACTGTAAACGGCTGATTTTGCGTCCAACGCCACTGGGAAACCGGGAAGGCGGACGCAAAAAGGGCCGCGAGCCAGGAGACCTGCCGCGAACACGGTTTGAGCAATTGGGGCGGGGCGTCCCAGGGGGCTGCACGGCGCAGGGGTAATCCGCGCCGACGCCACCCGATTCCCCGCCAGCACAGGGGAATGGCATGTCAGCACTCGGTAAGCCCGTCATCGAAGGCGATTTCGACACCAACGGCCAGATGGTCGTGCAGTCGCCTGCCGAACGGGTGATCGAGCGTTCGGTGGTGGTGACCCGCACCGTCACCGAAACCCCGGTGGAGGCACCCAAGCCTGTCATTCAGCCCGTCGCCCAGGACCTGTTCGAGCCTGCCGCCTCCCAGCCGCCGCTGCCCTATCCGCTGGCGCCGCGCCCCAAGCCCAGCGACCTAGTGCTGGACCGCAGCCGTGACGACCTGCTGACCCCGTTCGGCAAGGCGACCCTGACCGACCGCTACCTGATGCCGGGCGAAAGCTTCCAGGACATGTTCGCGCGGGTTTCCTGCGCCTATGCCGACGATACCCAGCACGCCCAGCGCCTGTACGATTACATGTCGCGCCTGTGGTTCATGCCGGCCACCCCCATCCTGTCCAATGGCGGCACCAAGCGCGGCCTGCCGATTTCCTGCTTCCTCAATGACGTTTCGGACTCGCTGGACGGCATTGTCGGCACCTGGAACGAGAATGTGGCGCTGGCCAGCAATGGCGGCGGCATCGGCACCTATTGGGGCAAGGTCCGTTCCATCGGCGAAAAGGTGAAGACCGGCAAGACCAGCGGCATCATCCCCTTCATCCATGTGATGGACGGCCTGACCCTGGCCATCAGCCAGGGTTCGCTGCGCCGGGGGTCGGCCGCGGTCTATCTCGACATCACCCATCCGGAAATCGAGGAGTTCCTCGAAATCCGCAAGGCGTCGGGCGACTTCAACCGCAAGGGCCTGAACCTGCATCACGGCATCAACATCACCGACGAATTCATGGACTGCGTGAAGGAGGGCAAGATGTTCGGCCTGCGCAGCCCCAAGGACCAGCAGGTCCTGCGCGAGGTCAATGCCCGCGAACTGTGGCAGCGCATCCTGGAAACCCGCCTGCAGACCGGCGAGCCCTATATCCTGAACATCGACGCGGTGAACCGGGCCCTGCCCAAGCACCAGCGTGAGCTGGGCCTCAAGGTCAACACCTCCAACCTGTGCAGCGAGATCACCCTGCCGACGGGCATGGACCATGACGGCAAGGAACGCACCGCGGTGTGCTGCCTGTCGTCCCTGAACATCGAGACCTGGGACCAGTGGAACGAGACCGAGGGCTTTGTCGAAGACGTTCTGCGGATGCTCGACAACGTCCTGACCAGCTTCATCGAGGAAGCGCCCGATTCCATGCATCGCGCGAAGTACAGCGCCTTGCGCGAACGCTCGGTCGGCCTGGGCGTGATGGGTTTCCACACCTTCCTGCAGGCCAAGAACATCCCGATGGAAAGCGCGATGGCCAAGTCGTGGAATCTGCGCATTTTCAAGAAGATACGCCGCGAAGCTGATGCTGCATCTTATCATCTGGCCGAAGAGCGCGGCGCCTGCGAGGACGCCCGCGAAAAGGGCATGAAGGCCCGCTTCAGCCACAAGATCGCCATCGCTCCCACCGCGAGCATCTCGATCATCTGCGGCGGCACCAGCGCCTGCGTCGAGCCCATCCCGGCCAATGTTTACACCCACAAGACCCTGTCGGGCGCCTTCTCGGTCCGCAACCCCTATCTGCAGGACCTGCTGGAAGCCAAGGGCGAGAATACCGACGCCACCTGGCAGTCCATCGTCGAGCAGGAAGGTTCGGTTCAGCACCTGGATTGCCTGTCGGACGAGGAAAAAGCCGTCTACCGCACCGCCTTCGAGATCGACCAGCGCTGGATCATCGAGCTGGCGGCCGACCGCACCCCCTATATCTGCCAGAGCCAGTCGCTGAACCTGTTCCTGCCGGCCGACATCGATAAGTGGGACCTGCACATGCTGCACTGGACGGCGTGGGAGCGGGGCATCAAGAGCCTCTATTACTGCCGCTCCAAGTCCATCAGCCGCGCCGGCTTTGCCGGCCAGCTTGAGAAGAAAGAGAAGGGCGTTTCGACCGCCCCCCGCACCGATTACGAGGAATGCCTGGCATGTCAGTAAAAGGTTTAGGGGCCGTCGATCCGCGCACGCTGATCGGCAAAGGCACCATTGGGCTGCTCAACGCCACGGGCACCTATGACATCACCCGTTATCCCTGGGCCTATGAATGCTGGAAGCGCCAGCAGCAGACCCACTGGATGGGCGAGGAAGTGCCGCTGGGTTCTGACATCCGCGACTGGCAGTCCGGTCACTTGTCGGATGCCGAAAAGCGCTTGCTGACCCAGATTTTCCGCTTCTTCACGCAGAGCGACGTGGAAGTGGGCGACAATTACCTCAAGCGCTACATCCCCATCTTCCAGCCGCTGGAAGTGCAGATGATGATGGCCGCCTTCACCAACATGGAGACGGTGCATATCGACGCTTACGCGTTGCTGCTCAAGACCCTGGGCATGCCCCAGACCGAGTTCGAAGCCTTCCGCGATTATTCGGAAATGAAGGCCAAGGCCGACTACATGCACACTTTCGGCGTGGGAACCTGCGCTGACGTCGCGCGCACCCTGGCGATGTTCGGCGCCTTTACCGAAGGCATGTCGCTGTTCGCCAGCTTTGCCATGCTGATGAACTTCCCGCGCTTCAACAAGATGAACGGCATGGGACAGATCGTGTCCTGGTCAGTGCGCGACGAAAGCTTGCACTGCGAAGGCATCACCAAGCTCTATCACGCTTGGGCGGACGAGACCGGCTGCGTCACCAAGTCGGTGCGGGACGATATTCGCGAAGTCGCCAACACCATGGTCGGTCTGGAAGAGGGTTTTATCGACCTGGCCTTCAGCCTGGGCGAAGTCCAGGGCATGACCGCCAAGGAAATCAAATCCTATGTTCGCTACATCGCCGACTGGCGCCTGACGCAGCTCAAGCTGGAACCGGTGTTCGGCAATTTCGAAGTCACCGAGAGCGGCTACAAGCAGCTCAAGCAGCATCCGCTGCCCTGGCTGGTGGAAATCCTCAACGGCGTCGAACACGCCAACTTCTTCGAGCAGCGCGCCACGGAATACTCCAAGGGCGCATCGAAGGGTTCGTGGGACGGCGGCGAAGGCGTGTGGTCTCAGTTCGATAAGAGAAATCAGGTCGCCGCTGAGTGATCACCGCTTCGGCGGATTGATCCCGGCATCCATCACCAGCCGCGTCAGCAGATAGAGGCGCGGCACCACGCTGTTCAAATCCACCCATTCATTGTCGGTGTGGAAGTCGCCGCCGACCCAGCCCAGACCGTCCAGCGCCGGCGTGCCGACCGATTGCGCCACCGCCGATTCCGAGGCCCCGCCATTGCCCGAGGCGCCGATGGTCTTTCCGATCTCCGCATAGATGGACCGGGCGCGCGCCGCCAGCGCATTGACGTCGTCATTCTGGATCAGCGGCGGCAGGCCCGAATCCAGCAGGATCTCCACGCTCGTATCGGGCACGCTTGTCACCCTGGCGGCGGCGCGGAAGCGCGCCACGATCTGTTCCAGGTCGGGCGGATTGCGGTAGCGGGCGCTGTAGGTGGCTTCGGCCGCGTCAGGAATGATGTTGGTGCGTTCCCCCGCCTTCATCACGGTGAGGTTGACGGTGGTGCCGTCGCCCGTGGTGGGAAAGTCTTTGGCCAGCGACATGATCTGATGGATCAGCTCCAGCGCGGCGTTGCGCCCGTCCTGCGGCGCCACCCCGGCATGAGCGGCGCGGCCCTTGACCTGGATGGTGATGCGGGCCGAACCCTTGCGCCAGACGGTCAGGTTGTCGGGCGGATCGCCCGGCTC
>JAZKDV010000067.1:0-10484 GCA_040387395.1 Pseudomonadota bacterium | reverse complement strand
GGTGGCCACCGCCATGATGGTGCCGCCGATATTGCCCAGCGTGTTCATCACCGAAGAAACCGAGCCGGCAAAATTGCCGCCGACATCCAGCGACACCGCCCAGGCATTGCCGACCACGAGTTCCAGGCTGAACACCGCCACGCAGAACAACGCGGCGCTGATGTACGGATCGGGCTCCATGACGGCAAGCGGGCAGACGATCCCGGCGATGAAGAAGCCGGTCACCGCCACCACCTTGCGGGCGAACTTGATGCGGCCGGTCTTCTTGATGATCTCGTCGGAGAACCAGCCACCGGCCAGGTCGCCGATCACGCCCGCCGCCAGCGGCAGGCTGGCAAAGATGCCCATCTGGGTCAGCGTCATGCCGCGCGCGGCTTCCAGGTATTTTGGAAACCAGGCCAGGAACATGTTGATCGCATAGCCGTAACAGAAATAAGTCGCCGCCAGCACCCACATTTGCGGGCTGGACAGGATCGCACCCCACGGAATCGATTTGCGTTTGGTCGCGGCGCCCAGCGCGTTATGGATCAGCTCCTGCTCGGCCTTGTTGGTGCTTTTGTGTTCGGCGGGATTGTCGCGGTAATAGAAATACCAGACGCCCGCCCACACCACGCCCACCAGTCCAAAGATATAGAAGGGCATGCGCCATCCGAAGTGCGCGATCATGAAGACCACCATCACCGGGGTAATCGCCGCGCCCAGTCGCGCGCCGGCATGGGTGACGCCCTGCGCCCAGCCGCGCTCAGTCGGCAGCATCCAGCGCGACAGCGACCGGGTGGCATTGGGAAACGCGCCGGCTTCGCCCATGCCGAACAGGAAGCGGCAGACGATCATCGAGGTGACTGACCAGGACATGGCGGTAAAAGCGGTGAATGCCGACCACCACAGGACGATGAGCGTCAGCATCTTGCGCGGGCCGATATAGTCGCCCATCCAGCCGCCGGGAATCTGGAACAGCGCGTAGCTGATCTGGAAAGCGGCAAAAATCCAGCCAACGGTGACGGTGGAGAAACCGAATTCCTTCTGGATTTCCGGCATGGCGGTGGAGATCAGCACCCGGTCGAAATAGGTGACCATGTAAAGCAGCACCGTCAGCCACAGGATGATGTGGCGGACTTTGGTCGGCCGGGCGGCGATTGACGACATGAGGATTTCCTTCAGGCAAACGGCGCGGATGAAAAATCATCCGCGCCGGTACACAGTTCAGTCCAATCAGTACGGCGTCGGCGAACGGTCTTTCCAGCCGCCGGTGCAGGCGTCGGAGGCGCGCTCGCGGCAGGTCTGCCAGATCGTCGGCACAGCGTTGCCCGCGACATACACTGCCGAGATCGACTTGGTGTTGCGGATGTCGGCCAGCGGATCGGCGTCCAGCACCAGAAGGTCGGCCCACTTGCCGGCCTCGATGCTGCCGATGGTCTTGTCGCCCAGCCAGGCGGCATTGTCGCTGGTCGCCGACTTGATGGCGTCCATCGGGGTGCGGCCCGCCATCACTTCCATCTGCAGCTCCTCATGCGCGTTGAAGCCCGGGAAGCGGCCATTGGGACCGCTGTCGGTGCCCATGCCGGTCTTCACGCCCGCATTGACCAGCGCGGTGTAGTTGTCCATCGCCTGGACAACCGTGCGGCCCATGTCGGCGAACAGACGCTTCTCATACGGCAGGCCCGGGACGCGGATGGCGCCCAGCATCACGTTTTTTTCGCGTTCGGGGCTGCGCAGCGCGGCGATGGTGCCGGGCGAGACGCCGCGGGTGAAGAAGGGATCGTTGATCCAGGGCATCACCGCCATCGAGTAAACGATTTCGCGGCTGAGGGTCGAGGCGGCCTGCCAGGTGCCCTTGGCCTTCATCAGGTCGATCAGTTCCTTGTCCACCGCCTTGTCGCGCACGATGTGCGCGAAGCCGTCAACGCCCTGGCGCGTCAATTCCTTGGCGTCCGCCAGGTAATAGACATGCGCCCAGACCTTCAATTTGTGTTTGTGCGCCTCGTCGATCGCCGCCTTGGTGATGTCATACGGCATCTTGTTGGGGATCATCTCGCGCTCGTCATCGACCCACATCTTGATCAGGTCGACGCCCTTGGCGGCTTCGGCGGCAACCGCCTTGCGCGCTTCTTCGGGCGTGGAAACCGGCACGTTCAGGCCGAACAACCCGCCGTAACCGCCCTTGAACACCAGGCCCTGGCCCGAGGTGAAGACCCGCGCCATGCTGGGACGGCCCGCGCGCAAATCCTTGCGGATGTCGAAGATCACGTCCTTGTCGGTACCGGCCACCGCAACCGTGGTGACGCCGTAAGCGGCGTAGATTTTCAAATCGTTTTCGACATTGGCGCGGTCGTAGAATTTCACGTCCTGGGTGACGTCCTTCATCATGCCAACATGGACATGGCTGTCGATGATGCCCGGCATGACATATTTGCCGGCGAGGTCGCGGGTGGTCGCGCCCCTGGGAGCCTTGAGCTGCGCCATCGCGCCGACCCAGGCGATCTTGCCATCGGTCATCACGATCGCGGAATTGGGTGCGGCCGGCTTGCCGGTGCCATCGATCACCGTGACATTGCTGAGGACCGTGGTTTCGGCGCCGGCGGGCAACGCCGTCAACGCAACCGCGAACAAGGCCGCGGCGGCGGCGCCGAATTTCAGATTACGCATTTACAACTCCCATATGTGTTTGCCGCGCATGTGATGCCCGGCAGCCTTGGACTGAAGCGCGGCGGATTTTTGTTCGCTTCCCCGTCCGGTTTGATTCTGAAGCAATTTTTCGTTGCTTGAACCGGAAAATACCGGGGCGAACCTTAGGGCAGCGATGGTCGAAAAAAAAGCGGCCAGAATTACGCTGCACTGCGACATGCAATTATCTCAAACGACAGCATGCCGGCAGCCTGTTCGAAAAAAATGCCGCCCTCCGGTTGGAAGGCGGCACCAATTTCGCGGGTTGGTCCCACGTTATGTTTTCTGTTCAGTTGGGTGGCAGGATCAGTTGATCAACCCACGCACATCCGGCGTTCGCCGATAACTCGTTGTTTTTTTAAGTTCTTTCCCCTCGACCCCAGCGGACGGTCTGCGCCATCTTCGCTCATTCATGGCGCCTTCTGCCGGGCACCTGAATGCACGATACGACAAGATGTCACTGATGACAAATCTTAGCGGCATTTTCGCACAGTATCGTCAATCGCCATGCTGCACTGCGGTGGTTTTGCCCTGATCGACAAACACGCCTATTTTGCCGCAAGGGCAAAAACACAAAAACAGGGGCATGTGATGGAAATTTCTCGCCGCCGGCTTTTGACCAATAGCGGTCTTGCAACATGCGGGTTGCTGATCCCCGACATCGCCTTCGCCGCCAATCCCGTCATTCCCGAAGCCACCATCGCCGCGCGCGGCACCGCGCCGGTGATCGCGAAGAAAGTGAACCGGCTTTTCAACACCAAGCCGGTGATCGACCAGCCCAACGATCTGCAATTCGCCGCCAATGGCGATCTGTGGATTCTGGACCAGAAAAATCCCAACACGGTTTTCACCGTCAACCCGAAGACCGGCGCGGTGATTTCCAGCGTCGTCACGGAATCCTTGCATGGCAGCGGCATCACCTATGGCAACGGCGCCTGGTTCATTACCTCGACCAAGGTGGCGACCGGATATCCCTCAACCCTGAAAGTCGATCCCAAGACCGGCAAGACGCTGGGCAAGTGGGAGACGCCGGGCTGGGGCATCTATGGCGCCTATCTCACCCGCACGCGCCAGCCGGGCGACCTGCCGCTGGAGTCGGGCGGACATGGCGTCAAATGGGCCGGCAATGGCCAATACTGGCTGGCGACACCCGCCGGCGGCAAACTCTATCTGATCAATGCCGAGCAGGGCACGGTGGCGCGCAGCATCCAGGCGCCGACCATCCGCACCCATGGCATCGCGCTGGATGGCGATTACATCTGGTGCACCGGCAGCGACGAGGCCGAGATCTACAAGCTGCGCCTGTCGGACGGCGGCATCGTCGGCAAGATCGTGCTGGACAAGAAAGCCGATCCCTCGCTGCACGGGCTGGACATCAAGGATGGCGTCCTGTGGTATTGCGACGCCGCCGAAGGCTGGGTCTGCAGCCTGACGTAAGAAAACACGTAAAAAATTTCATGGAGGGCAATATGGATCGCCGCACAGTGATGACGGGTCTGCTTGGCACTGGGCTGGGTCTTGGGGCCGCCGCGGCCTGGACACCGCCCGACGCCTTCGCGTTGGGCCTGCCCAAGGACAAGATCAAGCGCGTGCGCTACTACAAGACGCCCACCGATGCGGCGGGCCGTCCCAACATCCATCAGCCGACCTTCAACCAGTCCACCAACGTCGTCACCATCGAGACCGAAAGCGGGTTGATCGGCATCGGCGAAGGCGGCGAGCCTTCGACCATGCAGCAGTGCGCCGGGCTGATCATCGGCCAGGACCCGTTCCGCATCGAGCATCTGTGGCAGCGCATGTACCGCTCCTACTTCTATCCGGCGGGACGCGAGAAGACCCATTCGCTGGGCGGCCTCGACCTGGCACTGTGGGATCTGAAAGGCAAGGCGCTGGGCGTACCGGTGTGGCAACTGCTGGGCGGCAAGGCACGCGACCATATCGAAACCTATGCCACCTCGTATCCGACGCCCAAGGGCGGCACTATCGAAGACGCAGCGCGCAACTGCATCGCTGAAGGTCATCGCGCCTATCGCCTCGGCCCCATCGCGGGCCGCGAGTTCGACCGTTTCCAGGCGGTGCAGGATTCCTATGAAGCCTGCAAGCTGGCGCGCAAGGGCGCCGGCAAGGACGGCGGCTGGGCGATCGACTTCCATGGCGTGTTCGACCAGGAAGACGCCATCAACCTGGCGCGGATGATCGAGCCGCTGCGGCCCTACTTCGCCGAAGACCTGGTGCGCGGCGAGAATATTGAAATCTACAAAACCATCCGCCCGCGCCTGGGCGTGCCGATCGCGGTGGGCGAGATTTACGGCGCCAAGTGGGACACCAACCTGCTGATCGAACAGCAGTTGATCGATTATGCCCGCTGCACCGTGCCCAATGTCGGCGGCATTACCGAATACATGAAGATCTGCGCCATCGCGGAAACCCATTATGTTGGCATGATCCCGCATTTTACCGGCCCGATCGGCGAGACCGCGCTGGTGCACTGCCTGACCGCGACATCGGTCAAGGCGCTGATGGAGATGACGGCATCGGGCCGCCAGCCCTGGGCCTATGCGCCCGAATGCTATGACTTCAAGAACGGCAAGCTGTGGCCGAACGAGCGCGTCGGCCTCGGCGTGACGCTGGATCTCAGCAAACTTCAGATGATCGGCGATTGGTCGGAGCCGTATTCGCCCATCCCGATCAACCATCGCCCGGATGGTTCATTCACCAACTGGTAGTTTTTAATGGTCGCACGGCGATGCCCTTCGGGTTCGCCGCTGCTCCGGTTCAGCCCGCGTCGCGGAAAGCGGCGACGCATTTGCGCGCGCGGGCGCCGATCTCTTCATCGCTGAAGTCGGGCTTGAACAGCTCCGATCCCAGGCCGAAGCCGGCCGCGCCTGCCATGCGCCATTCTTTCATGTTGGCGGCGCCGACGCCGCCCACCGCGTAAACCGGCACATCCTTGGGCAGCACCGCCAGCATCGCCTTCATGTGATCGGTGCCGCCGGTGGAGGCGGGAAACAGTTTCAGGGTGCGCGAACCTGCGGCGATGGCGGCAAAGCCTTCGCTGGGGGTGAAAAAGCCCGGCATCACCGTCATGCCTTTTTTCACGCCATGGGAAATCACGGCCGGATTGGTGTTGGGCGTCACCAGCAACTTGCCGCCCACATCCGCCACGCGGTCCACATTCTCCACCGTCAGCACGGTGCCTGCACCGGTCAGGCAGCGGTCGCCAAACGCCTTGGCAAGAATCTCGATGCTCTTGAACGGCTCCGGCGAATTCAGCGGTACTTCGATGGCGCGAAAGCCGGCGTCGAACAGCGCCCCCGCCACACCTTCGATCCGCGCCGGCGTGACGCCGCGCAGGATGGCGACAAGGGGAAGCTCGGCCAGAAAATCACTCATGAAAAGACTTCCGTATGAATACGCACCAGTCCGGCCAGCGCGCAGGCGTCGCCGTCGAGTGTCTCGGTTTTGAGACCATACTGCGCCAGCGCCTTGTCATAAAGCTCGGCCAGCGCCGGGGTGCAGATCAGATACACCGTGTCAGCGGGGATGAGACCCAGCAGCGACACCGCGGTATCGACATCCGCGCCCAGCACCAGCCCCGACAGGTAGGAGGCGCCATCGGCCTTGGGCATCTCGCCCGTCACCACGCGGGCGCGGGTGCTGAACAACAGGTGCAGAAGGTCGGCCTGGGCGTTGCGGCGGAAGAAATCCAGCCCCTGGGTGAAGGCATGGCTGTCTGCGCGCACCTCGCCGCCATCGCGCGCCAGAACGCTATGCTTGCGCAACAGCTCGAACACTTCGCCGGACGGCGCGGTCTGGAATTCGGTCACCGCGCCATCGTCCACCGCCACCCATTTGGCATGTGTTCCCGGCATGCAAAAAATGTGACGGCCCCTGGCCAGCTGGGGATGCAGGTTGAGCGCGCCCAAAATCTGCACTTCCTCGCCGCGCATCACGTCGGGCGCGCCGGTGCGGTTGACGCATTTCAGGCCCGGTATGATGGCGAAGACACGGCCCTCATGCTCGAAGCGCAGCGCGGCAGCAGCCAGCGCTTCGGGCCGGGCCGGACAACTGAGGTACGGCACTTCCTTCCAGCCGACGGTGGAACCCACCATGCCGCCCAGCAGCGCCGGCAGTTTGCCATGCGCCTTGTCCCAGCCTGCCACGGCGGCCGCAAAACGCGCGGCATGATCGGGTACCGCGGCGCCCTCGGCCTCGGCCCGCGCCAGCACATGGCCGGATGCGTCGCAGAGGTAAAGCCGCAAACGGCTGGTGCCCCAGTCCCCGGCGATAAAGGCAGGTTCGCTCATGGCGGTTTTCTATACGCGCCAGCGCACCTTGTCGAACCATTGCGGAACTTTCGCGCCCTGTTACGCTTTCAACCCCATGCTGCTGGAAGACATCAAGCGCACCGCCGAACGCCTGACCGGGATGGCGCGCCCGACCCCGCGCCAGGCCCAAGCCCTGGTACGCGTACGCAAGGCGAATACCTACCTCTTCGCCGATGACGGGCTGACCCCCAACCATCCCCGCTGGCCGCTGATCCATTATCGCGGGGTGGTGAAGCTGGACGAAAGTTTCGATCCGGCCGCCATCTTCGAAAGCCTGTTCGAGGCCCATGGCTGGCGCGGCGGTTGGCGCGACGGGGTCTATGACTATCTTCACTTCCATTCCAACGCCCATGAAGTGCTGGGAATCGCGCGCGGCGCCGCCAGGGTGCGGTTCGGCGGCGCGCGCGGCCGCAACCTGGACCTGAAAGCGGGCGATGTGATCGTGCAGCCCGCCGGCACCGGGCATCAGCGCCTTTCAGCTTCACGCGACCTGCTGGTGGTGGGCGCCTATCCGAACGGCAGCGGCTATGACATGTGCCGCGCCACCAAGGGCGAGCATGACCGCGCCTTGCGGCCCATAGCCAAGACCCGCGCACCCCGCACCGATCCGGTCTATGGCGGCAAGGGCCCGCTGAAAGCCGTGTGGCGGTGACATTCGTCGGCACAGCAGGCTGGAGCATCCCGGCGCAGTATGGCGCCAGGTTTCCCAAGACCGGCACGCATCTGGAGCGCTACGGCGCGCGGCTGAACGCAGCCGAGATCAACACTTCCTTTTACCGCCCGCACCAGAAGAAAACCTATGAACGCTGGGCAGCAAGCGTGCCGAAGGATTTCCGCTTTGCCGTCAAGCTGCCACGCAGCATCACCCATGACGGCCGCCTGCAGTATTACGACGAACCTTTGACGCGGTTTCTGGAGGAAGTCAGCGGGCTGGGC
Organism: Pseudomonadota bacterium; assembly: GCA_040387395.1. GTDB lineage: Bacteria > Pseudomonadota > Alphaproteobacteria > Micropepsales > Micropepsaceae > Rhizomicrobium. The sequence continues at coordinate 2,556 of JAZKDV010000067.1, read as the reverse complement.
GCCAAGCTCGGCGTGCTTCTGGTCCAGCTGCCGCCCAGCCTGATCTATGATGCGGCCACGGTCTCCAGATTTTTCCGCCGGCTCGCCAAAAACAGGACTCGCATTGCCTGCGAGCCGCGCCATCCCAGCTGGTTCACGCCGAAGGCCGATGCCGCGCTGGCGAAACTGGAGGTGGCGCGAGTGGCGGCCGATCCTCCGCGCGCCGAGAGCGACGGCGTGCCGGGCGGCTGGCGCGGATTTTCCTATTGGCGCCTGCACGGCAGTCCGAGGCTTTACTATTCGAACTATGGCGCCAAAGCGCTGAAGACGCTGGCGGACGCGCTGTCTGCGGACGATTGGTGCACCTTCGACAACACCATGTCGGGTGCGGCATTGGGCAACGCGTTGACTGTCAGGAAGCTTACGTTCGCTTGACGACCAGCACTTCTGGTTGCCGAGGCTAGGCGGCGGTCATCTCCGCCGCCAGGGTGCACAGCTTTTCCAGGTTGAACGGCTTGTGCAGAATCTGGATGTCCCGCGCCTTTAAAAATTGCGGCGGCGGGTCCTGGGCATAGCCGGTCATCAGCAGCACCTTCAGGTCCGGCTTGAACTCCAGTCCCGCCGTCACCAGCGCATAGCCGTCCATGCGCGGCATCTTGACGTCCGACACCAGCAGCGCGATCTGCGGATTGGCTTTCAGCAGCTCCAGCGCTTCCATGCCGTCTCCGGCCTCGAACACCTGGAAGCCGGCATCCTCCAGCATCTCCACCGCCAGCACCCGCAGCATGGCTTCGTCTTCGGCGACCAGGATGGGAGTTTTATCCGTCATGCTGTTTCCTCACCGCCCTGGGGCATCAGGATGGTCACGGTGGTGCCCTTGCCGGGCTTGCTGTCGATGCCGAGATAACCGCCCGACTGGCGCACAAAGCCGAAGGTCATGGAAAGACCCAGCCCCGTGCCCTTGCCCAGCGGCTTGGTGGTGAAGAAGGGATCGACGGCGCGGCGGCGCACTTCGTCGGGCATGCCGATGCCGGTGTCGCTGACCGACAGCGAGACATAGGCGCCGGGCGTGAAATTCTCGCCTTCGACATCGGGCGGCGGCGCGCTCAAGGTCACGTCGCGGGTCGCGACCGTCAGCTTGCCCCCGTCCGGCATGGCGTCGCGCGCATTGATCGCCAGGTTGAGAATCACATTCTCCATCTGGTTAAGGTCGCACAGGATGGCGCCCCGTGCCGCCAGATCCATGGAAATCTGAACCTTCTCGCCCACCGAATGGCGGATCAGCTCCGACAGGCCCTGGGCCAGGGCGGAAAGATCGACCCGCTGGGGCGTCAGGGGCTGGCGGCGCGAGAAGGCCAGGATGCGCTGGGTGAGATGGGCGGCGCGGTCCAGCGCCTCGTCCGCCGAGGCAATATAGGTGCCCGCCTGCTCGGCTTCCGGTCCCAGCCGGCGCTTGAGCAATCGCAGATTGCCTTTGACGATCATGATCAGGTTGTTGAAGTCATGGGCGATGCCGCCGGAAAGCTGGCCCACCGCTTCCATCTTGTGACTCTGGCGCAGCGCTTCCTCGGTCTTGCGCCGCTCCTCCATCTCTTCCTGAAGGCGGGTATTGACGATGGAAAGCTGCTCGGCGCGCCGCGCCAGCGCATTCTGCGAAAAACTCAACACCGCGATCACCAGCGCGCCCATGGTGACCAGCAGGATGAGACCCCCATAGCGGGCATAGCGCCGCTCGATCGGCTCGGTGACGGCGCGCAGCATCACGGTGCCGACCGCGGTGCCGTTCTGGCTGGCGCGCACGGTGATATCCATGAAGCCTTCGCCGAAGACGGCGCCTTCGCCGGAGGCGGCGGCCGGCAGCCGCGCGCCGCCGCGCGAAAAGCCCGCCAGCAAGTGCGCTTCGCCGTCATAAACGCCGGCCGCCTGCAGTTCGGGATTGGCGGCCAGGGCCTCGACATATTCCTGCGCCGCGCGGCGGTCGTCGAACACGATGGCGGCGGTGACGCTGGCGGCCAGGATCTGCGCCTGTTCGCGGATGTTCTTGACCTGCTGCGCGCTGTAGAGCCGTTCCTCATAGATCGCCATCAGCACGCCCGCCGCCAACAGCATGGCGGCGGCCACCAGCGCCATGATCACCGAGGGATTCCACACTTGGCGGTTTGGGGCGTTCATGGCTGGCCCCGCTGCTTGACGCTGCGGGCCAGGCTCAAGAGCTTGGAGCTGATGATCAGCCCGCCCTGCGAGGCCAGGGCATCGTCGATGTCAAACCGCACCCGGTTGCCGGCGATGACAAAGGCGATGACGCCCCGCGCCCTGACATTCGAATCCGTCACCGTCACCACCGGGCGGCCCTTCATGGCGTCCAGCGTGCCGGCGATCAGGCTTTGGTCGCCCGCACCGATGAACAGGATCTGGCAGGAGGCATCCGGGTCGGGTCCGGCCAGATGGCGCACCGCGATGGCGCGCTCTGCCAGCTTCGAACCGGCGGCGGCCTTTTCCAGATTGCCGCCAAAGACATCACTGCCCAGGACACAGATGGTGATGGGCGCGCCCGGCGCCGCGAATGCCGCATCCGGC
>JAZKDV010000066.1:0-1546 GCA_040387395.1 Pseudomonadota bacterium | reverse complement strand
GCTGCGCCAGACCCTTATATTGTTCGCCGGCCGGCGAGTCCGCGATGAAGCCCAACATCCAGCGATGGACATTGTGCAGATCGGCGTAACCGCCCTGGGCAAAGGCGCGCAGCAGGTTCAGCGTCGCGGCCGACTGGGCCGTGGCCTGCAGCAGGCGCTGCGGATCGGGAATGCGCGCTTCGGGCGTGAACTCGCCACCATTGATATTGTCGCCGCGATAGGAGGGCAGCTTGACGTCGCCCTGGGTCTCGAAATCGTCGGAACGCGGCTTGGCGAACTGGCCGGCGATGCGGCCGACTTTCACCACCGGCACGCCGGCGGCAAAGGTCAGCACCACCGCCATCTGCAGCAGCACGCGGAAGGTGTCGCGGATATTGTCGGGATGGAATTCGGCGAAGCTTTCGGCGCAGTCGCCGCCCTGCAGCAGGAAAGCCTTGCCTTCCGCCACCTGGCCCAGGCTGGTCATCAGGTTCCGGGCCTCGCCGGCGAACACCAGCGGGGGATGGGTCTTGAGCTGGCCCAGGACGCGGTCCAGCGCCGCCTTATCCGGGTAATCCGGCATCTGACGGGCGGTTTTTTCCTGCCAACTCTGCGGGGTCCAGCTCTGGGCCACACGACCCTCCTTCAAATTACGCAACGGGCCGTGGATATAGGCGGTCGCGGCCCATTTTACTAGTATCGCACCGGGCAAGGATGAACGGCATGGCAGGGGATGAAAACCCTGTTATGGCAAAGGTTTAGGCCTTCAGATCGGCAGGGCTCTTGCTATAGCTCTTTGTCCGCATGGTCACCAGCTCCTCGGCGGCGGTGGGGTGCAGGGCGATGGTGCCGTCGAAATCCTTTTTGGTGGCGCCCATTTTGATCGCCACCGCCACGATCTGGATGATCTCGGAGGCATGGTCGCCGAAGATGTGACAGCCCAGCACCTTGTCGGTCTTGGCGTCCACGATCAGCTTCATCAGGGTGCGCACCGGGCGCCCGCCCAGCGTGTGCAGCAGCGGCCGGAAGGTGGATTTGTAGACGTCGATGGAATGGCCCTCGCCCAGGGCGCGGATCTCGGTCAGCCCCACCGATGCCAGTTCCGGCGTGGTGAAGACCGCGCTGGAGACATGCTGGTGGTCGGGGCGGGTGGGATTGTTCTTGAAGGCGGTTTCGACAAAGCACATGGCCTCGTGGATCGCCACCGGAGTGAGCTGGATGCGGTCGGTGACGTCGCCCACGGCATAGATGTGCGGCGCGCTGGTGCGGGAATAGGCATCCACCATCACCTCGCCGCGCTTGCCGAGCTCCACGCCGGCCTTTTCGACATGCAGCGCCATGGTGTTGGGCTGGCGGCCGATGGCCAGCAGGATCTGGTCGCACTCGATCACGTCGCCCTTGTTGGTTTCGGCGTGCAGGCAGTCGCCGCGCTTTTCGATCTTGGTGAATTCGCAGCCCAGCAGCACCTCAAGCCCGCGCGCCTTCATGGAGTCGCAGAGCGCATCGCGCATGCCATCGTCAAAACCGCGCAGCGGCTTGTCGCCGCGATAGACCAGCGAGACATGGC
>JAZKDV010000065.1:0-4648 GCA_040387395.1 Pseudomonadota bacterium | reverse complement strand
GAGGTCTGGGGCTTTCTCGGCCCCAACGGGTCGGGCAAGACCACCACCATCCGCATGCTGTGCGGCTTGCTGCATGCCGATGAAGGCCAGGGCACCTGCCTGGGGCTGGATTTCCGCACCCAGTCCGAAGCCATCAAGCGGCAGGTCGGCTACATGACGCAGAAGTTTAGCTTCTGGGAAGACCTGTCGATCCGCGAGAATCTTGAATTCGTGGCGCGGGTCTATGGCGTCGAGGCGCCCCAGCAGAAAGTGGATTCCACGCTGGCGCGGCTGGGCCTGACCGCGCGCCAGGACCAGCTGGCAGGGCAACTGTCGGGCGGCTGGAAGCAGCGCATGGCGCTGGCCGCCTGCATGCTGCACGACCCGCAGATGCTGTTGCTGGATGAGCCGACCGCGGGCGTCGATCCCAAGGCGCGGCGCGATTTCTGGGAGGAGATCCATGCGCTGAGCGCCGAAGGGCTCACTGTGCTGGTCTCAACCCATTACATGGACGAGGCGGAACGCTGCGACCGCATCGTCTATATCCTGAACGGCAAGCTGGTGACGCGCGGCTCGGTCGCCGAAGTGATCGCCGAGTCCGGCCTTTCCACCTTCACCATCGAAGGCGAAGGCGTTCGCCATCTGGTGGAAGAACTGCGGGACAAGCCCGGCGTGGACTATGCCGGCTTTTTCGGCGCCGCCCTGCATGTCAGCGGCCGCGACCGCCCCGCGCTGGAACGCACCGTCGCGCCCTATCGCGCCCGCGCCGATCTGACCGTGGCGGAAGCCCCGCCCAGCCTGGAAGACGTCTTCATTCACCTGCAGGAAGACGCGCGATGAATTTCTCGCTCCGCCGGGTCTGGGCGATCCTGGTCAAGGAATTCCTGCAGATGCGCCGCGACCGGCTGACGCTGGGCATGGTGGTGGTGGTGCCGCTGATGCAGCTCTTCATGTTCGGCTTTGCCATCAACCTCAATCCCAAGGATCTGCCCGCCGCCATCGTGATCAACGATCCGGGCCCCTTCGCCCGCTCGATCGTCGCGGCGATGCAAAATTCCAGCTATTTCCATATCGCCCAGCAGACCAACGATCCCAAGGCGGCGCGGCAGCTTTTGCAGCGGGGTGAGGTGGTGTTCGTGGTGGAAATCCCGCCCAATTTCTCGCGCGACATCGTGCGCGGGACCAAGCCGGATCTGCTGATCGAGGCGGACGCCACCGATCCGGCCGCCGGCTCTTTCGCGCTGGCCGCCTTCAACACGCTGGCGGCGAATGCCTTGCGCGACGATCTGGTGGGACCGCTGGCGGTGCGCGCCCAAGGGCCGGCGCCGTTCAACACGGTGTCGCACCTGCTCTACAATCCGGAATCCAACACGCAGTACAATATTGTCCCCGGGCTGCTGGCGATCATCCTGACCATGACCATGGTGCTGATGACCTGCCTGGCGCTGACGCGCGAGCGCGAACGCGGCACCTATGAAAACCTGATCGCCATGCCGGCCACGCCGCTGGAGATCATGCTGGGCAAGATCACCCCCAATATCGCGGTGGGCGCGGTGCAGAGCGCCATCATTCTGCTTTTGGCCCGCTACATGTTCCATGTGCCGATGAGCGGTTCGCTGGGCCTCCTGGGCGCGGCGCTGGCGATCTATGTCATTGCCAACCTGGCGGTGGGCTATGTTTTTTCGACGGTGGCGCAGAACCAGCTTCAGGCGATGCAGATGACGACCTTCTTCCTGCTGCCGGCGATCCTGCTATCGGGCTTCGCCTTTCCCTTCATGGGCATGCCGGTCTGGGCGCAATGGATCGGCGAGGCGCTGCCCGCAACGCATTTCCTGCGCATCATCCGGGGCATCCTCTTGAAGGACAACGGGCTGTCGGAAAGCTGGCCCGACATCTGGCCGCTGCTGCTGTTCACGTTTGTGATGGGCACCATCGCGCTGCTGCGCTTCCGGCGGACGCTGGACTAGTAAACGGCTTTTACACGCCGCTCCACCGGCGGACGCGGCCGGTATCGACATGGACAAAATCGGAAGACGGGTAGAATCCGACACCACCCCGCTCCAGCGACAGCGCCGCCGCGTGAAGGTTCTTCAGTTGCCGGCCGGGCAGGCGCACATCGATGGCCATGCCTTGCATGTGCAGGCTCTTGGTTGCCACGCCGCTGCTCTTGCCATGCAACAGGCCATTGGTGCGCGGCGAGCGGAAGCCTGAAATCACATGGAACGGGGCGCTGGTATCCATGCGCGTGCTCATGGTGTTCAGCAGGTCCAGCAGATTGGGATCGATGGCATGGACATCGCCTGTGCGGAAGTCGCGCAACACGCGATTGATCTCTTCCAGCGCGCCGGGCATGTAGCGCCCATCCGCGAAATAGTCGGTCGCCAGGCGTTCGCCGGTGTGGAGATTCTGCAGGCTGATGCGGCGCGCGGCTGTGCCGCGCAGGATGGCGGGCGATGCCATAGCGGTGACGATGCCTGGCGCGGCTGCCGCGAGCATAGCTCCAGCGCCTGCGCGCAAGAATGCGCGTCGTGCAAGATTCATCAAAAAGGTTCCGAGGGATGCCAAATTTATATAGGGCATCCTGTCCGGGATTTCAAAGTTCCGGTGCGTGGAACTCAGTCTGCCTTGGCAAAGCGCAAGGCAGTGGACCGCATGGCCGCAATCATCGCGGTATCACGGCTATAGACATCCTCGCGGAACCCCATGCGCCCATCCGGGCCGGGAACCGCGCTCCAATACTGGATGTAAATGGGCAGGGCGTTCGGAATCGGGCGCCGCACGGTTTCACCCGCGGCAATGAGTTGATCCAGCGATGCTTCGTCCAGACCCAGCGCGGCCGACGACAGCGCGCGTATCTGCTCGACCCGGACGCAGCCGTGGCTCACCACGCGGTCAGCCCCATGAAAGGTGCGCTTTGTGGGCGTGTCGTGCAGGTAGACGTCGAAGGGATTGGGAAACTCGAACTTGAGCACGCCCAGGGCGTTGGTCGGGCCGGGCATCTGGGTGATCTCGCCATTTTCCTCCACCATATTCTTGCTGGCCAGGTAATCGGGATTCTCCGCCAGCTTTGGCCTGATCTCGTTTTCGATGATCGATTTGGGCAAGTGCCATGTGGGGTTGACCGTCACGGCATTGGCGCGCGCCATCAGCAGCGGGGTCGGCGTGTCCGGTGCGCCAACGACGACGCGCGACCGCAGTGCAACCGCGCCGTCATCCACCAGTACCAGCCAGGCATCGGCGACATTGACCATGATGTGACGCTCTTCCAGCGCCTGCGGCAGCCAGCGCCAGCGTTCCATGTTGGCTGCGATCTGGGCGGCGCGCACCGGCGCCGGCACGTTCAGCGCGGCGACGGTTTTGCCGTCCAGCCCCCCCGTGGGGGTGAGGCCATTCTCGGATTGATAGAGCCGCAGCGCGGCAGGAACGCTTGCACCCGGCATCATGTAGCCTTCGGCGGCCAGCCGGTTTCCGACCAGCGCCATGGGGGGCGGGGAATTCTTCGCCGCTGCAATCGCCGGCCAGGGCGTCTGGGCGCGGTAACGACGCAAGGCGGCCTTAAGGAGCTGATAGTCGCGCACGGCTGGTTCAAGCCGCGTGAGAAAAGGGGCAACCTGTTGCGCCGCTGCCGCCGCGGCAAAATCCGCCAAGATCTCGGTTTGCTTTTGCGGCAGGCTGACATCGGAAAAAACCGCCTTGGGCCGCAGCATGCCATCGCGCATGTCGGCGGCATAGGCCAGGGCTGCGCGGGTGAGGCTGAGATCAAAGGCCGCCTTCGCGTCCGTGGATTGGCCCGCCGGTACCGGTATCGAGGTATAGCGCTGCAGCGGCAGTCCATGATCGGCGGCCCCCGCCAGCAACTGCCGCGTGCCCAGAGCGTCGGCGGTGATCTTTTCCCCGTTCCACCACAGCGGTGCGAACCCCCGGCCAGCATACAGGCGATACAGCAGCGGGTTCTTCGCGGCGTCCCTGGTGACGGCCTGCTGCAACGATTGCGTGATCCGCGCCGTGCCGGAGGAGGGGGCGCTGCGGTCGTCCGGACCTGCGAAGAAGATATAGCCGAAAACTGCAACGCAGATCGCGATCGCGACGGCGTTTGCCGCTATCAAGAAAGGCCTGGACGAAAAATTCACCTGATCCACCCGTTTTCCCCTGCAGAATTCCTAACGGGGTGAAACGGTGCTTGTTCCGCGCCGACGGGCGGTAAGCGCTTAAAATATAAGACAATCCTCGGGATCTATTTTTCGAGTGGGGTTACGGCTCACCAGGCTGCGGCGGCGTTCTTCGCGCCAGATGATCCCGGTACGGAGCAATCAGCTCAAACTCGATTGGGGTTGGCTGGGGCGGAAGGGATCGAACCTTCGAATGCTGGAATCAAAATCCAGTGCCTTACCACTTGGCGACGCCCCAACGGCGTGGTGGCCGGTTTGACCGGCGCGGACCTCGTATAAAGCCAGCCGGGCTGGCCCGCAAACCGCCCAAAATGCCGCTGGTCCAAGGCCTTGGAAGGGGTGCGATGGCCGGTTGCGGGGGCGGGGGGGCATCGCTATAAGGTCGCCTCCCGAGGCGAGGGCTAACCCTTTCGCACTGGTTCGGAGAGTAGCTCAGCCTGGTAGAGCACTACGTTCGGGACGTAGGGGCCGGAGGTTCGAATCCTCTCTCTCCGACCAAT
>JAZKDV010000064.1:0-5537 GCA_040387395.1 Pseudomonadota bacterium | reverse complement strand
TGTCTGGTTCCGCGCCGGCGGTCCCGCCGAAGTGCTGTTCCGTCCCGCAGACGCCGACGACCTGGCGGCCTTCATCGCCGCCAAGCCTGCCGACCTTCGCGTTTCGGTGATCGGTGTTGGCTCCAACCTTTTGGTGCGCGACGGCGGCATTCCCGGCGCGGTGGTGCGGTTGTCCTCAGCCTTCGGCAAGATCGAGATTGACGGCATGAAGGTGCGCGTTGGCGCCGCTGCGCTTGACGGCGCTGTGGCGCGCGCCGCAGCCGATGCCGGCATCGCCGGCCTGGAATTCCTGCGCGGCGTCCCCGGCACCATCGGCGGCGCGCTCAGGATGAATGCCGGCTGCTATGGCCGCGAGATCAAGGACATCTTCGTCGAAGCCAGTGCGATTGACGCAAAAGGCAATAAAATCAGGCTTTCCAGCGCTGACATGGCGTTCGAATACCGAAAGGCCAAGGGCGCGTCCGACGACCTGATTTTCATCGAGGCGGTGTTCGAAGGCACGCCCGATGACCCCGCCGCCATCCGCGCCCGCATGGAAGAACTTTCCGCCAACCGCGAAGCCGCCCAGCCGATCAAGTCCAAGACCGGCGGCAGCACCTTCAAGAATCCGCCCGGCCACAAGGCGTGGCAGCTTGTCGATGAAGCCGGTTGCCGGGGCCTCAAGATCGGCGGCGCCCAGGTTTCGGAAAAGCACACCAACTTCCTGATCAATACCGGCGAGGCCACCGCGTCCGACCTGGAAGCGCTGGGCGAGGAAGTGCGCAAGCGCGTGCAGGAAAAATCCGGCGTGACGCTGGAATGGGAAATCAAGCGCGTGGGGGTTGCATGACGGCCTTCAAGCGCATCGCCGTCTTGATGGGTGGCCGCAGCGCCGAACGCGAGGTTTCGCTGTCGTCGGGCCGCGGCGTGATGCAGGCCCTCACGGAAGAGGGCTTCGATGCGGTCGAAGTCGATCCGGCGGACGACCTGCAATCCCAGTTGCGTGCCGCCAAACCCGACGCCGTGTTCAATGCCCTGCATGGCCGCTTCGGCGAAGACGGCACGGTGCAAGGTATCCTCGAATGGATGCGCCTGCCTTACACCCATTCCGGCGTGTTGGCTTCGGCGCTGGCGATGCACAAGGAACGCACCAAGGACATCTACCGCGCCGCCGGCCTGCCGGTGGTCAAGTCCATCGTCTGCGACCGCAAGGAAGCCGGCGCGCGCCACATGATGGAGCCGCCCTATGTGGTCAAGCCGGTCAATGAAGGCTCCAGCGTCGGCATCTTCATCATCCGCAAGGGCGACAACCGCCCGCCCGCCGCGCTCGGCGCGGAAGACTGGAACCTGTCCAGCGAGATGATGGTGGAGGAATTCGTGCCGGGCCGCGAACTCACCGTCAGCGTGATGGGCGAACGTCCTTTGTGCGTTACCGAGATCACCACCGAACTCGAATTCTATGACTATGAAGCCAAATACGCCCCCGGCGGCTCCAAGCATGTTCTGCCCGCGATTGTCCCGGACAATATCGCGAAGGACTGCATGGAAATGTCGGTGATCGCCCACAAGGCGCTGGGCTGCCGCGGCGTCAGCCGCACCGATTTCCGTTACGACGACACCACGGCAACGCCGCGCCTGATCCTGCTGGAAACCAACACCCAGCCGGGCATGACGCCGACGTCCCTGGTGCCGGAACAGGCCGCCTATGTCGGCATGTCTTACGCAAAATTGTGCCGTTGGATGGTGGAGGACGCGTCATGCGATCGGTAAATGTGGACCGCAAGAGCCGTGGCAAGCCTGCCCGCGCCCAGGCCGTGCGGCCCCCCTCTTCCAATTATAAGGCCCGCCGCGATCTGCCCAAGGTCCAGCCCGGCACCGCCCGGCGCGAAAAGTCGTCCGGATTCTTCTCCCGCATGATGCCGCGCTTCGCCTTCTTCGCCGACCGTCCGATGATGGCGATGACCGGCCTGTCTGTGGTGCTGGCGCTGATCGCCGCACTGTTCGCCAGCGGCATCATCGGCCGCGGCTTCCGCGCCGTTGATACCGGCATCAACCAGACCCTGGCCCATGCCGGGTTCGGCATTTCCGAAATCCACATCACCGGCAACCGCCGCACGCCCTACAAGCAGATTCTGGAAGTGCTGGCGATGCAGCCCGGCCAGTCGATCTTCAGCGCCGACCTGTTCGGGGCGCGCAACCGCCTGGCGCAGCTCGACTGGATCGCATCGGCCGAAGTGCATCGCCGCTATCCCGATGCGATCTTCGTGACCCTGGTGGAAAAGCGGCCCTTCGCGCTGTGGCAGGCGCCGATGAATGCCAGGGGCGAGGCGCCGATCGCGCTGGTCGAGCGCAACGGCAATGTCATCACCACCCGCGAGATCGAGAAGTTCAGCCGCCTTCCGAAGCTGGTGGGCGCCGGCGCGCCGCAAAGTGCCGCCGAACTGGTGGATGCGGTGAAATCCCATCGCGCCGTCTCGGCCCGCACCGCCGCCTTCGCGCGCATCTCCTCGCGCCGCTGGAACCTGATCCTGGACGATGGGGTTATCGTCAAGCTGCCGGAAGCCGGCTGGGAGAAGCAGCTCGTGGCGCTGGAACATCTGATCATCGACAACGGCATCCTGGAACGGGATGTCACCGAAATCGACCTGCGTTCGCCGACGCACTATTTCTTCATGCTGAAGGGCGGCGAAAAGAAAGATGTTGAGAGGGGCAAAGAGACATGAACCAGACGCTGCGCTTGCGCGTGAACAACGAAATCCCCGCTTACCGCCCCGGACTTGTTTCGGCGCTGGATGTCGGCACCTCCAAGATCGTCTGCGTCATCGGCCAGGCCGAGGCGGGCTCGCTCAAGGTGCTGGGCAGCAGCCTGCGCGAATCCTCCGGTCTGAAAGCCGGCACCATCACCAGCCTCGACCAGGCCGAGGAATCCATCCGCGACTGTGTGGCCGCCGCCGAGAACATGGCCGATGCCCGCATCCAGAATGTGCTGATCAGCGTCAATTGCGGCCAGCCGGTCTCGGTCACCAGCCGTGCGGTGATGTCGCTGGACGGCGCGCTGGTCTCCGACGATCACCTGCGGGTTCTGCTCAATGACGGCCGCGCCCGCGCCAAGCTGGAGGGCCATGAAGTCATCCAGAGCGCGCCTACTGCCTATGTGGTCGATGAAGCGCGCGGGGTGAAGAACCCGTCCGGCATGTTCTGCCAGCGCATCGGCGTCGCCATGCACGCCGTGGCAGTCAAGCCCAGCCCCCTGCAGAACCTCAAGCTGGCGGTGGAACGCTGCCACCTCAACGTCATTGGCGCCCAGTTCGGCGCTTATGCGTCCGGCATCTCGACCCTGACCGAGGATGAAAAGCAGATCGGCGCCACCGTGATCGACATGGGCGGCGGCACCACCTCGATCGCCGTCTTCCTGGAAGGCCATCTGGTCCATGCCGATGTGGTGCCGGTGGGCGGCTTTGCCGTCACCAGCGACATTGCCCGCATGCTGGCCGCGCCGCTGGGCGCCGCCGAGCGGGTCAAGACCCTCTATGGCGCGGCGATGGGCGAGATGGATGGCGGCTCCGACGTCGTCTCGGTTGCCCAGATGGGCGAGGAGGGCGACGATTCCGCCCTGCGCCTGCCGCGCTCCATGCTCACCCGCATCATCCAGGCCCGCCTCGAAGAGATTTTCGGCGAGGTCCAGACCCGTCTTCGCGCTTCGGGCTTCGACGTGGCGGCGGGCCGCCGCGCCGTGCTGACGGGGGGCGCCTGCCAGCTGGCCGGAACCCGCGAACTGGCCGCCCGCATCCTCAACAAGCAGGTCCGCATCGGCCGGCCGCAGGCTTTTTCAGGCCTGGCGGCGGCGTCGGCGGGCCCCGACTACGCTACCGCCATCGGTCTGATGATGGCGGGCGCGACCTTGCCGCCCGAGTTGCTCAATCCGGACATTGCGATGGGCGGTCCGGCCCGTGTCGCGGGCGAAAACTGGCTCACCCGGTTGACCCGTCGGTGGCTCTAATGATTCAACAAGTAAACAAGCGAATCAGTTGGGTATCTGGCGTGCCGCAAGGTGATCGAAACATCTCAAGCAGGAGAAAGTAATATGGCGATCAACCTGAAAGTCCCCGAGACCAAAGAACTGCGTCCCCGCATCACCGTTCTGGGCGTCGGTGGCGCCGGCGGCAATGCCGTCAACAACATGATCGAAGCGGGGCTGGAAGGCGTCGACTTCGTGGTTGCCAACACCGATGCCCAGGCGCTGGCCCAGTCCAAGGCCACCCGCCGCATCCAGCTTGGCGTCTCCACTACCGAAGGGTTGGGCGCCGGCGCCCAGCCGGAAATCGGCCGCGCGGGTGCCGAAGAATCCATGCCCGAGATCATGGAACAGCTGGCCGGTTCGCACATGGTCTTCATCGCCGCCGGCATGGGCGGCGGCACCGGCACCGGCGCCGCGCCTGTCATCGCCCGCGCCGTGCGGGAAGCCGGCATTCTCACCGTCGGCGTGGTCACCAAGCCTTTCAGCCTGGAAGGCGACCGCCGCATGCGCGTTGCCGAACGCGGCATCACAGAGCTGCAGCAGTTCGTGCACACCCTGATCGTCATTCCCAACCAGAACCTGTTCCGCGTCGCCAATGAGCGCACCACCATGGCCCAGGCTTTTGCCATGGCCGATGAAGTGCTGCATGCCGGCGTGCGCGGCGTCACGGATCTGATCGTGATGCCGGGCCTGATCAACCTCGACTTTGCCGACATCAAGTCGGTGATCAGCGAGATGGGCAAGGCGATGATGGGCACCGGCGAGGCCGAAGGCGAAGACCGCGCCCAGCGCGCCGCCGACATGGCGATCTCCAACCCGCTGCTCGACGATGTGACGATGAAGGGCGCCAAGGGCGTCCTGATCAACATCACCGGCGGTCCCGACCTGATGCTGTTCGAGGTCGAACAGGCCGCCAACCGCATCCGTTCGGAAGTCGACCCCGACGCCAACATCATCTTCGGCAACACCATCCTGGACGAGATGGAAGGCCGCATCCGCGTTTCGGTGGTCGCCACCGGCATAGATGCCGACCAGGTCCGCATGCCGCTGCCGGAAAAGGTGCGCACCCTGCATCCGCACCTGAACCTGAAGTCGCCGGCCCGCGTCGCCGAACCGGTGCGCCCGACCTATGCCCCGGCTCCGGCCCCCATGGCCAACCCGGTTCACGCCACCATGAATGCGCTGGCCCAGGAAATCGGCGCCGACAAGAGCCCGGCCGAGGACTACATCCTGGGCGGTGCCGATGCTCCGGAAGTCACGGCCGAGCAGCCGATCAAGTATCCGGCCACGGAAACCTATCGTCCGCTGGAACAGCAGCCGATGGCCGCCCCGCCTGCCGCCGAAAAGAAAAGCGGCTGGGGCTTCTTCGGCCGCAAGAAGCAGGCCGACCTGCGCACCGAACCGGCGCCCGAGCCGCGTCCGGCCGCGCAAGGCCCCCGCGCCACCGCCACCACCATGCCGCCGCAGCAGCAGCCGGCCGCCAAGGACGATGACCTGTTCCCCGACCACAAGCGGGACGAGCAGTTCGAAATCCCGGCTT
>JAZKDV010000063.1:0-3092 GCA_040387395.1 Pseudomonadota bacterium | reverse complement strand
CGCGACACGGATCGTTTCAGGCCCAAGAATGTTACCTATTTCCAAGGTTCCATTTTGGTGCCTTAATGTTGCAGCGCACTATAGGGGAGCCGAGTCCATGGGCCAGGAGCCGACAAGCACCTTCTTCAGCCATGTGAAGCCGGGCGACACCAAGTTCGAGCCGGGCGGCTTGCGCGACTTCTTCCTCTATCGCGACCTGGGCATCGCCGGCGCCACCAACGGCAAGGTGATCGCCCATCTGGTCAAGGCCAACCTGCCGCCGGAAGATGGCACCGGCTGGCACTATCACGTCTGCGATTTCCAGATCGTGATCATGACCAAGGGCTGGGCCAAGTTCATGTACGAGGACAAGGTCACGCTGGTGGAAGCCGGCGACGTGGTGCACCAGCGCCCCGGCATGGTGCATTACCTGTTCGATTATTCCCCCGACATGGAATATCTGGAGATCGTCTCGCCGGCCGATTTCGGCTCGGTCGATGCGCCGCCCGCCACCGATACCGTTCCCGCCGTCACGCCCTGGAAATAACGACTACGGCCGGGGTACCACGCCCTTCGGCGCGGCGCTCAGCGCCTTGATGGTCTCGACCTCGCGCGCCCGGTACGGCGTACCATCGGCATGCAACAGGTCGTGGAACCATACCGTGGGCGGCCGCAGGGTGTAGGGACGCTGCCAGCTGTCCCAGGGCATGATGGTCTGGGTCTTGCCGTTCACAAATCCCCAGTTGAACATGCCGATATTGAGGCGCTTGGCGATGGGCAGCGCACCATCGACGGTCGAGCCGGCGCCGCGCGCCATATATTCGGTGCAGATGATGGGGCGGCCATAGACGCTCAGCGCCTTGACCCGTCCTTCGAAACTTTCCGGCCAGCTATAGTCGTGGAAGGAAATGATGTCGGACTGGGTGAGCTGTGTCTGCTCCACCACGTTCAGCTTGCCCAGATCGTTCCAGTTCTGGTTGTGCCAGACACCACTGGTCAGCGGCTGGGTGGGATCGACCGAACGCGCCCAGGCAAATACCTGGGGCAGAAGCCTGGCGACATGGGCGACGCGTTCGGGTGAATGGTCGTTGTAATCGCCGCCCCCGCTATTGTCGGGCTCGTTCCACACGTCCCAGCCCAGGATGCGATCGTCCCTGGCGAAGGCGCCCACGACATCCTTCACATAGGATTCAAAGCGCGGCGTTTGCGACGGGTCGGCCAGCGCCTTGGCGCCGGGGCTCTGCACCCAGCCGGAATTGTGGACACCCGGAATGGGCGGACGCTGCATGCCCAGCTTCGGATTGGGGTCCCAGCAGGAATCGAACAGGACGAAAAGCGGCTTGATGCCGTGCTTCGCCGCGATCTCGAGGAAAGTGTTCATGCGGCGCTTCAGACCGGGCGCATCCTGCTGCCACAGCAGGTCATGCAGATAGACGCGCATGGTGTTCATGCCCATCGCCTTTGCCCAGCCAAGCTCTTTGTCAATCTGGCCAGGGTTGAAACTGGCTTCCTGCCACATCTCCAGCTGGTTGATGGCGTCCGCATTGATGTAGTTGCTGCCGACCAGCCATTTCTGCTTGGCGTACCAGGCATGGGCCTGGTCCTTGGTCCACAGCTCGCGCGCCTCAAGCGGCGCGGCCAGCGCCAACAGGGCGCAGGTGGTCAGGATTATCTTGCGCATGCTTTCCCCCCGGATTTTTCTTTTTCTTATCTCATCACCGGATGGCGGATAACGCTAGCGCTTTGGCAGCAACCCGGCGGCCTTGAGGGCGCGGCGGATGATGTTTTCCGCCTTCGTGCTGGCGGCACGCATCGGCGCCAGCGCGGTTTCGATTTCCGGCAATGCCGGTTTTTCCGCTACCGGCACCACGCGAACCGGCGCCGGCCTGGGCTTGGCCACGGCCTTGTCCAGCAAGCCCCAGAACTGGGCAATCTGCGTGGTGGAAGAAATGCCGGCCTGAAGGATGAACGGCGCCGGCGTGCGGCTGTCGATCGGCGTGCCATGCCCCATGGCCGGAATGGTATAGACCTCAAGCCGGTCGTCCCAGTTCAGGCGAATGGCGCCATCCACCATCTCCTGTTTCGCGGCCGTCAGCTTCAGGCCGTGCAGCTCCGCCCATTGCGCCACGCTGGCCTGGGCATTGTTGACATTGACCGTGGTGTCGAGCGCGCCGTGCCAGATGGAGATTTTCGGCCATGGCCCTTTGTGCTTTGAGGCTGCCCGAACAAGATCGCCCCATTCGCCGGGCGTTTTCAGCGGCGCGCTGCGCATATTGTCGAGCGCATCGCGCACACCCGAAGCCGCGCCGAAGGGAAGCCCGGCGATGATGGCGCCGCCTGCGAACAGCTCCGGATAGGTGGCGAGCATCACCGCCGTCATGGCGCCGCCCGCCGAGAGGCCGGTGATGAAGACACGCGCCGGGTCCAGCGCATGATGCTTGACCATGGTGCCGATCATGGCGGCGATGGAGGCCGCTTCGCCCTCGCCCCGCCGTATGTCCTCGGGATTGAACCAGTTGAAGCAGGTGTTGGGATTGTTGAGCGCTTTCTGTTCGACAGCCAGCACGACAAAGCCGGTGCGCGCCGCGAGCTGCGACCAGCCGGTTCCGAAATCGTAGCCACCCGCGGTCTGGCCGCAGCCATGCAGCACCACCACCAGCGGCGCGCCGGCTTTCAGTCCCGGCGGCACATAGGTGAACATGCGAAGATTGCCGGGATTGGGACTGAAGGCGGTCTCCACCAGGATGGTCGTCTGGGGCGCATCCCGCCGCTTGAGCGGATTGGGCTTTCCGCCAGGGCCAAGGCCGTTAAACCGCATACGCCACCAACTTCCGCCACATGTCTGATTATCCAATATCATGTTGCAGTGCAGCAATTACAAGGCCGCGGCCCTGGATTTGTAAGACTTTACCGATCTTTTACGCTGGAAACGGGATTCCCGGACCCCGCCCGCCGTCCCCGCGTTACGGGGCTATGGGATACTTTGCAGGCACTGGCGACTTGCGCAATCTGCTGGCGGTAGCGGCCAAGCTCCGCCGCCTGGCGGACGACACCCTGCATTACGATGACAGCAAGCTCTACCTGACGGCGGCGGCGATGCTGGAAGCACGCGC
>JAZKDV010000062.1:8040-9322 GCA_040387395.1 Pseudomonadota bacterium | reverse complement strand
TAGGCCACCCAGTGCGACACGCCGGCGCCGAACTGGCCGTCAATGTCGTACATCAGGATGGCGAAGCTCTTGGTGCCGGCTGGCGCGTTGCTCCATTTGAGCTGCGGCGAGACATTCTTGCCGGGGCAAGGGCAGATGGCGGGGTTGCGGGGCGAGCAGGCGCGCTTGGGATCGTCCGCGCCGAAGATCACCGGAATGCGCGCGCCGTCCTTGATCGAGGTCGAGGTGACGGTGAAGAAGGGCTGGGAAAAGCCTGCCGCGCTGGTCCACAGGGTCGCCGCCACGGCCAACACCAGACTTTTGCTGCGGCGCATTAGCCATCCCCTTGTAATCGTTGGGGATAGCCTAGCCGCGCGCTGGTGGCCTGGGAAGGCCTAATCCGGCCGGTATTCCAAGAGGTCGCCGGGCTGGCATTCCAGCGCGGCGCAGATTTTATCCAGCGTCTCGAAGCGCACGCCTTTGACCTTGCCCGATTTGAGCAAGGACATATTGGCCTCGGTCATGCCGATACGCTCGGCCAGCTCCTTGGAGCGCATCTTGCGCCGGGCCAGCATCACATCCAGTTGCATCACGATCATTACAGGATGCTCGCATTCTCGTCGGCGATGCGCTGGGCCTCGGCCATCACATGGGCGGCGATGAAGGTGGCGATGCCGAAGGCCAGCAAGGCCGGCTCGAACTTCATGCGCACATGGCCCTGCAGGATGAGCTGCGCGGCGGATGGCGCGAAGGCCCAGACGATGGTCCAGAAACCGGCGGCGCGGATATGGGCAATGGGCCGGGCCGCGAAAACCTCGCCCTTGCGAAAGCAGCCGAACACCTGGATGGCGTGATAGAGCAGGACCAGCGCCGGCAGGGTACTGACGACCAGCGCCGCCACCGCCCTGATCCGCTCGGGCATGGGAAGGCCCGCCATCGAAACGATCGTATCGTCCAGATTGAAGCTGCCGATTTCCGGCCAGACGAGCAGCACCGGCGCGCTGGCCAGCCACAGCGCCGTGACGCCGAAATTGATCACGAAGAACCACCACAGCAGCCCACTGAGATTGCGGGCGCGTTCAAAAGACGGGGACGAAGCGAGCGGGGCCGGAGCGATCATCGAAATTTCCTCATCATCAATAATAAAACTATCTATCACGAAATATAATTATTGCAATACGATAATTTATTAAATCATAACGGTATGCCGGCTGGCCCGCACCGGAATCCCCCCAAGTGCTTGGTGGTGTCTCACTTTGAATTTGGCGGGAATTGCCCGGTTTCCCGCGCGCGCGTAGGCTTC
>JAZKDV010000062.1:0-8030 GCA_040387395.1 Pseudomonadota bacterium | reverse complement strand
CTGATTCGGCTCGATTCTGCGTACTCATCTATATAATCGCCGGCCAAGTGCTTGTTTGGACAATACAAGAACGAAATATGGTTATTGGCTGCGATTCCAACGCTTTATCTCGTGTCTTGCCAATGAGAACAAAGCATGTACTTTCGGGTCATCCGCCGCCACGCAGATTCGCTTGGGGATCAGTGGTCGGTGTGGAATAACCGAGGAGAACGGCATGTCACAGGCGGCTTTGCGGGTGGTAGCGAAAGAACAGAATAACGATCGCAAGCGGGCCCTTGAGGCTGCGCTGAGCCAGATCGACCGTGCGTTCGGCAAGGGCTCGGTGATGAAGCTCGGCAGCCGCGACCTGGGCCTGGCGACCGATGCGGTCTCCACCGGCTCCCTCGGCCTGGACATCGCGCTGGGCATCGGCGGGCTGCCGCGCGGCCGGGTGATCGAAGTCTATGGTCCGGAATCCTCGGGCAAGACCACCCTGGCGCTGCATGTCGTGGCCGAGATCCAGAAAAAGGGCGGCATCGCCGCCTATGTCGATGCCGAGCATGCGCTGGACCCGGTCTATGCCAGCAAGCTGGGCGTGGACATCAATGAGATGCTGATCTCCCAGCCCGACACCGGCGAACAGGCGCTGGAAATCACCGACACGCTGGTGCGTTCGGGTGGCGTCGACATCGTGGTGATCGACTCGGTGGCGGCGCTGACGCCCAAGGCCGAACTGGAAGGCGAAATGGGCGATTCCTTGCCCGGTTTGCAGGCCCGTTTGATGAGCCAGGCGCTGCGCAAGCTGACGGGCAGCATCTCCAAGTCCAACACCATCGTGCTGTTCATCAACCAGATCCGCATGAAGATCGGCGTCATGTTCGGCAGTCCGGAAACCACCACCGGCGGCAATGCGCTGAAATTCTATGCCTCGGTGCGCCTGGACATCCGCCGCATCGGCGCCATCAAGGAACGCGACGACGTGGTGGGCAACCAGACCCGCGTGAAGGTGGTGAAGAACAAGGTTGCCCCGCCCTTCAAGCAGGTCGAGTTCGACATCATGTATGGCGTCGGCATTTCCAAGGTGGGCGAACTGGTCGACTTGGGCGTCAAGGCCGGCATCGTCGAGAAATCGGGCTCTTGGTATTCCTATGACGGTACGCGTATCGGCCAAGGCCGGGAATCCGCCAAGACCTTCTTGACCGACAATCCGGAGACGGCCGACAAGATCGAAATCGCCATCCGCGCCGCCTCCGGCCAGATCGGCCAGAACCTGGTGCTGGAAGCCAGCGAGAAGGCGGACGACGAAGAAGAATAGGCCGCACGGCCATTGAAAATGGGGCCGCGGCGCGCGCCGGGGCCCCCACCATAAAGCTGATAAGCCCTTGCCATGGGGCCTCAGCTCCTCGGCAGAGGGCGCCCCTTGTGAATGAGGGGCGCCTTCTGTTTTTTGGGCGTCCGGTGAGACGAAAAATGGGCATGGCCGCCCCCCAAAAGCCAGGCGTGACACGGCTTTTCAGGGCCGTTACAACCCAAAGTCATGAAAAGCCTTTCCGACGTCCGCAGCGGTTTTCTCGATTTCTTTGCGCAGCGGGGCCACACGGTGGTGCCGTCCTCGCCGCTGGTGCCGCGCAACGATCCGACCCTGCTGTTCACCAATGCGGGCATGGTCCAGTTCAAGAACCTGTTCACCGGCGCCGAGAAGCGTCCCTACAGCCGCGCCACCACGGTGCAGAAATGCGTCCGGGCCGGCGGCAAGCACAACGACCTGGACAATGTCGGCTACACCGCCCGCCATCACACCTTCTTCGAGATGCTGGGCAATTTCTCGTTCGGCGACTATTTCAAGGAAGAGGCGATCCTGTTCGCCTGGGACTTCACGTCGAAGGTCGTGGGCCTGCCCAAGGACAAGCTGCTGGTCACGGTCTATCCCACCGACGATCAGGCGCGTCAGTTGTGGAAGAAGATCGCCGGCATTTCCGACGACCGCATCATCGGCCATGAATCCAATCTCTGGGCCATGGGCCCGACGGGTCCTTGCGGCTATTGCTCGGAAATCTTCTACGACCAGGGCCCCAGCGTGGCCGGCGGCCCGCCGGGCAGCGCGGACGAAGACGGCGACCGCTTCCTGGAATTCTGGAATCTGGTCTTCATGCAGTTCGAGCAGGTGGACGAGAACACCCGCCTCGACCTGCCCAAGCCCTCGATCGATACCGGCATGGGGCTGGAGCGTATCGCCGCCATTCTGCAGGGCGAGACCAACAATTATAACGTCGACCTGTTCCGCCACCTGATCGCGGCGTCCGAATCCGCCAGCGGCGTGGCCAGCACCGGCGAGGCGACCTTCAGCCATCGCATCATCTCCGACCATCTGCGAGCAACCTCCTTCCTGATCGCCGACGGCGTTCTGCCGTCGAACGAGGGCCGCGGTTATGTGCTGCGCCGGATCATGCGCCGTGCCATGCGCCATGCGCATCTGCTCGGCACCAAGGACCCGCTGATGCACCGGCTGGTGCCGGCGCTGGTGGGCGAAATGGGCTCGGCTTATCCGGAACTGAAGCGCAGCGAGCCGCTGATTGCCGAGACCCTGAAGCTGGAAGAAATCCGCTTCCGCGAAACCCTGGCGCGCGGCATCAAATTGCTCGACGAAGCCAGCGATGGTCTCAAGAAGGGCGATCAGCTCAAGGGCGATGTCGCCTTCAAGCTCTACGACACCTACGGCTTTCCGCTCGACCTGACCGAAGAATCCCTGCGCGCCCGCGGCGTCACCGTTGATACCGATGGTTTTTCCGCGGCCATGCAGAAGCAGAAGGCCGAAGCCCGCGCCTCCTGGTCGGGTTCCGGCGAAGCGGCCAGCGAAGCGCAATGGTTCGCGGTGCTGGACGAAGTCGGCCGCACCGAGTTCCTGGGCTATGACACCGAGGAAGCCGAAGGCCAGATCCTGGCCATCTTCAAGGATGGCGGCCGCGTGATGCAGGCCGGCGCCGGTGAAGCGGTGGAAATCCTCACCAACCAGACGCCCTTTTATGGCGAGTCCGGCGGCCAGGCCGGTGACGTTGGCCATATCGCTTCGTCCAAGGCCAAGGGCCAGATCACCGACACCCACAAGAAGCTGGGCGCGCTGCATGTCCATCTGGTGCGCATCACCGAAGGCAGCTTCGCACCGGGCGATGCGGTGGACCTGAAGGTGGATACCGAACGCCGCCGCGCCACCCGCGCCAATCACAGCGCCACCCATCTTCTGCACGCCGCACTCAAGCGCGTGCTGGGTTCGCATGTCAGCCAGAAGGGTTCGCTGGTCACGGCAGAACGGTTGCGTTTCGACTTCTCGCACCCCAAGCCGGTCAGCGCCGAAGAGCTGGAAAAGATCGAAGCCCAGGTCAACCGGGTAATCCGGCAGAATTCCGACACTTCCACCCGTCTGCTCCCCACCGACCAGGCCATCGCCGCGGGCGCCGAAGCCCTGTTCGGCGAAAAATACGGCGATGAAGTGCGCGTGCTGTCGATGGGCGCGGACCTCGACGCCGACAAGGCCTATTCGGTCGAACTGTGCGGCGGCACCCATGTCCATCGCCTGGGCGATATCGGGCTTTTCACAATACTTGCCGAAAGCGCCGTGGCTGCCGGCGTGCGCCGCATCGAGGCGCTGACAAGTGAGCATGCGCGCCGCTATCTGTCAGGCCAGGCGGAAATTGCCCGCGAGGCAGCCTCGGCCATCAAGACGCCGATCGGTGAACTGTCGGCGCGCGTGACGCAACTGTCCGAAGAGCGCCGCAAGCTGGAACGCGAACTGGCGGAAGCCAAAAAGCAGCTGGCGCTGGCCGGTCCCGCCAAGGGCGGCGAGGACAGCGAAACCGTCGCCGGACTGAAAGCGGTGCTGCGGCTGGTCGAAGGCGTCAGCCCCAAGGATCTCAAGAGCCTGGCCGACGGCGCCAAGTCACAGGTTGGCTCCGGTGTGGTCGCCTTTGTGGCGGCAGCCGAGGGCAAGGTCTCCATCGTGGCCGGCGTCACCGACGACCTGACGGCGCGCATCAGCGCGGTCGATCTGGTGCGGGTGGCGGCGGAAGCCTTGGGCGGCAAGGGCGGCGGCGGCCGTCCCGACATGGCGCAAGCGGGCGGGCCGGACAATGGCAATCCGCAAGCCGCGCTGGACGCGATCCGCAAGAAGCTGAGCGAGCTTACGCCTGCTTAGGCGATAATATCCGGCAACAACCCGTTGTTGATCTCGGTGATCTCGTCCTTCAGCTGAAGCTTGCGCTTCTTCAGCCGCGCCAGCGCCATCAGGTCGGGATTGCCGGCATGCATCATGGCTTCAATGGCGGTATCCAGGTCGCGATGTTCCTGCGTGAGCTGGGTCAGTTTGGCGCGCGCGCCGACTTCATCGGGACCAACAACGCGGGTCATGACTTTTTCTTCCTGCGGCTCTTGGCGATCGTCTCGCCCCAGCGCTTCATGTCGGGCCAATCATAGCCAAACAGGTCCAAAGCGCGACCCACCATCTGGTCCACCAGATCGGCCAGGGTCTTGGGCTCGGCATAAAAGGCGGGCACGGGCGGCAGGATGATGGCGCCCATTTCGGCCAGCGCCGTCATGGTGCGCAGATGTCCCAGATGCAGCGGCGTCTCGCGCACCATCAGCACCAGCGGGCGGCGTTCCTTCAGCATCACATCGGCGGCGCGCGTCAAACAGTTGGTGGTCACGCCGGTGGCGATCTCGCTCATGGTGCGAACCGAGCAGGGCGCCACGATCATGCCGCGAGTCCGAAAGCTGCCGCTGGCGATGGGCGCGGCGATATCGCTGACCGCGTAATTATAGTCCGCCTTTGCGGCGACCTGCTTGGGAGAAAGCTTGGTTTCATAACCGATGGTCATTTCCGCCGGCTTGGTCATCACCAGGTGCGATTCTACGCCCAGGTCGGAGCAGGCTTCCAGCAGGCGGATGCCATAGGCGACGCCGGACGCCCCGGACAGGCCAATAACCAGCCGTTCCGCTTCGCTTTTCCGGGGTTCCGCGCGTTTCATGCCTCCCGTTAGCACTTCTTAAGTCAAGGGCAAAGAGTTTCGGTTCCAGCGGCTTTTGAGGATGACAGGGGCGCCGATTGGTGGTTGAATTTTTGGGCCAGGTGCGTAGCCCTAGCGTTGCGCGCCACCCGAAATCTAACGATGAGGTGAATGCATGGCGCTACAAGGACACATCAACCATCTGTCCAACCAGCACAAGAAAATCGAAAATATAATCGAGAGCGAGATGTCCAATCCCGATTGGGATGAGATTCGCGTCGCGGCGCTGAAGAAGCAGAAGCTGCGAATTAAGGACGAACTCGAGCGGCTTCGAGCCACCACCATTAACTGAGACTGGCTTCCCTGGCGGACCGCGAATTTTTCGCGGCCGCGGGGAGTGTTCACAGACTTTTCGCCATTTCCCGCAGGACGAATTTCTGGATCTTGCCCGTGGACGTCTTGGGCAGTTCAGAAAATACCACCGTGCGCGGCATCTTGAACTTGGCCAGCCGCTTGCGCGTGAAGGCCAGGATTTCCTCTTCCGACACGTTTCTGCCGGCGCGCAGCTCCACGAAGGCGCAAGGATGCTCGCCCCATTTGGGGTCGGGCCGCGCCACCACCGCTACGAACATCACCGCCGGATGCTTGGCGATGGCATTCTCCACCTCGATGGACGAGATGTTCTCGCCGCCGGAAATGATGATGTCCTTAGAGCGGTCCTTGAGCTGGATGTAGCCGTCGGGATACATCACCCCCAGGTCGCCGGTGTGGAACCAGCCGCCCGCGAACGCATCGCGCGTGGCCTTGGAATTCTTCAGATAGCCGCGCATCACGATATTGCCGCGCATCATCACTTCGCCGATGGTCTTGCCGTCGGCGGGCACGGGCTTCATCGTTTTCGGATTCAGCACCGTCAATTCTTCCAGCGGGGCATAGCGCACGCCCTGGCGCGCTTTCTTGGCGGCGCGGCCCGCGCTGTCCAGCGCGTCCCATTCCTCATGCCACTCATTGACCACGGACGGGCCATAGACCTCGGTCAGGCCATAGACATGCACCACTTCGAAACCGGCGTCCGCCATGGCGGCCAGCACGCTTTCGGGCGGCGGCGCCGCAGCGGCCATGAAACGCACTTTTTGCGGAAAAGTCTTGCGCTCGGCATCGGTGGCGTTGACCAGGGTCGACATCACGATCGGCGCCCCGCACAGATGCGTCACGCCATGCTCGGCCAGCGCCTCGAAGATCGCGCCGGCGCGCACCCAGCGCAAACAGACATGGGTGCCCGCCACCGCCGACAGCGACCAGGGCATGCACCAGCCGTTGCAATGGAACATGGGCAGCGTCCATAGCAGGACCGGATGATCGACCATGGTGCCGGCCAATGCGTTGCCGTAGCACATCAGCGCCGCACCGCGATGGTGATAGACCACGCCCTTGGGATTGCCGGTGGTGCCCGAGGTGTAATTCAGCGCGATGGCGTCCCATTCGTCGGCCGGCATCCGCCAGGCGAATTTGGGATCACCGTTTTTGAGAAATTTCTCGTAATCGATCTTGCCCAGCCGCGCCCCGCTTTGCGGAAATTCCGGATCGTCATAATCGATCACCAACGGCTTCTTCTTCAGCAGCGCCAGGGCGCTCGCAACGGTGGCGGAAAACTCCCGGTCGGTGATCAGAATCTTGGCCTCGCCATGTTCCAGCATGAAGGCGAGGGCGGCGGCGTCCAACCGCGTGTTCAGCGCATTCAGCACCGCCCCCAGCATCGGCACGCCATAATGGGCTTCCAGCATGGGCGGGGTGTTGGCCAGCATCACCGCCACCGTATCGCCCTTCTTGATGCCGCGCTTCGCCAGCGCCGAGGCCAGGCGGCGGCTGCGGGCATAGAAATCGGCATAACGCACGCGCTGGCGGCCATGGATGATGGCGGTGCGGTCGGGGAAGGTGCTGGCGGCGCGCTCCAGGAATGACAGCGGCGTCAGCGGCTGGTGGTTGGCGGGCACGCGCGCCAGCCCGTCCTCGAACATGCGGCTAGGCTTGGCCTTACGGTTTGTGACGCTTTTTCGTGTGGTTTTTTTGGTCGCCATTTGCCGTCACGCTAAAGAAAGCCGCATTTGACGGCAAGGTTTGCGCCCGGTTTGACGCCCTGTTTGACGAATGACGCGGCGATGTTAGGAAAGTCCCGCCTCTGGGAGCGTTCCATGACCCGTACTGATCCGCCGGCTGAAAAGTACGGCATCGTCCGCACGCTGTATGACTGGATGATGCGCAACGCCAAGGGCAAGCATGCCTGGCGGGCGCTGGGCGGCCTGACCTTTGCCGAAGCCTCCTTCTTTCCCATTCCCACCGACATCATGCTGATCCCCATGGTGATGGCGGATCGCAGCAACGCCTGGAAACTGGCGGCCTGGTGCACCCTGTGCTCGGTGCTGGGCGGCGCGGCGGGGTATGCCATCGGCGCCTTCCTGTTCGACAGCCTGGGTCAGTGGCTGATCAGAATTTATGGCATGGGCGATGATCTGGTCACGTTCCAGCAATGGTATGCGACCTGGGGCGCCTGGGTGATCATCGGTAAAGGATTCAGCCCACTACCCTACAAGCTGGTCACCATCGCCTCGGGCTTCGCCCATTACAGCTTCGCGATGTTCATGATCCTGTCGGTGATCACGCGCGGCGGCCGCTATTTCCTGGTGGCGGGCCTGCTCTACTGGAAGGGCGAACAGGCGCGCAAGTTCATCGAAAAGCGGCTGGAAGCGACGCTGTTCGTGTTCCTGCTGACGATCGTGCTGGGCTTCGTTGCTATCAAGTACGTCTTCTAGCAGCGAAAACCGACGGCCTAGTTCTGTTCCTGCTCGGCGGTCTCTTCGTCCGCTTCCGCTTCCGCATCGTCTTCGCCGGCGTCTTCCACCTTCGTGTCGCCGGTGGTTTCCGAGATCGACTTCAGCGACGCGCCCTTCTTGGCGGCGCGCTTCTGGGCGCGCTCGAACTTGGCGCTGGCGCGGGTCACGGCAAGATCAAGCTCGAGCTGCGAGCACAGGCCCAGCGTCACCGGGTCGACGGCCT
>JAZKDV010000061.1:0-16265 GCA_040387395.1 Pseudomonadota bacterium | reverse complement strand
TTAAGCGACTTTGACCTTTTTCTTGGCCGCCTTGAAATCCCGGTCCATGCGGGCTCGCTGCTCGTGGGTGAAATTGTCCCGCACCTGCGCCCAGATATCGCTTTCCTCTTCCTTGATGTGATGGTCCAGCAGCTCCTTGAGCACCTTGGACATGGCCTTGAATTCCGGCGTGTTTGCGGGAAGCTTTTCGAGCTTCTTGAGGGTCTGGTCGGCCAGGCCGTGCTCGATATAGCCCTCGTTGCCTTCAACCTTCGCTTCCTTGCCCTTGAGCAACAGGATGGCGTCATAGACCACCTTTTCTTCCGCCCGGGCATGGGGGACGAGCGCCTTCTTGATCCGGGTCACCAGCGACTTCTGCTCGCGGGCATTGTCGCTTTCGGTCAGCCGGCCCAGCAGCTCCTGCACCTCGTCATGCTCCAATTCCAGCGTTTCGAGGATGTCCGGCTCGGTGGTCGGCACCATGGCGTCCAGCATGGACTTGGTGGCCTGTTCGATGGTGCTTTTGACGCTCATGGGGCTGTTCCCTGGTGAAATTGCTTTTTGGGAACGTGTCCGGCCCGGCGCGGTTTCACCGGCGGCTCCGATTTTGGGTGCGCTATCGAGCAGAAGGGCGGTGCGCGAAATTGCGAAGTTCCTGCAACGCCACGGTGACGTTGGCGTTTCCACCAAACACCCCTTTTGGAGGAACCCATGACGACCCCGACCGGTCACACCAGCGCCATTCTCGCATCCAAGGTCAAAGGCACCGCCGTCTACAATGACGCAGGCGACAAGATCGGTACCGTCGAGGACATCGTCCTGGACAAGCAGTCCAACCAGATCATGTTCGCGGCTCTGGGCTTTGGCGGCCTGTTCGGCGTCGGCGAGAAATACTATCCCGTTCCCTGGTCCATGCTGGACTATAACGAGGACAAGGGCGGTTACGTCGTGCCGCTCGACAAGGACAATATCGAAAATGCGCCGGCCTACGATCTGAAGGACCTGGTCAAGCATGACGGAAGCCTGGGCGGCATCCGCGAAAAAACCTACAGCTATTACAAGGTCGACCGCGACTGGCAGTAATGCACATCGTTCCGCCGCCGGAGTGTCTCCGGCGGCGGTTTTTCATGGGAGAACATCATGGGTCAATCGATCGGCAGCACCGGCGGCGGCCACAAGCAAAAGGGTGCCGGCTCGGAACAGAAAAACCAGCCCAGCACCAACCCCGGCCAGCGCCAATCGGACCAGGACGGCTTCGTTCAGTCCTCCAAGGGCAAGCCGGATGGCGGCGCCGAAACGGGCGCCCGCTCAACCCGCTAGCGGCACATCAGAAACCCGCCCATATCCAAGTGGAAATGGTCGGCATGCAGCTTGTTGTAGCGCGGTGACAGCACGACGTTGAACAGGCCGCAGGCTTCCTGGTGCGCCGCTTCCAGGAAGCGTCCTTCCGGCGTCTCCTTGCCGAAATTCCGCAGCACCGAAACCGTCTTGCCATTGGCGAAACGGAAAGCCGCAATGTCGATGGCGTTGGCGGTGGCGTGCTGGCTCAGCCGGCCTTCGCTGGCGTTGTTCACATTGCGGCAGGCATAAGTGCCAAGCTGGGTGATGCCGGTCAGCCGGCTGCCCATATGCGCCTGCGCCGCCTTGGCGAGTTGCCCCTGATACCAGTAGAGCGCCGCGGTCATGCCGCAGGTCGCCGTGACGCGCGGCGAAAAAGCGATCGGACTTGAACTGGCGCGCATCACATTTTCAAAACGGCATTCGCCGCTCATCTGGCGATCAGCCAGCGCCATGACCTCAAGCTGCGAAGCGGTCTTCAGCGTGTCGCGGCACAATTGCGCGTCCCAGTTCATGCGGTTGATCTGCCAATGCGCCAACCAGCGGGGCGGCGAATCCAGCGTCACCGGTTTCCAGGGCAGGCTGTTGGGGGGAAACTGGTCCTCGTTGGTCCAGAACCAGCCCATCACCACCAGGGCCAACGCCATCAGGGCGGCCAGGATGCCCGAGAAGATGCCGGAGGGCTTTTTCATCTTGCGGGAACCGGGAGCGGCCTACTTCGTTCCGCCGAACTCCACCAGGTAGCCGGCCACGCCTTCCTCCTCGAAGCCATTGCCCAGCGAGGTGGAGAATTGCGGGATGCCATACGAGAACAGGGTCACGCAGCAAACCTTGCTGACGTCCCAGCGGCCGCCATGCTGGAAGGCGGACGACATCCAGTTGGCGTAGAGATCGCCCTGCACCGCGCCCTGTTCGTCGCCGCGCCAGAACAGCCGGCCCTTGCCGCCATCCTCGGCGCCGTCGGGACCGGTGACCCAGCGCCACTCCCCCGGCGCGGTTTGCCGTCCGCCCAGATAGGTGACGTCGGAATAGGTATGGGGAAAGACCTTGTCGATGATGAAGCGATACTCATCGGCATTGTCGATGGTGGCGAGGTAACCACGCCGTCCCAGATAGGTGAGCTTTTCGGCCGCCGCGCGCGCGGCCTCCCAGGTGATGTTGGGCGCGGCGATATACTGATAGGCGCGGCCACCCGGGGCTTCGATCACCTCGCTGTTGCTCACGATCGGAATGGGATGGACGTTGCCCGGGACCGGCGGGGTCGTCAGCAGGCGATGGCCGACATAGACCGCCGCCGCTGCGACGACCACGCCCAGCGCAACCATGCCCCAACGGACCGGCGACTTGCCCACGATACACCCCTTGCCGGCAGGCTAGGGCCAATCGGGAAAACACTCAAACCCCTTCTGCGCCCAAACCGTACCGAGCGACCGGATCAGAAGGTCTTGCGAATGTTGAGGTAAATGCGCGGCTGGGTGCGGATGAATTCATCGCGCACGGTGGGGGCAAACCCCAGGTTGCGGGGACCGGGATAGTTGAACTGCTTCATCTCGAAGCGGTAGGGCAGGAAATTGTCCGCCCCCAGCACGATCTTCCAGTCCTCCGTCGGCTTGTAGGACCAGAAGGCGTTCATGAAGGGATTGTGGATGCCGATCCGGCTGATCTGGGAGATGCGCCAGGTCTGGCGATTGAAGCTGGAGGGGCTGAAGGAAAAGCCCCAGGTGGATTTCCATTCGTCCAGGTCCTGGGTCAGCTCGACAAAAATGTTGCGCTCGCGCTGATTGGAGATACGCCGCATCTCACCAGTCACCGGGTCGCGCACCTCGCTGTGCCACCAGGTCATGTTGCTTTTCAGCAGGCCGTTTTTCAGGCCGAGAAAATCCAGCGGCAGGGTGGCGCTGACCTTCAGCTCGTCCAGAACGGCGTGCGCGATGTTGCCCGGCGCATCCAGGGTCGGCGTCACCGGGACATAATCCTTAAGATCGGTGATGTCCTCGTGCATCAGACTCACCACCAGCGCGCCTTTTTCCCAGAAGTGATGCTCGGCGGCGGCCTCGAACTGCCAGCTTTGCTGGGGGCGCAGGTCGGCATTGCCCGCCGCCACGCCATAGCCCGACAGGTTGCTGGTGGCGACGAAGTCCGCGAAATTGAGCTGGCCCACCACTTTCTCGGCCCTCAGCCGCACCTGGCTTTTGTCATCCGGCGCCCAGGCCAGGAGAAGGCGGGGCTTGGGATAAAAGAATTTGCGCGAGCGATGGGTGTCGCCCCGCGCCTCTATGGTGGAAAATTCCATCCGCATGCCCGCTTCCAGCGACAGCTCGGGAATGATTCGCCAGCTCGCATTGGTGAAGACTTCCGCGCGGCGCTCATTGGCCGATATCACGGCGTTGGGCAGGGTCACCGCTGCTCCGTTGGAGGTGAAGCTGGTGCGGCCGTCGAGGAAATTGTAGGCGACCTCGCCGCCGGCCTCCAGGTCGAGATTGGAGAGAAGATTGTAGCGGGCGGTGACGCGGGCGATGCTCTCGCCGCTGTCATTGTTGGTCAGGAAGATCGCATTGTCGGTGGGCGACAGGCTGGTGTTGCTGTTTTCTTCGCGCATCAGCCGCTGCAGCACCAGCGCTTCCAGGTTCACCGCGCCGATGAAGCCCTGCCAGTTGCTGCCGAATTCGCCTTCCTTCTTGCGGCCGATGAAATCGAAGCGCGAGCCGCCATTGCCGAAATAGCGCACGGCGCTGGGAAAATCATTGCCTTCGACGGTGAGGTTGTTGGCCCATTCCCCGCCCCAGAGCGGCATCTTGATCGCACCATTTCCCGACCAGCCCACCCGCACGATGCCCAGGCGCTGGGCGCGTTCGTAGAAGGGCGCGCCGCCGGGCGCGATGGTCAGGCGATAGCCGTTGCCTGGCGCGTCGTCCCAGATTTCCGCGGTGCGCGACAAGGTGAGGTCGTAACTGGTTTCACCGCGCACGGCGTGGAATTCCAAGCTGCCATGCGGCACCCATTGGCCCGTGCCCAGAAAGGTGGTGTTGGCGTTGACCACGGTATCGGTGGAATCGACGCGCTTCTTGATGATGTTGGCCAGCACGCTCTGGCCCTGCATGTCGATGCCCGGTGCGCCGCCCCGGATCACCTCGATGCGTTCGACGCTGGATGCCGGGATGCGCTGAAGGATCGACGTGATGTCGTCGGTCTTGGCGGTGGGCCGGCTGCCATTGATCAGCACATTGCTGGCGGTGCCCGCGAAGCCGCGCGCGGTGTTGCCGGTCAGAAGATTGAAGCCGGGAAGCCGGTTGATCATGTCCCGCGCGGTGGCCGGGCGGGCGTCATCGAAGAAGGCGGCGGGATAGACCGAAATCCCCTGATCGGTGGCCTGCCCCAGCGCCGCCACGGGTGTGCCCAGCAAAAAAGCGCAGAAAATCAGGGTTTTTTGGCTGGCCATGGCAAGTCCTCGTGGGAAATCGATGCGTGTATGGCATTATACCTTGCATAGCACGGTACCTTTGTCTATACGGTTCCGGACCCGGAGGCGCCTCGCCCCGCGCAAAAAATGGAGAAGGCAAATGCGCAAAGGATTTTTCGTTCGCACGGCCGGCCTTGTTTGCCTGATGGCGTTCGCCGCCCTTCCCGCCTCGGCGCAGATGTTCGGCGGCGACTCCTATCGCGCGCCGGCGGTGAGCCAGCCGGGTCGCCTGGAATGGGCCTGGGACGGCAGCGACCGCCTCGCGGTGGGCGTGCCCGCCACGGTGCGCTACAGCGAACAGGGCGCGCCGCGCCTGATCATCACCGGCCCCGACGACCTGCTGCGCCGCGTGCGTTTCCGCGATGGCAGCATCAGCAATCGCGATGAATGGGGTTTCTCCTGGAGCAAGCAGGAGCGGCTCGAGATTCAGGTGACCGGCGTCAAGCTGAAGAATTTCCTGGTCTCGGGGAGCGCCCGGATGCTGCTGGGCAAGCTGGACCGCGATTCGATCAACATCCGGGTCAGCGGCAGCGGCAGCGCGATGATGGACGCCGCCAAGGTGGGCGACATCAGCCTGAAGGTGTCAGGCTCCGGCAATATCCAGCTTGGCACGCTCCAGGCGCGTGAGGTGGAAGTGGAAGTGTCCGGCAGCGGATCGGCCAATGCGGCAAGCGGCAATGCCGAGAGCATCGACCTGTCGATTTCCGGCTCGGGATCGGCGGATTTTGGCGGCCTCAAGAGCCGCGAAGCCTCGGTGAACCTGAGCGGCAGCGGCCAGGCGGCCGTGGCGCCGCGCGACAAGGCCGACATCCGGATTTCGGGATCGGGCAGCGTGCGCATGCCGACCTCGCCGCCGAATCTGCAGAGCAGGGTCAGCGGGTCGGGACGCATAACCACCGCCCAGGCCGACATCCGCTGACCCGAATCGGGTACTTTCAGGCACCACCACCCCAATGAAATCAGGCGCAAACACTTGGCCGAAAGCATCCAGATCCAGCTCAAGAAAGGCGTGCTGGAAATGTGCGTCCTCACCCTGCTCTCGCGCGGTGACAGTTACGGCTATGAAATTTTCAGCCGGCTGGAGGCGCTGATCGGCATGGGGGAAGGCACCATCTATCCGTTGATGCGCCGCATGCAGGGCGAAGGCCTGGTCAGCACCTATCTGGTGGAATCGGCCGCCGGCGCGCCGCGCAAATATTACACCATCACCGACCAGGGACGCCGTACGCTGGTCGCCCAGCGCGGCGAATGGAAGGAATTCCAGAGCTCGGTGGAGACTATCCTGGGAGAGGATTCATGACCCGGGCGCAATTCCTGGCGAATCTGCGGCAGAATTTGCGCGGCCTTTCCGCCGGCGAAGTCGCCGATATCGTCGCCGACTATGAGGCGCATTTCGCAGACGCGGCCGCGGCGGGACGCGGCGAAGAAGAAGTCGCCGCCGCCATGGGCGATCCGGCGCGGCTGGCCGGCGAACTCAGCGCCGAAACCGGCCTTCGCCGCTGGGAAGAGCGGCGCAATCCGCGCACATTCCTGCGGGCGGGCGTGGGCGTGTTCGGTCTTCAGGCCTTCAACATCCTGGTCCTGCTGCCGGTGATCGGCATCCTGCTCTTCTGCGCCGGCGTTGCCGCCTATGTCCTGTATGTCGTGGCCGGCACCGGCTTTTACATGATCGCCCAGGCGACTTCCGGCAATGGCAATGTGCTGGTGCCGGCGCTGGCCGGGTTCGGCCTGGTCTGCGGCGTTGTCGGGGTGGGCGCGCTGCTGGCGTTGCTGCTGGATTCGGGCCTCAGGCTTCTGGCGCGCTATGCGCGCATGAACTACCGCCTGCTCAAGCCCAAGGACGAGGAATAGCCATGTCCCGGATGCTCGCAATCCTTTCCGCCGCTGGCCTTGCGCTCTGCGCCGTCTTTCTGGGCCTGGCCTTCCTGATCGGCGGCGACGATGTGTTTCACACGCCCGGTTCTGAGCGCATCAAGCCCTTGATCGACATGGCCACGCGCAAGGAATGGCGCTGGGGCGGCGGCGACACGCTGGCGCTGAACGCGCCGATGAATGTGCGCTATGAGCCCAAGGGGCCGCCGGGGGTGTCGGTCACCGGCCCGGCCGAACTGATGAAGGATGTGCGCGTCAGCGAAGGCCGTATCGCGTCCCAGGCGCCGCGCCCGGCCAGTGGCCGCAAGCTGGAAGCCGTGGTCAGCGGCGTTCCGATCCGCAAGTTCGTGGTCAATGGCGGCGAGAATCTGAATCTCGGCCATATCGACCAGCCGGAGCTGGAAGTGCATCTCAACGGCGTCGGGACGGTGAGCGGTGAGGGCCGTGTGGACGAGCTGAACCTGGTGATCGCCGGCGCCGGCAACGCCGATCTGGGCAGATTGTCGGTCACGGCGGACGCCAAGGTTTCCATTCTGGGCAGCGGCAACGCCTCGCTGGCGCCCAAGGGCGATCTTCGCCTGTTCATCGCCGGCAGCGGCAAGCTGGAGCTGCTGTCCACACCGAAGTCCATCAGCCGGACCATCCTGGGCTCTGGCGATGTCAGCACCGCGCAGCATCCATCGCCGCCGCCCCCGCCCCCTCCTCCACCGTCCATGCCGCCGCCCGCACCGCCCGCGCCGCCCATGCCGGACATGGTCGAACACCAGGTGCAAAGGATCGAACAGCAGGTCCAACGGATTCGGCGAGAGGCGGAGGCCAATGCGAAGGTCTATGCCAACAGCAACACCGGAGAGTTCGTGCTTCGGAGCAGCCGCGATACCAACTTCGGCCGCATCGAGCGTGACAGCGCCAGGATCAGCGTGATGAATTCCGGCACCGCCACCGCGGAGGGGAAAGTGGACCGCCTGACGGTGAATGTGATAGGCTCGGGCAATGCGCAGCTGGGAAAACTGGCGGCGCGGGACATCACGATTACCGTCGCGGGCAGCGGCGAAGCGACCATCGCGCCGGGCGAGTCCGCCAACATCACCATCCTGGGATCGGGCAAGGTGTATCTGCTGACCAGGCCGCAGCGCATCGATCGCAGGATCATGGGTTCGGGTCAGATCGTCGAAGCCCGCTAGGCGGCAAAAAGATTACGCATCGCCGCGCATCCAAATGACGGCCTGTCTGCATCATGGATAGGATGAATTCGGTGTAAGGCAGAGCGATTCCGCGGAAATCCTCGGGAAAGTACTGAAAAATAAGGCTCGACAACGCTACCGTGTCATGCAAGATAGCTGACAGCCGGTGCAGACTTGACGATGTCTGATATATTATACACCGTATGACATATAGGGCTGAAACGTAATTTCCTTCAGGGGGCGTGCATGTCTGCCATTTCGCTGCGCAACGTTGTGAAGAACTACCGGCGGGGCAAGGAATCCGTTCCGGTGCTGCACGGACTCAATCTCGAAATTCCCGAAGGCGAGTTCGTCTCGCTGATGGGACCGTCGGGCTCGGGCAAGACCACCATCCTCAACCTGGTCGGCGGTCTGGACCGCTGCGACAGCGGCGAAGTCATCGTCGGCGGCGAGCATCTGGAAAGCCTGTCGGGCGGCCAGCTCACCAAATGGCGCGGCAACCATGTCGGCTTCATCTTCCAGTTCTACAATCTGATGCCGATGCTGTCGGCGGCGGCCAATGTCGAACTGCCGCTGCTGCTCACCAGCCTGTCCAAGTCCGAACGCCAGCGCCGCGTCGCCGCCGCGCTCGAGATCGTCGGCCTGTCGGACCGCGGCAAGCACAAGCCCGGCGAGATGTCGGGCGGCCAGCAGCAGCGCGTGGGCATCGCCCGCGCCATCGTGGCCGACCCTTCCCTCCTCCTCTGCGACGAACCCACAGGCGACCTGGACCGCGCCACCGCCGATGAAATCCTGAGCCTGCTGCAGCAGCTCAACCGCCAGCACAACAAGACCATCCTGATGGTCACCCACGATCCCAAGGCCGCCGACCACGCCACCCGCCAGCTCGAGATGGACAAGGGCCAGCTGATCGAACGCGGCAAGGTGACGGCATGAAATATGTCCCCCTTGTCTGGGCCGCGGTCATGCGCAAGCCGGTCCGCGCCATCCTGACTCTGTTGTCGGTGATGCTGGCCTTCACCCTGTTCGGCTTGACCATCGGCATGAACGCGACCTTCGACAAGTGGAAGGCGGATGCGAGCGACACGCGCCTCTTCTCCTTCGCCCGTTTCGGCAATCCCTTGCCGCACGCTTTGGTCGGACAGATTGCGCAGATGCCGGGCGTGTCGCTTGTCTCATCGGCAAGCTTCATCGGCGGCTATTACCAGGACCCCAAGAACCGGCTCTTCGTCCAGATGCAGGACGATAAGGCCGGTGAGATGGTGCCCGAATGGCCGGTCACCCCGGCGCAATGGTCGCTGCTGCACAAGGATCGCACCGGCATGCTGGCCAGCCGCAAGCAGGCCGACCGCTGGAACCTGAAGGTCGGCGACAGCTTCACCATCGCGGCGCCGTCGATCAAGAAAGCCGACGGCACCACCAGCTGGAGGTTCAAGATCGTCGCCATAACCGAGGATTCCGACAGGGCCACCGAAGGCTATCTGTTCGGCAATTACGACTATTACGACCAGGCGCGGCCGCTCGCCGAACAGGGCAGGATCAACACGCTGCGGGTGCGGACCTCCGATCCCGCCAAGACCGCGGAAGTGGCGCAGCGCATCGACAGCCGTTTCGCCAATTCCACGACCCCGCTGCAGTCCATCACGGAAAAGGCGGCGTCCGACGTTTCCAACACCGGCCTGGATATCGCCGCGGTGAACCGCGACATCGCGCTGGCCGGCATGTTCATGGTCCTGTTCCTGACCGCCAACGGCATCGCCCAGGCGGTGCGCGAACGCTTCGCCGAATTCGCCACCCTCAAGACCATCGGCTTTTCCGATACCGGCGTAATCGCGCTGGTCTTCGCCGAAGCTGCCATCCCCTGCCTGCTGGGTGCGGGCCTGGGGATCGGCGTGGCATCGCTGATCTCGCATGTCCTGCCCGGCTTCCTGCCGCCCGGCCAGAGCCTTCCCATCCCCATCATGACCATCACGGTGTATGTCTGGGCGGCCATTGCCGCCAGCATCGTGGCGCTGGCCAGCGCTGCCCTGCCCGCGCTGCGGCTGAAGCAAATGGACATCGCAACCGCACTTTCGGGACGCTAGACCATGCTGCGCCAGATCATCATCGTCTCCACACTGAACCTCAAAAGCCTCAAGGGCCGCTTCTGGCAATCCATGGTGATCGTGGTCGGCCTGGCCGCCACCATCGGCGTGATGCTGTCGGTCCTGTCGATGGGCGCCGGAATGGCCGACGCCTATTACAAGGCCGGCGATCCCAATCGCGCCATCATCGTGTCCAAGGGCGCGGAACAGGAAGGCCAGAGTGCCGTCACCCGCGCGATGGCGCCCATTATTGCGGACGCGCCGGGCATCGGCCGCGACAAGGCAGGCAAGCCGCTGGCCGACCGTGGGTTGAACATGGGCGTTCCGGTGCTGCGCAAGGATGGCACGCGGGGCCAAACCACCATGCGCGGGCTGGGCGAGCAGGCCCAGGGCGTACGCCCCGAACTGAAGATCGTACAGGGGCGCATGTTCCAGCCCGGCAAGCGCGAGATGGTGGTGGGCGTGGGCGCCCAAGCCATGTTCCAGGGCATGAGCATCGGCGACAGGGTGATCCTGCCCGACGGCGAATGGCCGATCGTGGGCGTCTTCGCCACCGGCGACCTTCTGGAAGGCCAGTTGATCGGCGACACCGAGACCCTGATCACCTCGCTGAACAAGACGAGCTACAACAGCGTGCTGGTGCGGCTGGCCTCGACCGACTCCCTGGACGCGCTGAAAAAGGCGCTGAACACCAATCCGGCGGTGTCCGTCACGGTGGAGCGCCACAGCGACTGGTACAAGCGGGTCGGCAGCCAGTCCACGTTCGCGCTGATTCTGCTGGGCTATATCGTCGGCGGGGTGATGGCGATCGGCGCGCTGTTCGGCTGCCTCAACACCATGTATTCGGCGGTCAGCACCCGTGGACGCGAAATCGCCACCCTGCGCGCGCTGGGCTATGGCGCCTTTCCGGTCGCGGTTTCGGTGATCCTGGAAGCGATGCTGCTGTCGGTGGCCGGCGCCCTGATCGGCGGGGGAATCGCCTGGGCGCTGTATGACGGCCAGCAGGACGTCTTCAACAACAGCGTCTTCTATCTTTCGGTTTCGCCGGCGCAAATTCAGCTCGGTGTCACCTGGGCCATCGTGGTGGCGTTGCTGGGCGGCATTTTTCCCGCCATTCGCGCGGCCCGGCGGCCCGTGGTAGAAGCGTTGCGGGCGACATAGGGCGGACATGAACGTGCACAACGACAAGTCTTCGCTTCTCAATTCCCTGAAGATCGAGCGCAAGCCGGTACAGCGCAAGGCCCCCTCGCCGGTCGTGTATGGCGCGGCGGGCGCGGCGATGATCGCGATTGCCGCCGCGGCCTGGCTCTTCTGGCCCGACAGCCGCGTGGCCGTGCAGGTCGTCACGGTCGAGGGCGGCGCCGGTGCGTCCGGCGGCGTCAATCTGGATGCCAGCGGCTATGTCGTGGCGCGCCGCAAGGCGACACTCTCGGCCAAGATCCTGGGCAAGGTGGTCGAACTCAATGTCGAGGAAGGCCAGAATGTGAAGGAAGGCGATATCGTCGCCAGGCTGGACGATTCCAACTATGCCGCCGCCCTGCGCCAGGCGCGGGCGCAGGTTGTCCAGGCCAAGGCGGCGTTCGACAATGCCACGCCGATCTATGACCGTTATCGCGGCCTGAAGCAGCAGAACGCCATCTCGACCGACGATGTGGAAAGACAGCGCGCCCTCTATGACGCGGCCCGCACCCAATATGCGGTGTCGCAGGCGGTGGTGGCGCTGGCCCAGACCAACCAGAATGACACGCTGATCCGCGCGCCCTTCACCGGCGTGGTCACCGACAAGGTGGCGCAGGTCGGCGAAGTCGTGGCCCCGGCTGCCGCCGGCGGCGGCTCCACCCGCACCGGCATCGCCACCATCGTCGACATGGACTCGCTGGAAGTCGAAGTGGACGTGGCGGAAAATTACATCGAGCGGGTGCAGGTGGGCGGCGAATCCACCATCCATCTCAATGCCTATCCCGAATGGGACATTCCCGGTTCGGTGATCGCCATCATTCCCACCGCCGACCAGAGCAAGGGCACGGTCAAGGTGCGCGTCGCCATCAAGACCAAGGACCGCCGCATCCTGCCGCAGATGGCGGCGCGGGTGTCTTTCATGACGGCGCCGGAAGCCGCCGCAACCCCGCAGGCCAGCCCGCGCTTCAGTGTGCCGGCCAACGCGGTGCAGACCAGCGGCCGCACGGGCGTGGTCTATGTGATCGGCAGCGAAGACAAGATCGAAAAGCGCGACGTTGCGCTTGGTCCGCAGACCCAGCAGGGCGTGACCATTCTGTCAGGCCTGTCGGCGGGTGAACGGCTGGCCGCCGGCGACCTCAGCAAGCTGAAGGACGGCGACCGGGTCAAGATCCAGGCCGCGCCCTAGAACTTACGGCAGATCCACCATGGTGATGCTGCCCGCGGTGATCTGCGGGATCAGCAGGCGGTTGCGCTTGGTGTCATAGCCGATGGCGGCAGGCACCGCGATTTCCTTGGCCACTTCCGTGATCTCGCCCTTGGGCGACACCTTGTAGATGTTCTTGCCGATCTGGCTGGCGGCCAGGATGCTGCCATCGGCCAGCGGGATCAGGGCGTCGAACTGGCCGGTCGGCAGGGACTTTTCGCGGATCAGCTGGCCGGTATTGGCATTGCGGAACGAGATGTTCACGCCGCGCCCGCCATGGATCAGGGTGCCGTCCGGCATCACCGCCACGCCATTGGGCTTTTCCATGATGTCGTCGCGCGGCTGCACCAGAGAGACCTGGCCTGACGGCGACACCTTGATGATGGTGCCGGACGCGCCGCCATTGTCGCTGAGATAAGCCGTGCCGTCGGCGGTGACGTAAATATCGTTGGGACGGTTGGCGCCCGGCAGCGCGACTTCGCCGCGCGGTGCGCCGGTCTGAAGGTCGAACTTGCGCATATGGGTGATGTCGGCCACCCAGATCATGCCGTTGCGGATATAGATGCCCAGCGGATCGATCAGCGTGACACCGTTCTTGCCGCCCTCGATGAACTTCAGATTGGTGATCGCGCCGTCGGGCGACATCAGCGAGATATAGCCGTTATTGTCCGGGCCGCGGGTGTTCAGGTTGGAGATGATGTAGCGGTCATTGGCCTCGTCATAACGGATGCATTCCGAATTGGTCAGGCCGAGATTGACCAGGACCCGCTGCTTGGCGACGTCGGCGGTAGACGGCACGGGCTGGGCCGAGGCGGCGCCCATGAAGGTCAGGCTTGCGGCGGCGGCCAGCAGGGCCAGGCGGATGGACGTCATGGAAATCTCCCTCAATTCAATGGCCGGAAATTACTCTCCGGATCGTGGCATTTACGTGGCAATCAGGACAGCTTCTGCTCGGCCGCGACCGGACCGCGTTTCAATTCGGCATTCAGCTGTTTCATATCCAGCACCTTTTCCCAGCGCGCCACCGCCAGGGTGGCGACGCCGTTGCCGATGATGTTGGTGATGGCGCGGCATTCGCTCATGAAACGGTCGATGCCCACGATGGTCGCCAGCGCCACCATGGGGATGGCCGGCACCACGCTGAGCGTCGCCGCCAGGGTGACGAAGCCCGCGCCGGTCACGCCGCTGGCGCCCTTGGAGGTCAGCATCGCGACCAGCAGGATGGTCACCATCTGCATCGCGCCCAGTTCGGTATTGGTGGCCTGGGCCAGGAACAGGATCGCCAGCGTCAGGTAGATATTGGTGCCGTCCAGGTTGAAGCTGTAGCCGGTGGGAACGACCAGGCCGACCACGGCGGGCGGCGCGCCCAGCCGCTCCAGCTTTTCGATCAGCTTGGGAAGCGCCGGCTCGGAGGATGACGAACCCAGGGTGATCAGCAATTCTTCGCGGATATAGGACAGGAAGCGCCACAGCGAGAAGCCGATAACCTTTGCGATCAGCCCCAGCACCACCGCCACGAACAGGAAGCAGGTGATATAGAAGCAGGCGACCAGTGTTCCCAGCGGCAGCAGCGAGGCCAGGCCATAACGCCCGATGGTGAAGGCCATGGCGCCAAACGCGCCGATCGGGGCCAGCCGCACCACCATGTGGATGATGCCGAAGAACACCTTCACGACCTTTTCCAACCCGCCGGCCACCACGCGCCCCGCCTCGCCCAGCTTGGTGCAGGCAAAGCCGAACAGGATGGCGATCAGCAGGACCTGCAGCAGGTCGCCACCGGCCAGGGCGCTGAAGAACGTGTCGGGGATAATGTGCATCAGGTGATCGGTGACATTGTCGGCCTGGGCGCGGCTGACATAGGAGGCGGTGACCGACGGATCGAGACTGGCCGGATCGATGTTGAAGCCCGCGCCGGGCCGCACGAAAATGCCGACCAGAAGCCCGATCACCAGCGCCAGGGTGGAGACGACCTCGAAATAGATGATGGCCTTGCCGCCGATACGGCCGAATTTCTTCATGTCGCCCATCTGGGCAATGCCCAGCGCCACGGTGCAGAAGATCACCGGCGCGATCACCATCTTGATCAGCTTGATGAAGGCGTCACCCAGCGGCTTGAGGGCCGCGCCGGTCTCCGGCCACAGCGCGCCGACCAGGAGGCCCAGCACGATGCCGATCAGCACCTGGATATAAAGTGTCCCCAGCAGGCGTCTTGCCACGATGATCCCCTTTGACCGGTTACGCCGGTCTTTGGCCCTTTTAACACGGTTTTGTCAGGGGGATAGGCGGTGAAGCTTTATCACTCGGGCGTGCGCGCGCGGGGCAAGGCATAGGCGATCAACTGGTCGCTAGCGGCCTTGCCCATCGCCCAATGTCCGCCCGCGGCGATCACCACATACTGGCGCCCGTCCCGGCCCATATAAGTGGTCGGCGTGGCGGCGCCGGGCGCTGGCAGCGGCGCGCTCCACAATTCGTCGCCCGACGCAGCATCCAGGGCGCGGAATTGGCGGTCCAGTCCGCCGGCCATGAACACCAACCCGCTGGCGGTCGAAATCGGGCCGCCGACCGTGAAGATGCCGGTGGGAAACGCCAACGGACTGTCCAGGCCGAACGGCCCACTATGCTTCGTCGTGCCAAAGGGACGCTTCCAGAGAATTTTGCGGGTGCGCAGATCGACCGCCGCCATCTCGCCCAGCGGTGGCTTGAGACAGGGCACCCCAACGGGATTTAGCCAGGAGCGGATCTGCGCCACATAGGGCGTGCCGTATTGCGGAAATACGCCGGGACGCAGGTCTGCCGGAATCTTGCTCTTGCCGTCCCAGGCCTGGATCAGTTTCTGCTGCAAGGCATCGCCCTGCGGCACCAGCTTCACCACCCAGGGAATATAATTGAGGTTGAGGAAGGCCAGCTCGCGGCCCGGGTCCACCGCGGCGCCGGCCCAGTCCGACAATCCGAAATAGGCGGGATAGACCAGGCTGCCCTGCAGCGACGGCGCCGTCATCGGCCCGTCATAGCGCAGCGAGCGGTAATCAATGCGGCAGACCAGCTGGTCGAGCAGCGTGGCGCCCCAGCTGTCCGTCTCCTTCACGGCGGGCGCCGAGATGGACTCCATGCCCACATTCCAGGGCTGGGTGGGCGCGTAATACTCGCCCTTGATCGTGCCGGGCGGCAAAGGCTTTTCGGCAACCTGCGACAGCGGCTTGCCGGTGGCGCGGTCCAGCACGAAGATTTCGCCGCGCTTGGTGGTCTGCAGCAGCGCGGGCTTGCCGCCGAAATCGATCAGGCTCGGCCCGATGGGAACGTCCATGTCCCACAGATCGTGATGCACGGTCTGGAAATGCCAGCGCGTCAGCCCGGTTTCGATATCCAGCGCCACCAGCGCTGCGCTGTATTTGTGGTCCACCGGACGGCGCAGCCCGCCGAAATAATCCGGCGTCGAACTGCCAGTGGGGAGAAACACCAATCCGAGCGCGGCATCGCCGGTGATCGTGCCCCAGGTGTTGGGCGTGCCGGGGGTGTAGATTTCGCCGGACGCAAGCGGCTTGTTGGACGGGTCACGCCCGGCATCCCAGCTCCAGACCTGGGCGCCGGTTTCGGCGTCAAAGCCCCGCACCACGCCGGAGGGTTCGCGGTCATGCACATTGTCGGAGACATAAAGCCCCGCCACCAGCCTGTTCCGCAGCAACAAAGGCGGCGAGCTGAGACCGACCAGCGCCAGCGCGTTGGGGCCTAAGCCCAGCTTGAGATCGATGAAGCCCTTGTCGCCAAACGCTTCGCAGACTTTTCCGGTCGCCGCGTCCAGCGCCACGATGCGGGCGTCGGTGGCGGGCGCGAAAATCCGCGACCGGCAGGCCGCGCCTTCCGGAATATTCTCCACCACGCCGTGGGTGACGCCGCGGCAGGCCACCGCCCGCACGCTGGGCTTTGGCGCGGCGAAGCGCCATTTCACTTTTCCCGTCACCGGATCA
>JAZKDV010000060.1:265-6983 GCA_040387395.1 Pseudomonadota bacterium | reverse complement strand
TCAGCGGGCGGTTCAGGCGGTATTGGGCGCGGAGCATCAGGGCCATCACCAGCAGCGTCAGGGCGTACTGCCCAGCCAGCACCGGCCCGGCATGCTCCAGCAGGGTAGGCGAGTGCAGGAAGAGCGGCGTGACCTGTACCATCACCTGTCCGGGCAGGTTCAGGGCGGCATCGCCGAACGCCATCGCCATATGAGGGCGCAACCACAGCAGCAGCAGGGCAGCCGGCATCACCCAGAAAAGATTCAGCCGCCGGCGCAGCGCGATGCCGCCCAGCAACAGGGTGACCAACGGCAGCGCCAGCATGTTCAGCCCGGCCAGTCCGCCATGCGAAAGTGCGCGCAACAGCTCGGGCGGAATGGCGGTGAGACGGGTGATGTGCGCCGCGCCGTCGCCGATGATGAAGACGGGAACAAAGCCCGCCAGCAGCACCAGCGGCAAAACGAAAAAGGGCAGGGGCAGCAGCAGCCAGGGCGCGCGCGCCGTCCAGGAACGCAGGCGCCGGTTCTCCAGCATAGCCGCCGTCAGTTCGTGGTCGTCGCCCAGCAGCGCGCGGGCGCGCAGGTGCGCGTCTTCGCCGTCATAGCCGTTGGCGCGCTGGCGTTCGGTCAGGTCGGTGAGATGATCGGAAAGCTCGCCGACATAGCGGCGGACATGGCGCGGGGCGATGCCGCCCTTGAGCAGGCTTTCGGTGACGGCTTCAAACGGCATGGGCGCGCGCCCCCATCACCGCCTGGACCGCATCGTTCAGCGTGTTCCAGCTTTGCGACAGGTGGCTCAGGCGTTTGGCGCCCTTTGCGGTCAGGGTGTAATAGACCCGGCTGCGGCCGTTCACGGTCTTGCGGCGCGATTTCAGGGCGCCGTCCTTTTCCAGCCCGTGCAGCACGGGATAGACCACGCCTTCGCCCGGCGTCAGCGCCGCAGCCGTGCGGTCTGAAATCGCCTGGACGATCTCATAGCCGTACATTTCCTGATCCTGCAGCAGCTTGAGGATCAGCAATTCCGGCACGCCGGCGCTGAGACTGCTGTCTTGCTGAGCCATGACCCTATACCTCGGACCCCAAGGTATGGTGGCAGGAAGCGCGGGGTTTGAAAAGGGAAAATTTCTGACGCACGCGGCGCACGAGAAAGATGCGCCGCGCACGAGAGAAGATGCGGCCCAAGAGCGCCATGCAGCATAGCGTGACCGGGAATGAACCATTCTGCCGTGTGAGACCCGATGAGCCGACTGATGTGGAAGGATATGCGAAAACCGGTCCTGATGGAGGACTATGCCGGCGCACCGGTACCCACGCGGCGCCCTGATCTGCCGACGGATGTCAGCGAAAGCGTCACAGTCACCGGTATCCGCCCGCCTGATCCCAGCCTTGTGCCAGCCCTTGGTGGAAAGCAGGCGCCGCCGGCTTCTCATGGTCGCGAGCCGAGATTCCTGGAAGGACTCAGCGTGGGGGCCGAGCATACGAGCCGCTTCCTGGAAGGAAAGGAAGGGTTTGTGGGCCAGGTCGAGGAATTCGGCAAAAGCCGCGGTCTGCTGGACGGCGATAACTTCGGCCGCGTGACCAGAGGGTTGAGCCGGGCTGGGACAGGTCTTTCCATTGCCGGAGAAGCGTTGGGCGCGGCAGACGATTACCGGAATGGCGCGCCGCTGAAGGTCGTCGTCCCCGGCGCGGTGATGCATGGCGGTGGGGCGGCTGTGGGAGGGTTTCTGGGTGGCGCACTTCTGTCGCCACTGGGGCCTCTGGGCGTGGCCGCGG
Source organism: Pseudomonadota bacterium (assembly GCA_040387395.1). Taxonomy (GTDB): domain Bacteria; phylum Pseudomonadota; class Alphaproteobacteria; order Micropepsales; family Micropepsaceae; genus Rhizomicrobium. The sequence goes on along the minus strand of JAZKDV010000060.1, from coordinate 5,231 downwards.
GTGGGATCATCGGTAGCTATCTGGCGGACAAGTATCTTCTTCCTGACCGCAAGGTTCTGGGCGAGAAATTCAATAAGGCCATGGAAGAATCCGCCGACCGCCCTTATTACTCTGGTCCTTCCTGACGGGGCAGGGACATGAAGTCGTTGGTCATTGCGCGATATTCGATAGTCCAGATGGCGCTTTCGATGGCGGGCGGAGGAGCGATGCTTGCGCTTCTTTGCCACTCGTTCCTTCCGCCTGAAATTTTTGCGGCGCTGGCAGTTTTGCTGTTCGCAGCGGGGGTGTACCGTCGCAACGCCATCTGGATCGAGAATGACCGTTTATTCTATCGTGCCTCGCCGCTTATGACGCCGACCTGCTCCATGGCGATCGAAGACATCGCGGATGTTGCGATGGGTGAAGAGGATGTGTGGACCAGCCATCCTATGTGGACTCGTGTTATTGCCATAAAGTTGCGCGGTGGCGGCACACATAAGGTGGGCCAGGTTCCTCTGATGCCCAACCTTCGAACCGCGCTGGCGCGGCTGCGCGAAGCGCTGGGGCTGCCGAAGGTGACGGAGTAGGGCCTAGCTTTCCGCCGGGGCCTGAATAGCCACGCCCATGGCGGCGAGTTTTTCCAGCACGCCGCCTTTCCTCAGCAGCGGTCCCAGATTGACGATGGCCACGGTCTTGCCTGGCTTCTTCAGCGCGGCGTCGATCGCGGTCACGGTTTCGGAAATGTTGCGCGCCTCGATCTGGGCAGCGCGGGTGACGGAGCCGATGGCGCAGTTCATCAGCCGGGATTCGGCGTAATGCGCCTTCATCGCCTCCACATTGCCCACCGCCCAGGCGCGGGCGGCGGGTTCGGCATGGGTGCTGGCCCATAATACGTCGTCTACCGCTTGCGACAGGCATTGGCGCTGCTGTTCGGGCGACAGCTTGAGAAGGTCGCGCACCACATCCATGGCCTGGAAATTGGTGACCGAGCGGCGCTCGATCCTGTGGCGGCGGGCAATGTCGCCGATTTTCCCGCGCGGCTGACCGCCCTCGAAATCGCGCGCCTTCATGAAATCCTGCTGCAGCCGCACGGCGGCGCGGATGGGCACGTCGGTGGCGTAAGCCCCGGCATCGCCCTTGGCCGCGTCGCGCGCCGCCAGGAAACGGCGGCGCAGGTCATCCGGCAATTGTGTCTCCAGGTTCTGGCCGCGCGGCAGCGACAGTTTCCCGCCATGCCAGATCAGGAACCAGGCGACATCGACGAAATTGATGCTGGGGCGGGGCGGATGCAGCACTTCGCGCGCCCCGTCCATCACATCGGCCAGCACGTCGCTGTTCCACTCCAGCCCCTTGGGCATCGGCCAGACCTGGCCCAGCACCCAGACTTCGGATTGGCCGCGCGTCAGGTGCCACAGCGCCGGGCCGGGCTGGGCGCGCACGGTGACGGTTTCGATCTCCGACCATTCCGGCTGCACGGCCTCCTGCGCCCGCACCGGAAAGGCGCAGGCGGCCAGCAGCAGGAGAGGGGCAAGCAAACGGCGCATGGTCACCGGTGACAGGACGGCGGGATGGTGGCGGGATAATAGGGCAAAAATACGCAAGTTTCGCGTGCATCCGCACGAGACAGAGCGGGCCTACAGGCGGGTTTTGTGGCTGGCTGGCGGCTGATCGAACCGCTTGTTGAGAGCCGCGCATGCCCAACCGAGAACAGATGTGGGGACCGATGTCCCTGGAAGATTATGCCGATAAGATCGGCCAGGACCTGTCGCGTCGGCCGGTGCCGCTGACCGGGCTGGATGTGCTGCCTCCTGCAAGGACATGGTGGGTGCCGGAGGTCGCGCCATGGGGCAAAGGGCGCGCAGCACCATCCTTCCGGATGACTCCGTGACGGTGCGTCCCGGCGCATCAGGTTTTGATCCGCGCCAAGGCGTGCTGGCGGCACGTCCAGCCACCGGCCTGCTGTCGCCCGGCACGCAGCCCCGCAAAGGGGGCTATGCGGCGGCAAGCGACATCGCTGAAACGCTGGGTATCGCCAACATTGTGAAGAAGGGCGTGGTCGAAGCCGCGGTCAATGGCGCCAGGGAGCTTACCGGTGCGACAGATGCGTTCGGCACGGCCAAGCGCGTGCTCAGCGCTATCAAGGGTGCAGGTGCCGGTCTAGCAGTTGCGGGAGAAGCTTTTGGCCTGGCGGATGATCTGAAGCGGGGGGTGCCTGCGCGGGTCGCTGTTCCTGGCGCCGTCGCGCATGGGGCGGCGTCGCTTGGCGCAGGTGCGATGGGCACCGCCGCCGGCGCGGTTGCGGGCCAGGTATTCATTCCGATACCGGGTGTGGGGGCGGCCCTGGGAGGGGCGGCCGGCGGAATTCTCGCAGGCTTGGTTGCTGACAAATTCGGGCCGACCCGTGAGCATTGGGGCTGGGAGATCGACAAGCTGCGGCGAGGGCGGTAGCGAAGGCGGGACGAACCTGTATATTTCGGCCCATGGAAAAGTCCGAACCCATAATCATCGCCCGCTATTCGCTGATCGCGTCGTTTCTGCTTCTGATTGTTTGCGCCGGTTTCGTGGCCTTGGGTATTTTGGCAATCGTCGAAGATGGTGCGGTGTCGGTCATGGCGGTCCTGATCTTTGTGCTGTTCGGCGGCGGCGGGCTGGTCTTGCTGGCGCAGCTGATTGTTTTTCGCGGCCGGGCGATCCAGATAAAGGATGGCAAAATCGTGTATCACCTGTATGTGCGCCCACGGGAGTGCGCCGACATCGTGGATGTCTGGATACAGCGTCGTCGGGTTGGAGCGTTACCTATGCGATTCAAATATGTGGAATGGCAGTCCCGCGACGGCAAAAAATTCACGGTGCAGGGCGCTTTGCTGTCCGAAAAGGCAGCCGTGGTTGTCCCACGCCTGCGCGCGGCCTGCGGGCTGCCGGAAGATCCGAATCCCGAAGCGCCGCGCGCCTGACTATTTCCGCCTGAACCGCGCGGCGAAGAAGTCGCCCTTGTTCCACTGGGGCGGGGCGGCGGCGTCGCCCAGTTCGCGGGCGATTTCCGCATTCAGTTTCGCGAACTTGGCGCCCGCGTCATAATTGATCGGCTGTTTCAGGTCGTCGCTGGGCTTGTGATAGTTGGTCTTCATGAAATGCAGGAAGGCCTTTTCGCCGCCATTGGCAAAGCCGGTCATCAGGAACACCGCCGGGATGCCCTGTTCGACAAAGCGGTAATGGTCGGAGCGGGTGAAGACGCCTTCGTCGGGCATCGGATCGGGCGACAGTTTCACCTTCATGCGTTCGGCGGCGCGTTTCACCGCCGGGCCGATGGTGGAGCGGTCGGCGCCGAACGCCACCACATCGCTGAAGTCGTAGGTGAGGATCGGCATGTCGAGGTTCACGTCGGCGACGATCTGGGAGACCGGCACCGGGGGATTGCGGGCGAAATATTCCGAGCCGATCAGGCCCTTTTCCTCTGCCGTGTTGACCAGGAAGATCATGGAGCGGCGCGGCGGTTTGCCGGACAGCAGGCGCGCGACTTCCAGCGTGGTGGAGACGCCCGCCGCATTGTCCAGCGCGCCATTGTTGATGGTGTCGCCGGTCTTGTCGCCCTTCACCGGCGGGGTGATTCCCAGGTGGTCGAGATGGGCGCTGAGCACGATATATTCGTTTTTCAGCCTGGGATCGCTGCCCGGCAGCAGGCCGACAATGTTGCGGCTTTCCAGGGTGCGGGTTTCGCTGTCGGTGGCGGCGGACAGCGACATGTTCAGGTCGAAGCCTTTGATGGCGCCCTGCTCGGTTTCGGCCTGGGCCAGAATCTCCTTGGTCTTGGCGCCGAACAGCTTTTGCGCCCCCGCCACGCTGATGCCGGCGACTATGGGCAACCGCACCTGGGAGAAAGCGGTGCCGTCCTTCTGGCGCCAGCTCATGCCCCAGCTTTTGAACTGGCGCACGCGGTTGGCGAAGGGATAGAGCTTTTCGCCCGTCAGCGTACCGACGCTGAGATAGCCGATGGCGCCGCGGTCCTTGGCCGCCTGCAGCTTGGCGCGGCCGCCGCGATAGTAGGCGCGTTCCTCGGTCTGCAGGAACTTGGGCGCGCCTGACAGCGCCACCACGATCTTGCCCTTTACATCCAGGCCCGCGTAATCGTCGCGGCCCTTTTCCGGCGCCACCAGCCCATAGCCGACGAACACCAGCGGCGCGTTCATGCGGATCTTCGGAAACACCTCGTCGCCGCCGCTGAGATAGTCGGTGCCGAACACCAGCGGTGTTTCCTTGCCCGACGCGTCCTTGAGCGAGAATTTGCCTTCATTCTTGGCCCGCGCCGCGACCAGCGGCACGGTCTGAAAATAGCTGCCGTTTGCGCCCATCGGCTTCAGCCCCAGCGCCTTCATCTGGCGGGCGACATAATCGGCCGCCGCCTCATAGCCGGGCGAGCCGGCTTCGCGGCCCTTGAGGGTGTCGCCGGCCAGGAAGGCCATGTTGGCCTTGATGTTGGCGGCGCTGTCGGGGCCGGTTTGGGCGGTGGCCGCCCGTATTGAGATTGGACCAGCGGCCAGCAGCAGGGCGGACAACAGGATGGGCGCGGTGCGCATGGGCGGTTTCCTCGTGCGGAACAGGCAGCCTATCGCACGAGAAAAAGGAAGCAAGATCGGCATCTCGTCCTATGCTTGCCGACGCTTAAATCGCCCGTTGTTGGAGGATCGCATGATCGCGCCGCGACCCGCCGACTGATCGAGGAGTTTCGGGACACGGGCCAGGCGAAAGCCATTCTTTTCAATGATCCTGAACTGTACGATGATCCAGAATTGAAAGGTTTCGTCAAACCGTGGAAAGGTCACGACAATCATTTCCACGTCCAGCTCAAATAGTGAGGTGAGATATGACCAGGACCCGTATGGCTGTCATGCTTGGGGTGACGGTGCTGTTGGCGACGGTGGCGATTGCCTATGCCGCATCGGAGCGGGGCAAGCTTTCCGGCGAGTGGTTTCTTTATAGCGGTGGGCTG
>JAZKDV010000060.1:0-236 GCA_040387395.1 Pseudomonadota bacterium | reverse complement strand
CCACCGCCAAGGATACCAAGGTCTGGATGGAAATTTCCGGACCGTTGGCGGCACAGATGTACCGGCGCCTAGGCCAGAGCGCGCAGGTGAAGGATGTCTGCGGCGATCCTGATCTCAAGATGCGCGATAGGGGAGAGGTCAACTGCACGCTTCGGAATGGTGGCGAGGCGGTCTGTCATGTCAATTTCGACTTGCGCACCGGCCGGGTGTGGGGCGGGACGATCTGCTAATGACCA
>JAZKDV010000059.1:19983-35158 GCA_040387395.1 Pseudomonadota bacterium | reverse complement strand
GGTGCGCCGGTTCCAGAAGATCGACGTGGCCGAGCCTACCATCGAGGATTCGGTGAAGATCCTGATGGGGATCAAGAGCTACTTCGAGAACTACCACAAGCTGCGCTACACCGCCGACGCCATCAAGGCGGCGGTCGAGCTGTCGGCCAAGTACATCAACGACCGCAAGCTGCCCGACAAGGCGATCGACGTGATCGACGAGCTGGGCGCCTCGCAGATGCTGCTGCCGGAAAGCCGCCGCAAGAAGGTGGTCAATGTGCGCGACGTGGAGGAGATTGTCGCCAAGATCGCGCGCATTCCCGCCAAGTCGGTGTCCAAGGACGATGCCGAGGCGCTCAAGACCCTGGAGGCCGATCTGGGCCGCGTGGTCTATGGCCAGGATGTTGCTATCAGCGCGCTGGCCACCGCCATCAAGCTGGCGCGCGCCGGCCTGCGCCAGCCGGAAAAGCCGATCGGCTCCTACCTGTTCTCCGGCCCCACCGGCGTCGGCAAGACCGAAGTCGCCAAGCAGCTCGCGAGCATTCTGGGCGTGGAATTCCTGCGCTTCGACATGAGCGAATATATGGAGCGTCACACCGTGTCGCGCCTGATTGGCGCGCCGCCCGGCTATGTCGGTTTCGACCAGGGCGGTTTGCTGACCGATGGCGTCGACCAGCATCCGCACTGCGTGCTGCTGCTGGACGAAATCGAAAAGGCGCACGGCGATCTCTACAACATCCTGTTGCAGGTGATGGACCATGGCAAACTCACCGACCATAACGGCAAGAAGATCGACTTCCGCAACGTGGTGATGATCATGACCACCAATGCGGGCGCCTCCGACGCCGCCAAGGATGCCATCGGCTTTGGCCGCGGCAAGCGCGAAGGCGAGGACGAGGAAGCCATCAAGAAATTGTTCACGCCGGAATTCCGCAACCGGCTGGACTCGATTATCACCTTTGCGCCGCTGACGCGCGGCACCATCGACAAGGTGGTGGAGAAGTTCGTGCTGGAACTGGAAGCCCAGCTCGCCGACCGCGACGTCACCTTCGACCTGACGCCGGAAGCCACCCGCTGGCTGGGCGAAAAGGGTTACGACGATGCCTTCGGCGCCCGCCCGCTGGCGCGCGTGATCCAGGACAATATCAAGAAGCCGCTGGCCGACGAGATCCTGTTCGGCAAGCTCAAGGATGGCGGCACCGTGCGGGTGCTGCTGGACCGCGAGAAGGACAAGCTGGCGTTCGAGTTCATTCCGGCCGCCGACGCCAAGCCGCGCGCGCCGCGCACCGGCAAGAAGAAATCAGAAGATGTCGAGAAATAGGGAGATGCGCATGAAAAGCTTTTCCGCAATCGCCGCGCTGGCCGTTCTGGCCGCGTCGCCCGCCTTCGCCCATCACGGCTGGAGCGGGCAGGAGGAGAAGATCACTACCCTGACCGGCACGGTGGTGCAAAGCGTCAATCTGGCCGGGCCGCATGGCGGCATGAAGATCAAGGTGGGCAACCAGGTGTGGGACATCACCCTGGCGCCGCCGTTCCGCACCAGCAGCGCCGGACTGACCGAAGCCAAGATTCCGGTGGGCGCCACCGTGACGGTGCGCGGCAACAAGACCACAGAGCCGGGCCATTACGAGATGAAGACCATCTATGTGAAGCACGGCAAGGACGAGTATCGCGTCTATCCCGAACGCGATAGGTGAGCTTGCCCCAGTTCCTGATCTGGCTGGAAGGCTCCGGCCTTGGCCAGTTCACGCGCTCGTTGGGCGTGTGGAGCTATGGCACCATCAATCTGGTCCATATCCTCGGCATCGCGATGCTGTTCGGCTCGATCCTGCTGCTGGATCTGAGGCTGCTGGGCGCTTGGCGGAAAATTCCGCTGGCGGCGCTGTCGGGACCAACCACCTTCATGGCGCGCATCGGCTTTGCGGTGGCGGTGTGTTCGGGCATCCCTATGCTGTCGGTCAATGCCAGTGAATATATCGGCAACCCTTTCCTGCTGGTGAAATTCCCCGCCATCGGACTGGCGCTGCTCAATGTCTGGCTGGTGCACCGTTCAGAAGCTTGGCGGGCGCACCGGTTGCGCGAACTGATGCCACGCGAACGCCAGCGGCTGGCGGTTGGCGCCGCGCTGTCGCTGACCTTCTGGCTGACCGCCATCTTTGGCGGCCGGATGCTGGGATACTGGTAGGAGCGACCGCGAACTTGAGCGAAGCGAAAGCCTCGCGGCGCGACCATTGAAAAACTACAGCGGCTCTTCGTGATGCACCACAGCGGGCGGGGCAGCGAACAGCGGCCCCAGGATGGCGCGCCACTCAACGAAAGCCGGGCCTTCGCGGAAATCCACCGTATGGTTCTCCAGCGTGTCCCACCACACCAGCAGCAGGAAGTCGTCCGGATTTTCGATGCCGGGACGCATCTCCACCTTGCGGCAGCCCTTGGAGCCTTCGATGTGCGGACGCGCCTTGGCGAAGGCGGCTTTGAAAGCCTCGGCCTGGCCGGGCTTCACGGTGATAAGGGCGCGTTCAAGGATCACAGGGCACTCCTGATTTTTGCGGCGATGGGTTCCAGCCGCGCCGCCTCTACCATGGCTTTGCCGTGCGGCGCCATGGGTACGCCTTCCCAGCGCGGGATGATGTGAAAATGGATGTGGAAGACGCTCTGGCCGGCGGCGGCACGGTTATACTGCTTGATCAGGATGCCATCGGGCGCCAGCGCCTTGTCCGCTGCATGGGCGACCTTCTGCACCGTCGCCATCATGGCGGTCAGGCCTTCGGGCGACAGGCTCAGAATGTCTTCCGCCGCTTCCTTGGGGATCACCAGCACATGGCCATCGGCTTCGGGCATCACGTCCATGAAGGCCAAGGTTTTGCCGTCCTCATAGACTTTCACGCAGGGAATTTCCCCGCGCAGGATTTTCGCGAAGATGTTGCTGTTGTCGTAGGCCATCTACTTTTCCTTCTTGAACGGCGCATGCGCCGCCAGTTCCGCGATATGATCGGTTACCGCCGCGCGTTCCGCGCCCAGGAAATTGTCCACCGCCCGCGCCAGCCCTTTGTGCTGGATGACATGGGCGCTGTAGGTTTCCACCGGCAGGTAGCCGCGCAGCAATTTATGCTCGCCCTGGGCCCCGGCCTCAACCCGTTTCAGCCCGCGCGCAATGGCGAAATCGATCGCCTGGTAATAGCAGGTCTCGAAATGCAGGAAGGGGATATAATCCGCCGCGCCCCAGTTGCGCCCGAACAGCACCCCGTCCCCGAACAGGTTGAGCGCGCCCGCGACATACTTGCCGTCCTGCTTGGCCATGATCAGCAGCGTCTGATGTGACAGGCTCTGTCCCAGCCGTGAGAAGAATTCCCGCGTCAGGTAGGGCGTGCCCCATTTGCGCCCGCCCGTGTCCATGTAGAAGGTGAAGAACTGGTCCCAATGGGCTTCCGTGATGTCCGCGCCGGTCAGCCATTCGAAACGGACACCGGCCTCACGCACCGACGCGCGCTCCTTGCGCAGATTCTTGCGCTTGGCCGAGGACAGTTCGCCCAGGAACTGGTCGAACGAGGTGTAGCCCGGATTTTCCCAGTGAAACTGCTGGCCGGTGCGCAGCAGGTAACCCGCGTCACCCGCCGCCTGCCATTCCTCGCGCGTCAGGAAGGTGATGTGTAGCGAGGAGGCGCCAAGCTGCGCCGTCGCGCCCGCCGCCGTCTTCAGCAGCGCCTGCGCATTTCCTAGCAATCGTTTCCCGGTGACGGGCGTGAACGGCACGGCGCATTGCAGCTTGGGATAATAATCGCCGCCGGCGCGCTCGAGCGCCTCGGCCCAGCCATGGTCGAAGACATATTCGCCCTGGGAATGGCTTTTCAGGTACATCGGCATCAGCGCGTCGTCCATCAACAGATGGGCGGGCTGCCAGCCGGTTTGGCGCGCGGCGGAGCCGGACTCTTCCAGCGCTGCGAAAAACTCGTACGTCGTGAACGGGTGCGGGTCGGGCAGGCCGCGCGGATTGGCGAGCGCGTTCCAGCGCGCCGCGCCAATCTCCACCGCACTGGTAATAAGCTTTGCGCCCGTCACTTGATCTCGAAGATCGCGTCCACTTCGACCGCTACGCCGCGCGGCAGCGAGCCGACGCCGATGGCGGCGCGGGCATGCTTGCCGGCATCGCCGAACACGGCGGCGAACAGGTCGGAAGCGCCGTTACCCACTTCGGGGTGCTGGGTATAGTCCGGCGTGGCATTGACGAAGACGCCGACGCGCACGACTTTCGTCACCCGGTCCAGGTCGCCGATGGCGGCTTTCAGCTGCGCCAGCACGTTGATGGCGCAAAGCTGCGCGGCCGCCTGGCCCGCTTCCATCGGCACGTCCACGCCCAGCTTGCCGACATACTTGATCGCGCCGTCTGCAATCGGAATCTGCCCGGAGACGAACACCAGATTGCCGGTGATGGTAGAGGGGACATAGGAGGCAACCGGCACCGGCGGGGTGGGCAGGGTGACGCCAAGCTCTTTCAGGCGGGCTTCGATGACGGACATATGAACCTCTATGGGAAGACGCAAAGCCTATCAGAGGCGCGGCTTTTTGAAAGCGCGGCCCTTTCCGACAGCCTCACCACCGAACTTTGCCCGAATCTTGTCCATGGCGCGTTCCGCCGCCGCGCGCTTGTCCCCTTCGCTGTCGATCAGGCTGGCGGGGTCGGCCCCTATGTCGGGCGCAAGGTTGGACAGGCCCACGCCCAGCAGGCGGAAGCGGGTGCCGTCGGCCTCACGCTTCAGAGCCGGCAGGGCGGTGCGGAAGATGCGGTCGGCCAGCTGGGTGGGTGCGTCCAGCGAGTTGCTGCGGGTCCGAAGCCGGAAATCAGAGGTCTTGAGCTTCAGCACAATGGTCTTGCCCGCCAAGCCGTAGGATTTGGCCCGGGCGCTGACCCGCTCGGCCTGCCGCCACAGCACGCTTTCCAGATCGGCGAGCCGCGACAGATCAGTGTTGAAGGTGGTTTCCGACGAAATGGTCTTCATCTCCCCGCCGGGATCGACGGGGCGGTGGTCTTGCGCATTGGCCATCCGGTGCAGCCACAATCCGGTCGCCCCGTAGCGCCGCGCCAGTTCGCGCGGGTCGGCGTCCTGCAACTGGCCGACCAGGGTGATGCCATCGCGCTCCAGTTGGGCCTGCATCACCTTGCCGGCGCCGCGCATGATGCCGATCCGCTTGTCGCGCAGGAAGCTTTTGGCCTCGGCCATGCCGATCACTGCGAAGCCGCGCGGCTTGTCCAGCTCGCTCGCCAGCTTGGCGAGAAACTTGTTGCCCGACAGCCCCACCGACACGGTGATGGCGATTTCGCGCTCGATCCGCGCAGCCAGCGCCGCCATGGTCTGGGCGGGTGTGCGGTGATGGATGCGCTGGGTCCCCGACAGGTCGAGATAGGCTTCATCCAGAGACAGTGGCTCTACCAACGGCGTCAGTTCTTCCATCATCTGGCGGATCTGCCGCGCCACGGCGCTGTAATGGGAATGGCGCGGCTTGAGGATGACCGCCTGCGGGCACAATCGCTTGGCCTGAAACATCGGCATGGCCGAGCGCACGCCATAGGTGCGGGCGATATAGCAGCAGGTCGAAACCACCCCGCGCGTTTCCCCGCCCACGATCAGCGGCCTGTCTTTCAGGGACGGATCGTCGCGCTTTTCGATGGCGGCGTAGAAAGCGTCGCAATCCATGTGCGCGATGGCCAGGGTGTCCAGTTCGGGATGCGCCAGCACCCGTGTCGAGCCGCACTGGGGGCAGGGCGCATCGGCCTTCGCATCACCGAGGCAGTCGCGGCAGAAGGCCGGCCAGGATTCTATTCCGGCCATAGCCATGCCGCGCCGCGCACACCGCTGGAGTCACCGTGCATGTTCTTCACGATCCTTGGCGGCGATCCGAGATGGAAGCTGTATTTCTCCACCAGCGGCGGCAGGTCGCGATACAGCCGCGCGATATTCGACAGGCCGCCGCCCAGCACGATCACATCGGGGTCGAGGATATTGACCATGGTCGCCATGCTGCGGGCCAGCCGGTCCGCCAGCCGGTCCATGGCGGCGCGTTCCTCGGCGCCGTCGGAGGCCGCGATATCTTCGGCGGTGGCAGCGCGCCCCGTGACGCGCTGGAATTCCGCGGCCAGAGCAGGACCGCTGCACCAGCTTTCCAGGCAGCCGCGCTTGCCGCAGTAGCAGGCGGGTGCGTTGAGCACTTCTTCCACCGATGGGCTGGGCAGGGGTATATGTCCCCATTCGCCGCTTAGGCCATGCGCGCCGGCCAATACCTTGCCATCCACCACCACGCCGCCGCCCACGCCGGTGCCGGCGATCACGCCGAACACCACGGATGCGCCCGCCGCCGCGCCGTCGCTGGCTTCCGACAGTGCAAAGCAGTTGGCGTCGTTGGCCAGACGCACGGCGCGGCCCAGCGCGGTTTCCAGGTCGCGGCGGATCGGCTTTCCGATTAGCCACGTCGAGTTGGCGTTCTTGATCAATCCTTGCGGCGTTTCGCAGCCCGGAAGGGCGATGCCGACACTGCCGGCGCCGCCGGTCTGGCTTTCGGCCTCGCGCACCAGCTCGGCCAGCGTCCGGACGGTGCCGTCATAGTCGCGCGCCGTGGCCACCCGTTTGCGCCAGCGTTCGACACCGCCGGGCGCGAGCGCCAGCAATTCGGTCTTGGTGCCGCCCAGGTCGATCCCGAAACGCATCAGATTTCCCGCAACTCTTCCCGGCCGAATGTCCGGCGGGCCGCATGGACATCTTTCGGTTCTACCGACGAGGCCTCGCAAAAGCGCAGCAGCAGGTCCTCGTGGCTGAGCAAAAAGTCCAGAACGGCCCCGTTCATCTCCGGGGTGCCGGCGCCCGCGCGGAGGTCCCCGGCGTTGATCCCCGACTGGTCCAGGAAGCGCTGAATCCCGTCTTCCTCCCCGGCCAGCCAGCCAAGGGCTTCCAAAGCCAGGATTTCCGCGTTTTCTGAGGGCATGGGGACCGGCATCGTCAAGGGAGCGTTAAGAGATAATCCCTAATACTGGGGAAAACAGCCAGTGCCCGTTTTGGGCGCTGGGAGGGCGGTATGCCGCCGGAGAGCAACCATGGACGCCAAAGCCAAGACGGTCCTGATCGTCGAAGACAATGAGCTCAACATGAAGCTCTTCCATGACCTGCTCGACGCCCATGGCTACAACATCCTGCAGACCAAGGATGGCATGGAAGCGCTGGACATCGCGCGCGAACACCATCCCGACCTGATCCTGATGGACATCCAGTTGCCGGAAGTCTCGGGCCTGGAAGTCACCAAGTGGCTCAAGGAAGACGATTCGCTCAAGGGTATTCCCGTCGTCGCCGTCACCGCCTTCGCCATGAAGGGCGACGAGGAAGTCATCCGCCAGGGTGGCTGCGAGGCCTATATCTCCAAACCCATTTCGGTGACCAGCTTCCTGGAAACCGTGCGGCGCTTCATCGGCTAAGTCATGACAGCGCGAGTTCTCGTCGTTGATGACATCCTCTCCAACGTCAAGCTTCTGGAAGCGAAGCTGACGGCGGAGTATTTCGAGGTCATCACAGCATTCAACGGTCTGGAGTGCCTCGCCAAGATGGACGAGGGCGCGCCCGACATCGTGCTGCTCGACGTCATGATGCCCGGCATGGACGGGTTCGAAGTATGCCGTCGCATCAAGTCCAATCCCAAGACCGCCCATGTCCCCGTGGTGATGGTGACCGCGCTGGACCAGCCGTCCGACCGCGTCGCCGGCCTGGATGCGGGCGCCGACGATTTCCTCACAAAGCCGGTCGACGATGCCGCGCTGTTCGCCCGCGTGCGCAGCCTTGTGCGCCTGAAGATGATGACCGACGAACTGCGCATGCGCGAGTCGACGGGACAGGGCATGGGGCTGATCGATCCGGCCGAAACCCTGATCGACAACAACCTGTCGGGCCGCATTCTGGTGATCGAGGACCGCGTTGAATCCGTCGCCTGGTTCTCCAGCGCCCTGACGCCGACCCATGAAGTGTCTTCCGCAGACACGTTTGAAGAAGCGCTGGTGCGGGTGAAGGGCGGCGATTACGACCTGATCGTGGTGTCGCTGGGCATGCGCGGCTTTGACGGCTTGCGGCTGTGCTCGCAGCTTCGCTCTCTGCCTGAAGGCAGACACGTGCCGATTCTCGTTGTCGTCAGCGATGGCGACCGCCGCAAGCTGACCCAGGCGCTCGAGATGGGCGTCAACGACTATCTGACACGCCCTGTCGACAAGAACGAGTTGGTGGCGCGCGTGCGCACCCAGCTGCGCAAGAAGAATTACGCCGACCGGCTGCGCCACAATGTCCAGCTCAGCCTGGAAATGGCGATCACCGACCAGCTCACCGGCCTGCACAATCGCCGCTATATGAGCCGCCATCTCGACACGCTGCTGGAAAACGCCAGGAAGAACGAGCGCCCGCTGGCCTTCGTGATCATGGACATCGACTTCTTCAAGCAGGTCAACGACACCTACGGCCATGACATTGGCGACGAGGTGCTGAAGGAATTTGCCGCCCGCATCGCCGCCAACACCCGCGGCATCGACTTGGCCTGCCGCTATGGCGGCGAGGAGTTCGTGGTCGCCATGCCCGATACCGACATGACCTTCGCCTTTAATATCGCCGAGCGCCTGCGCCAGTCGATCGAAACCACCCCGGTCAAGATCAGCCGCGCGCCCGGCCAGCTCAACATCACCATCTCCATCGGCATCGCCAAGGCCGAAGGCGAGGGCGACAGCGCCGACAAGCTGCTGCACCGCGCCGACCAGGCCCTGTACCGGGCGAAGCGTTCTGGCCGCAACAAGGTCGTGGCGGACGCGGCTTAAGTTTCGTCTTCGTCGACAGCTGCTTCGTCACCGGCAGAGCCGCCATTCATTTCCGTGACCCGGTCGATGACGGAGGCCAGCACCTGCGCCTCGCGCGCGCCTGATACCGCCAGCTTGCCGCCGAAGATCATCGCGGGAACGCCGGTCACACCCATCTCGCGGGCAATCTGGTCCTCGCGCGCCACCAGCTCCAGGTCGGTGCCGTCTTCCAGCATCTGCGCCGTTTCCACCCCGTCCATGCCGCAGATGTCGGCGATGTCGGCCAGAACGCGTACGTCGCCGATATCCTCGCCATTCTCGAAATAGGCGATGAACAGCCGCTCGACCACTTCGTCCTGCACGCCATGGCCTTCCGCCCAGCGGATCAGGCGGTGGGAATCCAGCGTGTTGGGGCGGCGCTGGATGGCCGCGAAATCGAACGCGATGCCTTCCTTTTCACCTTCGGCAGCAATCAGCTTGTACATCTCGACGATCTTCTTGGGATCGTCGCCGAACTTGAGGCGCATATAGGCCTGGCGGTCCATGCCGGTGCGCGGCACCGTGGTGTCCAGCTGATAGGGGCGCCACTTCACGTCAAAGAGGATGTTGGGGCGCATCTCCATCGCCCGCTGCAACCGGCGCTTACCGATGAAGCACCAGGGGCAGACCGTGTCGGAGATCACGTCAATCTGCATGCGTCACTTCAGGATCTGGGCCGTCATTTCGTTGGCCGAGGCGATGACCTTGACCGAGCCCTTGCCCTGCGACTTGAACTCTGCCGTCGCGGTGACCGGCAGCAGGGCGTCTATCACCACCATGTTGGACGGCGGCGGCGTGGCCACAAACTCGATCGTCAGGGTGCGATTGCTGTCGCTGGGGATCACGTGCAGGCGCGGACTTTTCCATCCGCCGGTCTGTACCGCGCCATTGACCTGAACCACAACCCTTCCATCCTTCTGGGTCGCGACCACGCTGTCGATCTTGTAGATGCGCTTGTCCGCCGCCAGCGCGGGCTGGGCGCAAAGCAGGAGGGAAGCGGCCAGGAGAATTTTCGCGCGCATGGAAAGGCCGACTATAGCCCAGATTGGGGCGGCAAAAAGACAGGCTAGATTGCAAGCTCGACCCACACCGGCACGTGATCGGAAGGCTTTTCCGCCGTCCCGCGCACCTCGCGGTCGATGCCGCATTTCTTCAGCCGGTCGGTGGCCTGCGGCGACAGCAGGATGTGATCGATGCGGATGCCGTTGTTGCGTTCCCAGGATCCGAAATAGTCCCAGAAGGTGTAATGGCCGCCTTCTGGATGCAGGGCGCGGAAGGCGTCGGTGTAGCCCAGATTTTCGATCCGGCGCAGCGCCGCCTTGGATTCCGGCTGGAACAGCGCGTCCTTCAGCCATGCCTTGGGCCGTGCGGCGTCCTTGTCCTCGGGGATGATATTGTAGTCGCCCATCAGCACGACAGGCTCTTCGCTCTTCAAAAGCTTCTTGGCGTGCAGGCGCAGGCGCTCCAGCCATGCCAGCTTGTAGTCGAACTTGGGGCCGGGAAAGGGATTGCCGTTGGGGGCATAGATGGAGGCAACCCGCACCATGCCCTTGTCGCCTTTCACCAGCGCCTCGAGATAACGCGAATGATCGTCCAGCACACCATCGGCTGCTGGCAGGCGCGGCGTGACGTCTTCGATCGGGCGCTTGGAGAGGATGGCGACGCCGTTATAGCTTTTTTGTCCGTGTACGGCGCAATTATAGCCCAGCGCCTCGAACGGCTCGCGCGGGAAATTCTCGTCGACGGTCTTGATTTCCTGAAGACAGACGACATCGGGCTTGGTGTCCTTCAGCCAGGCCAGGGCCGGCTCCAGCCGGGCCTTTACCGAGTTCACATTCCAGGTGGCGATTTTCATCTGTGAGCCTTCATGAATTCGGCGATTGTCTCAGTGAGGCCCGGCGCCAAGGGGCCCGGACCCGTGCCATTGTCATCCTTGGCCAGCCGCAGGCTGTGATTGACGCCCAGCATGATCTTCAGGGTCGCGTCCGGCCGCACGGCCGCCAGCGCCTTTGCATTCTCCGGGGGCACATTGGTGTCTGCGTCTCCCTGGAGGATCAGCACCGGCACTTTCAACCTGCGCAGCGCTGCCGCCGGATCCTGCGCCAGCACCGAAATCATGTAGGGCTGAATGTTGGGGCGGAAGGCGCCCATCATCATCGGCGGCACGTCCGGCACGGTCCGGCCGGCGACAAGCGAATCCAGCACCGCGTTGGCGCGCTGCTTCTGATCGGGCGGCAGTCCGCGCGCCATCGCTTCGCGCCAGCCGATGTCCATGCCATGTCCCACGCCCGCCACGCTGACAAGGCCGCAGATATCCTTGTTGCCGTCCGCCGCCAGCTTGGCGATCAGCGCGCCTTCGCTATGTCCGACCAGCCAGACACAGGAGGCGCCGGTGCGCTTCTTCAGTTCGGCGGCCAGGGCCCGGACATCGTCGCCGGAGGTCTGGATGCGCAGTTCGCTTTCATGCGGCATCGCCGATGCGCTCTGGCCGATGCCGCGCTTGTCGAAGCGCAGGGTGGTGACGCCTTGCGCCGCCAGGCCTTCGGCGATGTCGCGGTAGGTGCCGCGCATGCCATTGACGGGCGAATTGCCGTCGCGATTGGCCGGTCCCGCACCGGTGATGATCACGGCGGCGAGCTTGCCGTCCCCTGCGGTCAGGATTGTGCCGGCCAACGTCCCGGTCGGCGTCGCGACGGCAACGTCGCCGGGCTCGGGCTGGTGAAGCACTGCGGCGGTGATGGCGCCCGGCGCCAGATTGAGCGGCAGGCTCTGGCCGCGCTGTGTCCAGCTACCGCTGATGCTCTTGCCATCGTCCGACAGCACGCCCTGATAGCTGCCATTCAAGGCGGGAAAGACGATGGTGAAATTTTTGCCGCTGCGCGTGGCGATGCCCGGCGGAAAGGCCGCGCTTCTCAAATCCACCTGCACCGGGGTCACGCTGAGTCCAGCCGGGGTGTCACGGAACTGGAACAGGAAGCGCAGCTGTCCACCTGACGGAATGACCAGCGTTCCATTCCAGTCACCATTCATGGTCTGGGCCATCACGGGCAACGGCAGCAACAGGCTAAGAAGAAGCAGCAGTCTGCCGAGCATGAATCGCCCCGAATGCGCTAGACGGTGAAACTTGTGCCGCAGCCGCAGGAGGCGGTCGCATTGGGATTGTTGACCTTGAAGGCCTGGCCGATCAGGTCATCGGTGAAATCGATTTCCGCGCCCGCCAGGAAGTCCAGCGACACCGGATCGATCAGCACCTTGGCGCCGCCCTTTTCCACCACCAGGTCCTCGTCGAGCTGGGCTTCGTCCAGCGCGAAATTGTACTGAAAGCCGGAACAGCCGCCGCCGGTAACCGCGACCCGCAAGGCCGCGGGACGGCCTTCCGCCTGGAGGATGTCGGAGATCCTTTTCGCGGCGCGGTCTGAGATCGTGACGGGCATGGCGGTCATGGGCGTTCTTTCGGAACTCTTGCAGTCTGGAGCGTACTCTCTATGTAGTCCTCACCATGGCCGAAACCAACACCCCGGACGTGCCCAAACCCTTGCCGGCGGGACGGTTATTGGGCCCCATGGTCAGGCCGCCGGGCGCGCATGCCGCCTATGCCGCCAGCCCGGCCACCAGCCGGGGCCGGCTTTATCCCGAAACCGAAAGCGCCACCCGCAGCTGCTACAGCCGCGACCGCGACCGCATCATCCATTCGACCGCCTTCCGCCGCCTCAAGCACAAGACCCAGGTCTTTGTGCAGCATGAAGGCGATTATTACCGCACCCGGCTGACCCACTCGCTGGAAGTGGCGCAACTGGCGCGCAGCCTGGCGCGCACGCTCGAGGCCGACGAAGACCTGGCCGAGACTGTGGCGCTGGCCCATGACCTGGGCCACACGCCGTTCGGCCATGCCGGCGAAGAAGCGCTGGATGCGGTGACGCGCGACATTGGCGGCTTCGATCACAATGCCCATGCCTTAAGGCTGGTGACCAAGCTCGAGCATCGCTATGCCGATTTCGACGGCCTCAATCTCACCTGGGAAACGCTGGAAGGCTTGGTCAAGCACAATGGCCCGCTGACCGGCACGCAGCCGGGGCCCATCGCCAGCTTCGACAAACGCTGGTCGCTGGAACTGGCAAGCTGGCCGGGCCTCGAAGCGCAACTGGCGGCGTTGGCCGACGACATCGCCTATGTCAGCCACGATATCGACGACGGATTGCGCGCGGGACTGTTCAGCGTCCATGACCTTCTGGAATGGCCGCTGGTGGATGCGCATGCAAAGGGCGTGCTCAAACGCCATGGCGAACTGGAGCTGTCGCGCTTCATCGGCGAACTGATCCGTACGCTGATCAGCGAGTTGATGGAGGATGTGCTGACCCAGACCCGGGCCAATCTCGCACAGGGCCAGTTCGCCAGTGCGGCGGCGCTGCGCGGGGCGGGCAGGGCGACGGCCACCTTCTCGCCCGCCTTGCTGGAACGGGTGAAGGCGCTGAAGTCCTTCCAGATGCGCAACATGTACCGCCATCCGCGTGTCGCCGGTTCGATGGACCGCGCCCAGGCGGTGGTCACCGACCTGTTCGAGGCCTTTGTGACCGACCCAAACCTGTTGCCGCCGGACTGGGCCGAGGGGGCGCGCCGCGCGGTGCCGGGTACGGTGGCGCGGGACTATATCGCCGGCATGACCGACCGCTTTGCCCTGGCCGAGTATCAGCGGGTTTTCCACACCGAAATCCAGCTTTAGAAATCCATGATTCGCGCGGCGGGCGGTGCTAGGATCGCCGCCAGCAGATTCGGGAACTTTCATGGCCAGTCACGAGCGCCGCGTATACGAGCCCAGCGATGAAGTGCGGGTGTTCGACGGCTCGGAAGAAGATGACGATGTCGAAGGCTCGCGCCTTCCGCTTCTGATCGTCCTGGCGCTGCTGGTGCTGGCAATGTTCGCGGGCGTGGTGTGGCTGGCCTATACTCAGGGCGTGGCGCGTGGCCGAGGCGAAACCCCGATCCTGACGGCGGCCAACGGCCCGGAGAAAGTCGCCCCGCAGCAGGCGGGCGGCACCAACGTGCCCTATCAGGGCTTCAAGATTTACGAGCAGCCCGCGCCGCCCGATGACGCGTCGGATCCGCAGCCGGTCGATGCCGCCAAGCCGGCGCCGGTTGCCGCGACGCCGGCACCCGTGGCCGAAGCGCCCAATCCCGCCCCTGTTACTGCTGCGCCCAAGCCTGCGCCCGCCGCGGCGACGCCGCCGCCTGCGGCCGCGCCCAAACCCGTCGCCAGTGTCGCCGCGCCCAAGCCCGCTGCCGCGCTGCCCAAGCCAGCCGCGGCGCCGCCCAAGACCGTGGCGTCGCTGATCCAGCAGAGCCAGACCACGCCGCCCGCCACGCGCCCGGCAATCACCGCACCCGCCGGGCCGGCAACCGGCGCGCCCCGCGCGCTGACTGCTGCAACGGCACCTGCCACGCCGGCACCCGCCGCGCCTGTGGCGGCGACGCCGGCTGCTGCCCCCTCCGGCGCCTACGTGCTGCAGATCGGCGCCTTCAAGACCCAGGCCGAGGCGGACTCCGCCTGGCGCGCCTATCGCGGCAAGCATGCCGCCCTGCTGACCGGCTATTCGCCCGATGTGCGGCAGGTCGAGCTTGGCGAGAAGGGTACTTGGTACCGGCTGCGCATCGCAGGCTTTAACGACCGCGAGGTGGCGTCTGCCCTTTGCGACCGGCTGAAAGCGGACGGCGGCGGCTGTTTCCTCGGCAGATAGGCATATGCGGTCTCGTGCGATTTATGGATGTGCCGGCACGGTGCTGTCGGCGGCGGAGCGGGATTTTTTCCGCGACGTGAAGCCGTGGGGCTTCATTCTCTTCGCGCGAAACATCAGCGAGGCCGCACAAGTCCGTACACTGATTACACAATTGCGCGAAACTGTTGGCGACGGCCAGGCCCCGGTCCTGATCGACCAGGAAGGTGGCCGGGTGGCCCGGCTGAAGCCGCCGCACTGGCAGGCGCGGCCCGCCGCGGCGGTATTCGGGGCCCTGCATGGGGCCCATCCCGAGGCCGCCCGCGAGGCCACCTATCTCAATGCCCGGCTGATCGCCCATGACCTGTCCGAGCTGGGAATCAATGTGGACTGCCTGCCGGTGCTGGACGTCCCAGTCCCGGGCGCCCACGACATTATCGGCGACCGGGCCTTCGCCACCAATCCGACCACCATCATCGCCCTGGCCAGGGCCCAGATCGAAGGCCTGATGGATGGTGGGGTTTTGCCCGTCATGAAACACATCCCGGGCCATGGCCGGGCAGGGGCGGACAGCCACCTGGCGCTCCCCCGGGTGGCGGCCACGCCGGAAGAGCTTTCGGCCAGCGATTTCGTGACC
>JAZKDV010000059.1:5331-19973 GCA_040387395.1 Pseudomonadota bacterium | reverse complement strand
CAAGCGCCTTGGTATACTCTACCAGTCCACCTGTGTCGGTTTCGGGTACGGTCTCATGATGGAGTTATTTCCTGGATGTCCCAGGCTGCCCAATCAATCCAATAAGATCGAACAGCTTTCGGCCAGCGATTTTGTGACCTTTCGCAGCCTTGACCAATGCCCGATCGCCATGACTGCGCATGTCGTCTATGAGTCGATTGATCCACAGCGTCCTGCGACCACCAGCCCCAAAGTCATTCGGGATGTGATACGCGGTGAGTTAGGATTTGCAGGGCTTTTGATGTCGGACGACCTTTCCATGAAGGCGCTCGACGGACCCCTGTCGGTGCGTGCCAAAGCGTCCCTTTTTGCGGGCTGCGACCTGGTGCTCCACTGCAATGGCGATATGGACGAAATGCGCGACGTGGCATCGGAAGTGAAGAATTTGGAAGGGGCATCGCTGAAGCGCAGCGAACAGGCCCTGTCGCAGCTTCACGCCCCGTTGCCTTTTGATCCGGCCGCCGCGCAGGCGCATCTCGCGAGCCTCTTGGGAGCGGGCGCATGACCGCCGAACAGGCCGAGAATTTCGACGAATTCGAATCCACCGCGCTGGCGGCGGATGACGAGGCGCTGCTGATCCAGGTGGATGGCTTTGAAGGTCCGCTGGACCTGCTGCTGACCCTGGCCCGTAACCAGAAGGTCGACATCGCCAAGATATCGATCCTCAAGCTGGCCGAGCAGTATCTGGAGTTCGTCGAGAGCGCCAAGAAACTGAATCTCGAGCTGGCGGCCGACTATCTGGTGATGGCCGCCTGGCTGGCTTACCTCAAGAGCCGCCTGATCCTGCCGCAGGAAAAGGGCTCGGATGGCGAGCCGTCCGCCGATGAAATGGCCACCCGGTTGCGGTGGCGGCTGCAGCGGCTGGACGCCATGCGCGCCGCCTCGACCCGGCTAATGGGCCGCGAGCGCCTGGACCGTGACGTGTTCGGCCGGGGCGATCCGGAAGCCGTCAATGTGGTCAAGCTTCGGACCTACAAAGACACGATGTACGACCTGCTGACGGCCTATGCCACCGACCGGGTGCGCAAGCTGGGCGGCAAGACCTATCGGCCCCAGATGGCGCCCGTGCTGGCGATCGAAGAGGCCCGCGAGCGGCTGGAGCGGATGCTGGGCAAGATCTCCGACTGGAGCGCCCTGACCACCCTGTTGCCGTTCGAATGGTCCGGCGGCAACCGGCGGCGTTCCGCGGTGGCCTCGACCCTGCTGGCGGCGCTGGAAATGGCCCGCGACGGCAAGGTCCAGTTGCAGCAGGCCTCACCCTTTGCCGAGATTTACGTGAGGGACGGCCAGAGACCGTCCGATCTTCCCATTGAGGCGTCCGCGCCGGGAGCATGAGATGAGCAGCGTAGCGAAAATGATTTCCGAGATCGAAGACCAGATGGACGCCGAAACCCAGGACCAGCAAGGCGAAGTCGCAAACCCCGAGCATCTGCGGATGATCGAGGCCTTGCTGTTCGCGGCCTCGGAGCCGCTGGACATCAAGGCACTGTCAACATCGCTGCCGGAAGGCACGGACGTGGCGGGCCTGCTGAAATCCCTTGAAGAGATCTATGAGAAGCGCGGCGTAAACCTTTGCTGCGTCGCCGGAAAATACCAGTTCCGTACCGCCAGCGACCTGGCCTTCCTGCTGCGCAAGGAGCAGCCGGAACAGAAGCGCCTGTCCAAGGCCGCCATCGAAACCCTGGCCATCATTTCCTATCACCAGCCCGTCACCCGGGCCGAGATCGAGGACATTCGCGGCGTCGCCATGTCCAAGGGCACCATCGACATCCTGATGGAGATCGGCTGGATCAAGATCCGGGGCCGCAAGCGCACCCCGGGCCGCCCGGTCACCTACGGCACCACCGAAGCCTTCCTGGTCCAGTTCGGCCTGGAAAGCATCGGCCACCTGCCGGGCCTGGACGAGCTCAAGGCCGCCGGCTTCCTGGAAGCCATCCCGCCCTCCGGCTTCGACGTCCCCAACCCGTCCGACGAACTGGGAGCCGACGAAGACCCCTACGATCCCAACGAGCCCGAAATGGCGACCGGGTCGGCCAATCTGGACGAAGCCTAAAGATTGGAAATGTCCGCCGGTCGGGCACTAGCCATCGAAGCCAGTCAAATATCGGCATCCAGCTTCGACGGCCTGACCAACGCGTCTGCATGGCTTTTCGGATCATCCATTTCAAAATGCAGCTTCTGACCCAGAAAAAATCGGTGACGGTAGCGCCTTTCGATCACTTCGGCTGAGCCGTAGTAATCGAGATCGCGAGGTCGCCGAACGGCTAGCTGAAGCGCTTCTTCTGGCGTGAGGTGTATCCAGATACGGAAGTCGAATAGGTCTCGAATCTCGCGGCGAAATATGAACACGCCTTCTACAATCACGATGCCAGGAGCATGCATCGCTATGTCCCGCTCGTAATGCTGGTCTTTGATCCAGTCGGTTTGCGTTAGTGTCCCGCGCAGCTCGTTACTGGAGCGCGCCGGCTTAAGAACTTGCGTCGCCAGCAGCCTGAAATCATACGCTTCGT
This sequence comes from Pseudomonadota bacterium, assembly GCA_040387395.1. Taxonomy (GTDB): domain Bacteria; phylum Pseudomonadota; class Alphaproteobacteria; order Micropepsales; family Micropepsaceae; genus Rhizomicrobium. The sequence goes on along the minus strand of JAZKDV010000059.1, from coordinate 17,424 downwards.
CATAGTAGCCACGAGCTTGATCGGTATTTGCGTTTCGTACCGACCGCAGCGTCATGAAATCATCGATAGAAAAGACTTGAGCCGTCATTTGAGCGTTGGCCAAATAACGTTCCACTTCCATCGCAAGCGTGGATTTCCCAGAGGAATCGACCCCGGAAATCCCCAGAACCATCAAGCGACCTTCCCGTTTTGCGATGTCGCAGGCTTTGTCGACAATCGCCTTGATCTGCGAAAATGTGGAGTTGTCCGAATATTCCGCCACGCCCCAATCTCCAATATCCCTTCCAGCGTCGAAGCTGGAGATCGCTCAAAGCGTAGCGTCTGGAAAAGGGTCGCTTTTCCCGGCCATCCATCTTCTTTCCAACGTAAGGTGGGATGGGCGGCTCAAGGCCGCCCATTGTGATGGTTACGGCTTTTCGGCGTCAGCCTTCATGCGTTCCATCGCGGCCTGGAAGCGGACCTTGCGGCCTTCCACGGCGGCGGTGCGGGCCTTCTGGTCGGGCAAGCCGTTCTGATTCCAGATCAGGGCATAGGTCAGGCGCGAGGTGGTGGCGGTCAGCGGCTCGATCGCCATGGTGCCGTGATAGAAGACGGGCGTGAAGGGTTGGGCGTAGGTGTAGGAATATTTGGTCCGCGCCACGATGTTTTCCACCACCGGGCCGCCGGGCGTAACGATGGTGCGCAGCGAGCCCAGCTCGCCTTTGCCGCTGTCTACCGTACAGGGCAGGTCGATATACTTGCCGATGGCGCACCAGTCATTGCCCCCGGCCTTCGCCCAAGCCACATCCGCGGGACGGGCGATATCGATGCTGAAATTCAGCGTGACCCAGTCCGCCGGCTGCGGCGTCTGGGCCTGGGCAACGCCACTGAGCGCCAGCAGGGCCAACGCGACTAGAAAAGTTCTCATGGAAATCTCCCTCATTGTGTCCGCTGCCGCTCGCTCGGGCTCGCGGCGTTCGTAGCTCGAAATGGTCCACTGGACCATTTCGTTTGCCCTAGGGCAAACCGCTACTCACTCTTCCAGTTCCACGACCACAGCCTCGCCGTTTTCCAGGGCGATTGCCAGATCGCCCCGGCGCATGGCGATGGCGTCCCGGCCGAAAACCTCATTGCGCCAGCCATGCAGGGCGCCGACCTCGTCATCCTCGCCGGCGGCCAGCCGCTCGATATCCTCGGCATTGGCGATCAGCCGCGGGGCCACGCCCGCCGCTTCCGCCCGCAGCCGCAGCAGGGTCTTGAGCAGGTCCACCACGGCGGGCGACGGCTCGCGGCGGCGGCGCTGCTTGTTCTCGGACACCGCGCCTTCGGGCGGGGCGGCGGTCATGCCGGCGGCAATGGCGTCCATCAGTCCCTTGCCCAGCTTGGAGTTGGCGAACCCCTTGGGCACGGCGCGGATGCGTTCCAGCGCATCCGGCGTCTCCGGCGGATGGGCGGCGATTTCGGTCAGGGCTTCGTCCTTCAGCACCCGGCCGCGCGGGATATCGCGGGCCTGGGCCTCGCGCTCGCGCCAGGCCGCCAGCGCCGCCAGCACGCCCAGAAAACGCTTGTTGCTGGTGCGCGGCTTCAGCCGCTTCCAGGCCAGGTCCGGATCGAGCTTGTAGAGGCTGGGGTCCTGCAGCGCCGCGACTTCCTCGGCCACCCAGGCGAAGCGGCCGGTCTTTTCCAGCTTCACCTTCATCCATTCATAGATGACGCAAAGATGCGTGACGTCGGCCAGGGCGTATTCCAGTTGCCGCTTGGACAGGGGGCGATGGCTCCAGTCGGTGAAGCGCGCCGACTTGTCGATCTCGACATGGGCGATCTTGCGCGCCAGCGTTTCGTAAGACGCCGCGTCGCCAAAGCCGCAGACCATGGCGGCGATCTGGCTGTCGAACAAAGGATTGGGCAGCACGCCGCCCTGCAGGAAAAAGATTTCGATATCCTGCCGCGCCGCATGCATCACCTTGACGATGTCGGGCCGGGCGATCAGTTCGTAGAAGGGCTTGAGATCCATGCCCGGGGCGAGGGGGTCGATGATGCCCTCGATGCCGGGCGCCGCGACCTGGATCAGGCACAGCTTGGGATAATAGGTCTGGTCGCGCAGGAATTCGGTGTCCAGCGCCAGGTAAGGGGCGTGGGCCAGTTCGGCCAAAAAGGCCGCAAGTGCTTCATTGGTTTCTACGATCCGCATACTGACCGTGATAACGGGATTCGCCCGCTTTTGGTTGTTTCATGAGGCCGCATGCAGGGTCTTTCCGGCGCAAAAAGCGGCCATTTCCGGGCCCAAGGCGCACCCTTGACCGGCCCCCCATAAACCGCCAAAAACCCTGCGTTTCCTTGGAAAAACCGCCATGCACGCCTATCGCACCCATACCTGCGGCCAGCTTCGCAAGACCGATGTGGGCGCTACCGTACGCCTGTCTGGCTGGGTCAATCGCCGGCGCGATCACGGCGGGCTGATCTTCCTGGACCTGCGCGACCATTACGGCATCACCCAGTGCGTGATCGAGCCCGATGCGGCGGCCTTCGCCACCGTGGATACCGCGCGCTCGGAATGGGTGCTGACGCTTACGGGTAAAGTGGTCGCCCGCAGCGACGAGACCGTGAACAAGGACCTGTCGACCGGCGAAGTCGAACTGCGCATCGAATCCGCGGCCGTGCAGAGCCAGGCGCAGGAATTGCCGCTGCCCGTGTTCGGCGATCACACCTATCCGGAAGAAACCCGGCTGACCTACCGCTTCCTCGACCTGCGCCGCGAGCGGCTGCACAAGAACATCATGCTGCGGGCCAATATCGTGACGTCTTTGCGCAAGCGGATGGTCGATCAGGGCTTCACGGAATTCCAGACCCCGATCCTGACCGCGTCCTCGCCGGAAGGCGCGCGAGACTTCCTGGTGCCATCGCGCCGTTATCCCGGCCAGTTCTATGCGTTGCCGCAGGCCCCGCAGCAGTTCAAGCAGCTGATCATGGTGGCGGGCTTCGACCGCTATTTCCAGATCGCGCCCTGTTTCCGCGACGAGGACGGCCGCGCCGACCGCTCGCCGGGCGAGTTCTACCAGCTCGATCTGGAAATGAGTTTCGTCACCCAGGACGACGTCTTCGCCGCCGTGGCGCCAGTGCTGGCGGGCGTGTTCGAGGAGTTCGGCCAGGGCAAGAAAGTCACCCCGCACGACCAGTTCCCGCGCATTCCGTACGCCGAAGCGATGCTGAAATACGGTACCGACAAGCCGGACCTGCGCAATCCCATCGAAATCGTGGATGTCAGCGAAATCTTCGGCCGCGCCGAGGTCGAGTTCAAAGCCTTCAAGAACAAGACCGTGCGCGCCATTCCCGCGCCCGGCGCCGGGCCGCAGCCGCGCAGCTTCTTCGACAAGCTCAACGAATGGGCGCGCGGCGAAGGCGCTGCCGGCCTGGGCTATATCCAGTTCGAGGACGAGGGCGGGACGCTTGTGGGCAAGGGCCCCATCGCCAAGTTCATCACCGGTGCGGCGCTGGCGGACATGGCCAAGACCGCCAAGGTGAAGGCCGGCGATGCACTGTTCTTCTCGGCGGACGCCAAGGCCGACCGCGCCGCAAACCTGGCTGGCCAGGCGCGCACCCGTATCGGGCGCGAGCTGAACCTGATCCCGGACGGCGAGTTCAAGTTCTGCTGGATCGTCGACTTCCCGATGTATGAGTGGAACGAGGACGACAAGAAGATCGACTTCTCGCACAATCCCTTCTCGATGCCGCAGTTCGACCGCGACAAGTTCCTGGCGCTGGCCAATGACGACAAGGACACGATCCTGGGCCTCAAGGCCTATCAGTATGACATCGTCTGCAACGGCTATGAGCTCTCATCAGGCGCCATCCGCAACCACGACCCGGATGTGATGCTGAAGGCCTTCGAGATCGCCGGCTATGCCCGCGAGGAGACCGAGGAAAAGTTCAAGGGCATGATCAACGCCTTCCGCCACGGCGCCCCGCCGCATGGCGGCACCGCGCCGGGCATCGACCGCATCGTGATGCTGCTGGCGGGCGAGGAAAACCTGCGCGAAGTCACCATGTTCCCGATGACCCAGTCGGCGCAGGACCTGCTGATGAATGCGCCCAGCCCGGCGAACCCCAAGCAGCTCAAGGAGCTGCATCTGCGGGTGGTCTATCCGGAGACGAAATAAAACCCGAACGCAAATAAAAAGGGCGGCTTTTCAGCCGCCCTTTTTTTGGGTCTGTCGCCCCACCAAACTAGTTCAGCTTCTCGCTTAAGGATTTGATGCTGTCGGAGATCAGGCCGCTGGCGCGCTTTTCGTCCAGCTTGGCCAGGATCAGCTTCTGCGCGCCGGAGACGGCGGCATCGGCGGCCAGGGCGCGGATTTCGTTCAGCGCGGCGGCTTCGGCCTGGGCGATCTTGTCCTTGGCGGCGGCTTCGCGGCGGGCGATCTGGGTCGTGAGCGCGGCGCGGGATTCTTCGGCAAAGCGGGCAGCTTCAGCCTTTGCGTCGGCCACGATGCTCTGGGCTTCGGATTCGGCGCCGGCGGCGCGCTTCTGGTAATCGGCGAGCAGGGCGGCGGCCTCGATGCGCAGGCGCTTGGCTTCATCCAGTTCGGCGGCGATCACGGCGGCGCGCTCGTCCAGCATCTTGCCGACCATGCCCGGCACGCCCTTCCAGACGAGCAGGCCGACGACCAGCAGGAAGCCGACATATTCCCAAGTGTGATGATCGGCGAGAATTTCTGCCATGGCTTAGTTCCCCACCGCTTTGGCGGCTTCGTCGGCCGAGACCTTGTCGCCGGTCAGACGTTCGACAATGGCGATGGCCGCGTCGCGGGCCGCCGCGCCCACCGCCGCCTTGGCGGTGTCGCGGGTGGCGTTGATGCGGGCGTCGGCAGCGGCCATGGCCTTGGCGGCCTCGGAATCGGCATCAGCCTTGGCCTTGGCGATTTCGCCGTTCAGCGACTGGCGGGTTTCTTCGGCCAGAGCGTTGGCGCGGCTGCGGGCCGCCCCCAGCGCGCTTTCATAGCCGGCCTGCGCGGCTTCCGCCTGTTCGCGGGCCTTGCCGGCTTCGGCAATGGCGCCGTTGATGGCGCCCCTGCGGCTGGTGATCGCGCCATTGATGCGCGGTCCGGCCACCCGCCACACCACCGTGAACAGGAACGCGAACGTCACCGCCAGCCAGAACAGCTGGCTGGGGAACGTCGTGTGGTCGAACGGAGGGAAGCCGCCTTCTTGCGGATGCTCCGTCAACGTCTCGGTGTGGTGTACGGGTTCTTCAGCCAGCATTGGAGGCGTCGGTTCTCGCTTACGTGAACAGGATGATCAGCGCGATGACCAGGCCGAACAGGCCGGTCGCTTCGCACAGGGCGAAGCCGAGCAGCAGGTTGGTGGTCTGGGTCGCGGCGGCGCCCGGATTGCGCAGCGCGCCCGACAGATAGCTGCCGAACACGTTGCCGATGCCGATGCCGGCGCCGACCAGGGCGATACAGGCGATACCGGCGCCAATCATCTTTGCAGCTTGAAGTTCCATTGTAATTTCCTTCTCGGTTTTAGTGCCAAAAATCAGTGGTTGTCGTGGAGGTGAAGTGCTTCGTTGAGGTAGATGCAGGTCAGGATCGCGAAGACATAGGCCTGCAGGAAGGCGACCAGCAGCTCGAGCAGCATGATGGCGACGATCAGCAGCATGGGCGCGATGGACAGCACCGAAAGAACGCCGCCCGCCGCGCCCAGCGAAACCACGAAGCCGGCGAACACCGCCAGCATGGTGTGGCCGGCCAGCATGTTGGCGAACAGACGCACCGAGAGGCTGATGGGGCGGGTGAGGAAGGAGATCACTTCGATCGGCACCAGCAGGATCAGCAGGTACCAGGGGGCGTGGGGCACGAACAGCTTCAGGAAACCGATGCCGTGCTTCATGAAGCCGACCACGATCACCAGGCCCACCACCAGTGACGCCAGCGCGAAGGTCACGGCAATCTGGCTGGTGACGGTGAAGCTGCCCGGCACCATGCCGAAGAAGTTGCTGCACAGCACGAAGATGAACAGCGTGAAGACGAAGGGGAAATATTTCAGCCCCGCATCGCCGGTCGCCGAATGGATCATGTTGGCGACGAATTCGTAGGATATTTCGGCCATCGACTGGCCGCGCGTGGGGACCAGACGGCCCGGCTTGACCGCGAAGGTGAGGAACAGGGCCGAGGCAACCGCCACAAGCACCATCAGCACCGCCTGGTTGGTGAAATAGATGGGCTGCCCGGCGATCTGGAAGAGGGGGGCCTCGACCAGCGGCTTGATGGCAAACTGCTCCATCGGATTCAGGGCCACGGACTATTTCTCCTCGGGCTTCGACGCGGCGTTTTTCGCAGCGATCTCGGCGTTGATCTCGGTTGCCGCGCGCATCACGTTGCGGATACCCGCGCCTGCGCCCAGCACAAAAAACACAATCAGAAAAACCGGTTTGGTCTGGTAACCGAACTGGGCGAACAGCCAGTCGACACCCCATCCCAGTCCGCCTCCGACGACCAGCGACGCAACCAGTTCGGTTGCGAAACGGCCTGCGATGCCCGCCTGCGACGGCGGAGGGCGCTTTGCCCGTGCCGCTTGCCGCGCCTGGGCCTCATCCACCCGCTTGCCCAGATCGTTCAGCCTGTCGGGGTCGGGAGCCGTCAAAACCGTCTCCTGTGTGCCGAAAAACCACTCAAAAAGGGCCTTCGCAGCGCGTCAAAGGCGGGCGGACCATAGGGTTGGCCATTTTGGGTGTCAAGAAAGACAGGTGCCTTCAAGCGCCTGTTTTTAAAGGGAAAATCGCAGGCGCGGCAAAACGCCAGACGGTTTTACCGCTCCCGGCCCAGAATCACCGGCGCATCACTCGGCGGCGATCTTTTCGGCCTCGGCCAGGCTGACGGACACCAGCTGGCTGACGCCGCGCTCCGCCATGGTGACGCCGAACAGGCGGTCCATCCGGCTCATGGTCAGGGCATGGTGGGTAATGACCAGGAAGCGGGTGCCCGACATCTCGGTCATCTGGGTCAGCATCTTGCAGAAGCGTTCCACGTTGGCGTCGTCCAGCGGGGCGTCCACTTCGTCCAGCACGCAGACCGGGGCGGGGTTCACCAGGAACACCGCGAAGATCAGCGCCATGGCGGTCAGCGCCTGTTCGCCGCCCGACAGCAGGGCGAGGCTCTGCAGCCGCTTGCCCGGCGGGCGGGCGAAGATTTCCAGGCCGGCTTCCAGCGGGTCTTCGGATTCGGTGAAGGTCAGCTTGGCTTCGCCGCCTTCGAACAGCTTGGTGAAAAGCTCCTTGAAGTTGGCGTTGACCTTTTCGAACGAGGCCAGCAGCCGCTCGCGGCCTTCCTTGTTCAGGCTCTGGATGCCGCGGCGCAGGCGGTCGATCGCGCCCGTCAGGTCGTCGCGGTCCGCGACGAGGGTGTTCATGCGCGTTTCCTGCTCGACCGCTTCTTCCTCGGCGCGCAGATTGACGCCGCCAAGCTGCTCGCGTTCCTGCTTGAGGCGCTCGACGCGCTTCTCGGCCTGTTCGAGCGGCGGCAGTTCTTCGCCGTCCTTGATCTCGGCGCGTTCGGCCAGCTCGGACGGGGCGCATTCCAGTTCGTCATGGATGCGGGTCTTGAGTTCTTCGATCCGCTGCGCGGCGCTTTCCGACAAAGCTTGGGCGCGGGCGCGTTCTTCGCGGGCGCTGGACAGCGCCGCGTCGGCGGCCTTGGCGTGCTTGTCGGCTTCGGTCAGCACGGTTTCGGCCTGCTGGCGGGCGTCGGCGGCTTCGTTGCGTGCTGTTTCCGCTGTGGCGATAGCGTCCATAAGCGCGGTGCGCTTTTGCGCGATCTGCTGCGGCAGTTCTTCGGCGCCGGCAAGTTCGATGCTGAGTTCTTCCTGGCGCCGGGTCAGTTCGGCGACATGGGTGCCGGCATCGGCTTTGCGCGCGTTCCAGCGGGTCTGTTCTTCGTTGATGGCGGACAGGCGGCGGGCGCGGGCTTCACCCTCGCGGCGCAGGCTTTCCAGCGCGCCGCGGGCTTCGCCGGCACTGGTGCGGGCATCGGCGGTGCCGCCGCGGGCCTCAGAAACGCTGGCATTCAGCGCCACGCCGTCGCCCAATTCTTCCAGGCCCGAAAGCGCCTGCTGGCGGGATTCCTGCGCGGCTTCCACCGACTGGGTGAGGCGATGGATTTCCGATTCCAGCGAGGCGAGCTGCGAAGCGCGCTCGGCGGCGGCGCGGGCGGCGCGGGTGGCCTGATCCTGCGCGCCGATCAGCGCCTGTTCGGCGCCGCGTTCCTGCGCTTCAGCTTCGCGCAGATCTTCGCGCGCCTTCTGGGCGGCTTCCTTGACGGCGGAATATTCGGCGAAACGCGCGGCGCGCAATTCGCGCGCGGCATCGGTTTCGGCCTGCAGCGCGGTCAGGCGGTTGCGCTGCGCCAGCCGAATGGCGGACTGCGACGGCGCGTCGGACGAGGCGGTAAAGCCATCCCAGCGCCACAGGTCGCCGCGCGCCGACACCAGGCACTGGCCAGGCTTGAGCAGCTTCTGCAGTTCAGCGCCCTGGTCGGGGAATACCAAACCGGTCATGGCCAGGCGGCGGTCCAGCGCGGCGGGCGCCTTGACGAATTCGCTGAGCGCCTTGGCGCCCGGTGGCAGCACGGCGTCAAATTCAAACGCGCCCAGGTCGCGCCAGTGATGGGGCGAATTGCTGTCGAGCGGCGCCTGCAGGTCGTCGCCCAGCGCGGCGCCCATGGCCGCTTCGTAACCGGACTGCACCGTCACGGCATCGACCAGCGGCGGGAACAGGCCTTCGCCTTCGGGATGCAGCAGGTCACCCAGCGCCTTCACTTCAGCGGACAGGCGATTGACCTCACGTTCGGCGCTTTCCAGCGGTTCGCGCGCGGTGGCTTCGCTGGCTTCCGCTTCGTGGAAGCGGGTGCGGGCTTCGCCGGCGGCGCTGCGGGCGCCTTCCGACACGCCGCGGGCGCGCTCGGTTTCGGCTTCGGCGGCATGGACGTCCGGCGCATCCTTGGCGCGCTCCAGCGCCGCATCGAGACGGACTTGTGCATCCGACAACTGCGTGGTGCTGGAATCCAGCAGGGCGCTGGCCAGATCGCGGCCGCGCTCGAGGCTGGACTTCTTGGCATTCCAGTCGGCCAGTTCGTGCGTCAGCCGCTCCAGCAGCTTTTCCGCTTCGGCCAGGCTCTCGGCCATTTCGGCCGCAAGCGTTTCAGCAGCGGCAAGGTCTTCGCCCGCATTTTCATTGGCGGTGTTGAGGCCGCGTTCTTCCTCGCCCAGCGTGGCGAGCGCGCTGTCGGCGTCGCGTTCCAGTTCCTGCTCGCGTTCGGTATCGGCGGCGCCCTGCGCGATGAGTTGGCGGATGCGCTGCGCGGCTTCGCGGGCGCGTTGTTCCTCGGCATCAAGCTGTTCGCGCTGGGCGATCAGCCGGTGATGGGCGGCGGCGCGTTCGGCTTCGGTCTGGCGCAGCGGCGGCAGGATGGTGGCCGCATCGCTCTGCACGGTGGACGCCTTGGCGGCGACATCGGTGGCGGTGGCGACCGCGGCGGCGGCGGCGGTGAGTTCTTCGGCCGAGACGGCGGCCTTGGCTTCGGCGGCGGTCCAGCGCAGGTAATGGGCGAGGGCTTCGGCCTTGCGGATATGGCCCGACAGGTTGCGATAGCGCGAGGCCTGACGCGCCTGGCGCTTCAGGCTGGCGACCTGGCCTTCGACTTCCCGGATCACATCTTCCAGGCGCGCCAGGTTGGTTTCGGCGGCGCGCAGGCGCAGTTCGGCTTCGTGGCGGCGCTGGTGCAAACCGCCGATGCCGGCGGCTTCTTCCAGGATGGCGCGGCGGGCCAGAGGTTTTTGAGAAATCAGCAGGCCGATCTGGCCCTGACGCACAAAGGCGGTCGAGCCGGCGCCGGACGAGGCGTCGGCAAAGAAAATCTGCACGTCGCGCTGGCGCACGTCGCGGCCATTGATGCGGTATACGCTGCCGGCTTCGCGCTCGATGCGGCGCGAGACTTCGATCGTGTCGCACTCGTTGTAAGGCGAGCCCGCCGTGCGGTCGGTATTGTCGATGAAGATCGTCACTTCCGCGACGTTGCGCGCCGGACGCCCGGCGCTGCCGGCGAAGATCACATCGTCCATTTCGCTGCCGCGCACGGACGAGGGGCGGGTTTCGCCCATCACCCAGCGCATGGCGTCGAACAGGTTGGATTTGCCGCAGCCGTTCGGGCCGATCACGGCGGTCAGGCCGGGCTCGACGAAAAGCTCCGTCGGTTCGACGAAGGACTTGAAACCGGAAAGCCTGAGACGTGTGAACTTCAACTTGTATGTCCTTGCGAAACCGCCCGCCTATTTCTGCTTGGCGAGCTCTTCATCCAAAAGTTTTGCCAGCGTGTCGTAGGGCATGGCGCCTGACCCCTTCGAAACGCCGTTCAATACCAGGGTCGGCGTGCCGGCCACGTTGTAACGAGACTGCGCATCCGTCGCGACCTTGTTGATGCGGTCGTCTTCGGCCGTGTTCACCATGCACTTATCCACCTGAGCTTCGCTCATGCCCGCGATACGGCCCAACTGGACCAGACCGGCACGAACGCCCTCAGGGGACTGCACCCCAAACTCAACGTCCCATTTGGGTTGATTCCGGAACAGCAGGTCAACGAAGGTGAAGTACTTATCCTCAGGCAGACAGCGGGCGATTTTTTCCGCCGCCCCGTCATCGGCCCTGAGCGGGAACAGCCGGAAGACGTATAGAATCTTGCCATTGTCGATGTAATTGGCCTTCAGGCGCGGAAAAGTGTGCTCGTTGAAGCTGGCGCAGGCCGGGCAGCTGTGTGCGGCATATTCGATCAGCACCACTTTCGACTTGGGATTGCCCAGGGTGCGGTCGCTGGGCAGGATTTCATAGCCCTCGCCGGAAGCCGTCGGCTTCTCGTCTTCGCCGCACGCGACGACGCCCACGGCCATCAGCGCCATCAGGCCCAAAACAAGGAAAGGGTTCTTACGCGACACGGGCGACTCTCCTGCCGGATTGCCCCATGTTTTTGGCAGAGATCAGGGCCGCGGTCCATAAAACCAGCCCCGCTCCTAAATCCTTACACAGGCTTTATTTTCCGGCGAGCGCCGCGTCCAGGGCCTTGGCCAGCGGGGCATACTCGGCGACATCGGGGGTCAGGACGCCGTTGATCACCAGCGAGGGAGTCGAGCTGAGATTGTAGCGTTTCACCCCATCCTCGGCGACTTGGTTGATGACGGCGTCGCGCTTGGTGTCGGCGATGCAGGCTTCGAACTGAGCTTCGGTCATGCCGAAGGCCTTGGACTGTTTAAGCAGGCCACCGCGCACATCGGTGACGCCGTACATGTCGTCCCACTCCTTCTGGGTCTTGAACAGGTTGTCCATGAAGGGGAAATACTTGTCGCGCGGCTGGCAGCGCGCCAGCTTCTCGGCCACGCCATCGGCCGCGGCCAACGGCAACACGCGGAAGACGTACAGCACCTTGCCGGTGTCGATGTAGTTCTTCTTCAGCGGCGGAAAAGTCTCTTCGGCGAAATGGGCGCAGTGCGGGCAGCGCGGCGCGGCATACTCTATCAGCACCACCTTCGCTTTGGGATTGCCCATGGTCATGTCATCGGGGGTGACGACGAAGTTCGCGCCCTTGACCTCGGCGGCCAGGGCGGGCGTTGCGCCGTCCCTGCTGGTGAAATGCCAGGCGGCGGCGCCGACAGCGACCAATGCGATCACGACAGCGGCGATGATGGTGTTACGCGACACGGCGGCCTCCGGTGTTTTTTGATGTTTTCGCACAAGAAGGACGGCGCGGTCTACTTAGGAGCGGCGCTTTGCCAGCGCTTGTAATGCCCGGGCCAGCCCTTCCGGGCCCTCATAGCGGCGGGTCGGGTCGGAGGCGGGCAGCGGGCCGGCCGCTTTTTGCGGTTTGGGCCTGGGTGGCGGCGGCAGCAGCGCGCCTTGCGAGAACTTGATCTGGTTGACCGCCGCGCGGCCCAGATAGGTGTTGATGCGCTCGCACAGAGCGCGCTTTTCATGGCCCAGGAACAGGGCCGCGCCCGGCGCCGCGCGCAGGGTGAGAATGCCGCCGGCATTCGCCGCGATATAGGCGGCGACCTCGGGCGAGGCTTCGGTGAACA
>JAZKDV010000059.1:0-5321 GCA_040387395.1 Pseudomonadota bacterium | reverse complement strand
CGCCAGCGGCTGGGCGATGCGCGCCACTTCGGGCCCGGCGATCTCGTTCCAGCGCAGCACCAGCGAGGGATCGCGGAAACCAGCGCGCGCGAAGGCGGCGGCGCCCGCCACGGGCGCATCGGCGCCGACCGGAATGGTGCGGCCATGACGCTGCGGCGGGGCTTCCTGTGCCGGTGCTTGTACCTGTTCGGGGGTTCGGGCCATGGTCCGGAGTATGCCGCCCACTTCCAAAACAAAACAGAGCGATCTGAGCGCGCGCCTGCTGGCCTGGTACGATGTCCACCGCCGGGTGCTGCCGTGGCGCGCGCCGGCCGGAAAGCGCGGCGATCCCTACCGCATCTGGCTGTCGGAAATCATGCTGCAGCAGACCACGGTACAGGCGGTCGGGGCCTATTACCGCAAGTTCCTCACCCTGTGGCCGGATGTGAAGGCACTGGCGGCCGCCAAACAGGATGACGTGCTGGCCGCCTGGGCAGGGCTTGGCTATTACGCCCGCGCCCGCAACCTGCATGCCGCCGCCAAGGTGGTGGCTAATGAAATGGGCGGCAAGTTTCCGCGCACCGCCGAAAGCCTGCGGGTGCTGCCGGGCGTGGGCGGTTACACCTCCGGCGCCATCGCGGCCATCGCCTATGACGAAAGACAGGCGGCGATGGATGCCAATGCCGAACGGGTGATCGCGCGGCTCTATGCCGTGGATACGCCCATGCCCAAGGCCAAGACCGAGCTGCACGCATTGTGTTCGGCGCTGGTGCCGGACCGGGCAGGGGATTTCGCGCAGGCGCTAATGGACCTGGGCAGCGCCATCTGCACCCCCAAGCGGCCCGCCTGTCCGAACTGCCCATGGTCGCCCGACTGCAAGGCACGCAAGCTGGGCATCCAGGAACAATTGCCGGTCAAGGCGCCCAAGATGGTGCGGCCACTGCGGCGCGGCGCGGCGTTCGTGGCGCGCGACAGGAGCGGCGCGGTTTTGCTGGTGAAGCGTCCGGACAAAGGCTTGCTGGCTTCGATGCTTGAACCGCCGCTGGGACCATGGGAAGAAAACTTTCCCTCAAGCGCCAGGGCGCTGAAGCAGGCGCCGTTTGAAGCGGCGTGGAAAAAGCGCCCGGGCATCGTGCGCCACGGCTTCACCCATTTCGAACTGGAAACCGAAGTCTATGTCGCGGAGTTCAGCAAACGCCCGAAATTCGAAGGCCGCTGGGTCGCTTCCGACAAGCTGCGCGAGGTCGAATTGCCCACGGTGATGCGCAAGATCGTCGAACACGCGCTAGACGATGGCGGTCCGCTCTTCAGGTCAAGAAAGCCCTGAACGCAACTGCTGGCGCAGCACATCGATGGAGACCAGCGAGCCGTTGGTCTCGAACTGCCAGAAGGTCCAGCCATTGCAGGCTTCCAGCCCCTGCACATGCGCGCCCATCTGGTGGATCGAGCCCGAAGCCGTAGCGGTGACCAGCGTGCCGTCGGCGCGGACCTTGGCGGTCTGGTGCTTGCGGGCGCCTTGCAGGACGGTGCCGACCGGCAGCAATCCGCGTTCGACCACCCAGCCGAAGGGAATGCGCGGTTCGGAACGCTTGGACTTGGTGACTTCGATCACGTCGCTGTCGGCCTTGACCACTTCGGCGATACGCGCGCGCGCCACATCGGCATAGGTCTTCTCGCGCTCGATGCCGATGAAGTGACGGCCCAGCCGCTTGGCCACCGCGCCGGTAGTGCCCGACCCGAAGAAGGGGTCCAGGATCACATCGCCCGGCTTGGTGCTGGAAACGATCACGCGGTGCAGCAGCGATTCCGGCTTCTGGGTGGAATGGGCCTTCTGGCCATCGGCGCCCTTGATGCGCTCATGGCCGGTGCAGATCGGCAGGGTCCAGTCCGAGCGCATCTGCAGCTCGTCATTCAGCGCCTTCATCGCTTCATAGTTGAAGGTGTATTGCTGCTTGGGATTCTTGCTGGCCCAGATCAGCGTCTCATGGGCGTTGGTGAAGCGGCGGCCCTTGAAGTTGGGCATGGGATTGGTCTTGCGCCAGACCACATCGTTCAAAATCCAGAAGCCCAGGTCCTGCAGGATCGAACCGACGCGGAAGATATTGTGATAGGAGCCGATCACCCAGATCGCACCATTGTCGCTCAGCACGTGGCGGGCGGCGGTCAGCCATTCGCGGGTGAACTTGTCATAGGCCGCGAAGCTGCCGAACTGGTCCCAGTGATCGTCCACCGCATCCACCTTGGATTGGTCGGGACGGTGCAGTTCGCCGCGCAATTGCATGTTGTAGGGCGGATCGGCGAACACCAGGTCGGCGCAGCCGGCGGGCAGCGCCTTCATGCGCTCCACGCAATCGCCTTCGATGATCTGGTCCAGTTTCAACGCGCCCATAAATCCCGCCCAAGTTATCAACAGCAGGATTCACAGTGATTCGCCGGGAGTCCCGGGTCAAGAGTCTCGATGAATCAAAGCGTTATGAATTGAGTCCCCGGATTCGTCCCAATACAAGATGTGGTGTGCCGGGGAAAAGAATGAGCGCGCGACCGGCCCGGTGGGCGGTGCTAGGCTGATCTGTGAAGGGGCTATCGCCTGGTATGGGGAGATAGTCATGCGCGCATTCATCATCGGCATATCCGCCGCGGTCCTGTTCGCCGCAGCGGCCTCGGCTCAAACGCTTCCTGGCAAACCGGATTTTTCCGGCATCTGGATGATGGACAAGTCCCGCAGCGAGTCCGCGGCGCAGGAGCAGCCGGTCGGCGTCGTGCGTCTTGCCATCACGCAAACCGGATCGAGCCTGGCGGTCGAAACAGATCGCGACGGAAAAACCGAAACCATCGTCTATCCCATTGACGTGGAGCCGAACGGCCGGGCGGAGATGCGGGGTCTGCGCCGGGCTTTCTGGGACGGCCCCGCGCTGATCAATGAAGGCTCCGTCGATATCAGGGGGCAGACCATCGCCTTTCGCGAAGTGCGGATGCCGGCGGCAGACGGCGCCGAGATGGTCGTGGAAACCACGCTGAAGGTTGAGCACGGCTATGAGATGCGGGGCGCGCAGACCGTCGTCACCGGCAAGAATGTATATATCCGCAGCCGCTGACCTCTCGGTTCATTTTTTCACAAACGCACGCATCGCGTGCAGCGTGCCGTCAGCACCACCTTGACACTTGTCCCGATGCGATAAGCAAAAAGATAACCACTTCCAGGCGCGGGAATGTTTTTCCCGCGCGGGGATGGGTACGAAGCCGCACCGTTCGCTTGCGGCGAACGCAGCGGGATTTTGATCCCGTTGCATCCCGCTGGTGATCAGACCTTCGTCCAACTGGTCCGTCCGGAAACCCGAGAGAAAATCCGCCTCATCACAACGCAACGATGAAAGTCTTCGATGGAAGGCGGCTTTCCATTGTGCCGATCACATCATGGCAAACACCTTGGACCTGCATTTCGATAGCTCCACACTGGAGTCCATTTTCCAGCTTCCGGGAAATGACGGCGCCTATTCGCAATCGGCGCGCGACTTCCTGGCGGCGCAGGGCGCGCGGCGCCGCAGCGTCTTTCTGGCTTTTCCGCCCAAGGCGGCCGGCACTTTCCTGCGCGCCGCCGCGGTAAAGGCGACAGGCGGCGAAGTGCTGCGCGTCTGCTATGCCCAGGGGGACCGCGATGGGCAGCCTTATCTGCCGACCTTCCTGGCCTATTATAACGGAGGCTTCTGCGAGGGACCGCTGGTCACCCATCTGCACATGCAGGCCTTCCCCGCAAATACCGCGTTCCTGGAAGCCCTGGGTATCCGGCCCATCGTGATGGTGCGCAATATCCCCGACATGCTGGCGTCCTATTGGGACATGCTGGAAGACGGCGATAACGGCCTGCCCATGGGCATCAACTGCACCATCCCGCCGGATTTCCGGATCATGCCGGCACAGCAGCGCGCCGATTTCATGATCGATATCGTCGCGCCCTGGTATGCCGGCTATTACGCGACCTGGATCCGCCAGATGCGGGCCAATCCGGATTCGGTCTGCGTGCTTCACTATCCGGATTTCCTGCGCCAGCCCGCCGAGATTCTGGAACGGATACTGCGCTTTTCAGACCTGGGCTGCTCCCTCGAGGTCTGCCGGACGGCCATCGAGGCGGTATGGTTGCAGCGCTACGAGCATCGCTACAGCGAGGGCGTGGAGGGACGGGGCCGCGATTACTTCTCGCCCGCTCAGATCGCGCGCATCGACCGCCTGCTGTCTTATTATCCCGACGTGGCGCCGCTGAAGGCGGTGCTGCTGGGCGATCAGTCCGTAATGGCCGATTGCTCGGCGTCATAGGCCGGGTCTTGCCCCTGCAGAAGATTGCGCACCGGTCCGAAACTCCTCCGGTGATGCAGGGTTACGCCATGCAGCCGCAGGCCGGAAAAATGTTCCTGCGTGCCGTAGCCCTTGTTCTGCCGCCAACCATAGACCGGGTGGTTGTCGTGGAGCAGCGCCATCAGCCGGTCGCGCGTCACTTTGGCGATGATCGAAGCCGCCGCGATCGAAACACTGCGGCCGTCGCCCTTGATCAGCGTGTCGCATTTGCAGGGCAGGGCGGGCGCGTCATTGCCGTCCACCAGCGCGAACATCGCCGCCACTGGCAAGGCGCGCACCGCGCGGGCCATCGCCAGGTGCGTGGCCTGGCGGATATTCACCAGGTCGATCTCATCCACGCTGGCTTCGCCGACGCCGACCGCCACCGCCATTTCCATGATGCGGGGATAGAGTTCTTCGCGGTCTTCCTCGCTGAGCTGCTTGGAGTCGTTCAGGCCTTTTGGGATGCGCGTCCTGTCCAGGATCACCGCTGCGGCCACCACCGGACCGGCCAGCGGGCCGCGCCCGGCTTCGTCCACGCCGCAGACCGGGCCGGTCATGGTCTTCAGCAGGCGAGACTCATAGATGTAATGCGGCATGGCGCTTTATAGCGCGGCTGCCCGCCGGTCACAGACGGGAAAAACGCGGTTTCCACACCCAGAGCAGGACCAGCAGGCCCAGCGGATAGGACACCTGGGAATTGAGCCACTGCATGGTTCCGGCCGGCCAATGAAGGCCGATATCGACAAAGGGCAGTATGGCCAGCACCGGCAGGAAGCCCGCCGCCAGCAGGCCCCACAGGACGAAGCGCATGCGGCGCTCGCCCGCGTGCAGGCGCCGCACGATCTGGACGGCAAAGCCGTCATCGCGGACGGGGGCCAGCGGCTGGTTCAGAAGATCGTCGATACTCATGGCGCGTGATCCTTGAGCAAAGTTTTGAGTTTTTCCCGGCCCCGCGCAACATGGGATTTCAAGGTTCCCAGCGGCACTTGCATGACTTCGGCGGCTTCCTC
>JAZKDV010000058.1:0-9219 GCA_040387395.1 Pseudomonadota bacterium | reverse complement strand
GTCGTACTGAATCGCGGTCGACATTTCCTGCATGGTCATCTGCACCGATGCTTCGCCGGCAATGTCGATCACCAACGCATCCGGGTGCGCCATCTGCACACCCACCGCCGCCGGCAACCCATAACCCATCGTGCCCAGACCGCCACTGGTCATCCAGTGGTTGGGCTCGTTGAAATGGAAACGCTGCGCTGCCCACATCTGGTGCTGGCCGACTTCCGTCGTCACGAACACGTCGCTGCGGTGCTTGGTCAGTTCATACAGCCGGTCGATGGCATATTGTGGCTTGATGATGCTGTCCGAATTTCGATAGGACAGCGACTTCTTGGTGCGCCACTGATCGATCTGCGTCCACCATTCTTTCAGCGCGGTGCCCTGGACCTTGTGCTTCTGGCTCTTCCAGAAGCGGATCATCTCGCGCAGCGCCTTGGTGGCATCGGCCACGATGGGCAGGTCCACCCGCACGATCTTGTTGATCTGCGAGGCGTCGATATCCAGGTGGATCTTCTTGGACTTGGGCGAGAAGGAGCTGACCTTGCCCGTGCAGCGGTCGTCGAACCGCGCGCCCAGGCAGATCATCAGGTCGCAATCATGCATGGCGTGGTTGGCTTCCCAGGTGCCGTGCATGCCCAACATGCCCAGCCATTCCGGCCGCGAGGCCGGGAACGCGCCAAGGCCCATCAGGGTCGAGGTCACGGGAAAACCCGTCAGGTCCACCAGCTCGCGCAACAGGGCCGAGGCTTCGGGCCCCGAATTGATGATGCCGCCGCCGGTATAGAACAGCGGCTTCTTCGCCGCCGCCATCATCTCCACCGCTTTCACGATTGTACTCAGGTCGGGATCGGTCTTGGGGCGATAGGTGCGGTGATGGACGGACTGCGGCCCCAGATACGAGCCGCTCTGGAACTGCACATCCTTGGGGATGTCGACCAGCACCGGGCCGGGACGGCCCGTGGTCGCGATCTCGAAGGCTTCGTGCAGCACGCGGCTCAGATCGCCGATATGCTTCACCAGCCAGTTGTTCTTCGTGCAGGGCCGGGTGATGCCGACCGTGTCGCATTCCTGGAAGGCATCGGTGCCGATCAGGTGCGTCGGCACCTGGCCGGTCAACACCACCAGCGGAATGGAATCCATCAGCGCATCGGTCAGGCCGGTAACGGCATTGGTGGCGCCGGGACCCGAGGTCACCAGCACAACGCCGGGCTTGCCGGTGGAACGGGCATAGCCTTCGGCGGCATGGACGGCGCCCTGCTCGTGGCGCACCAGCACATGGGTGATGCCTTCGACCTTGAACAGCGCGTCATAGATCGGCAGCACCGCGCCGCCGGGATAACCGAAGATATGGGTGACGCCCTGATCCTTGAGCGCACGGATGACCATCTGCGCCCCAGTCATCGTCTGGGCGCTTTCCGCGGCCCGCGCCGCGTCCTTCAATGTGTCGTCCTTGTCCATGTCGTCCCTCGAAAGTCCAATGCTCGCAAATCCACCAAAGATAAAGGGGCGTTTCCGCCCCTTGTCCGCATGGCCGCCCTGCCCAAAACGAAGCGTCAGCTTCGTTGGGCGTGCGGCCTGATAACTACGAGCGTTGCGTTCATGGCGGCGGAACTTAGGGATGCCGCGGCGCGGCGTCAAGCAATTTCACGAAGAAACTTAGCCATATTGTGTAATTATATTGCTCAATAACGGGTCGTACCAGATATAATGTGGCATACGGTTGCGAAACCACGTCATCTGGCGTTTGGCGAACTGCCGCGTCGCGGTGACGGCGTTTTCCAGCGCAGCCTCCCGGTCAAGTTCCCCCGCCGCCAGGGCCTGGAGCGGCCTCAGGCCCAGCAGCTTGGCCGCCGGCAGGGCCGGGTCGAGCCCCTTGAGCGCCCAGGCTTCCTCCAACCCGCCCTGCTCCACCATCTGGCCAAAACGGGCGGCGATACGGGCCCGCAGTTCGGGACGCGGCGGGTCCAGCACAAAGGCGGCGAATTTGCCGCTCAGGATGGGCTGAGCCGGAGCGCTTTGCCATTCGGCCAGCGGACGACCGGTGGCCTCGAACACTTCCCAGGCGCGCAGCACGCGCTGGGGATCGCTGGGCCGCAGCTTCGACGCGGTCAGCGGATCGCGCTCCGTCAGCCGCACATGCAGCTGCTCGACGCCGATCTCGTCCAGCAGCGCGCGCGCCGCGTTCCGGATATCGGCGGGGATTTCCGGAATGTCGGCCAGGCCTTCGGTCAGTGCGGAAAAATACATGCCGGTGCCGCCCACGAAGATCGGCACGCGCTGCATCTTCCGCGCCTGTGCCAGCGCCGCTAGCGCATCGTCGCGCCAGCGCCCGACCGAATAGACCTCCGCCGCGCCGACATGGCCGTAGAGCAGATGCGGCACCTTCGCCTTGTCGGCAGCGGAGGGTTGCGCTGTCAGGATCGGCGCCTCGCGATAAACCTGCATGGAATCGGCATTGATGATCGCGCCGCCAATCGCTTGCGCCAAAGCCAGCGCTTCGCGCGACTTGCCGCTGGCGGTGGGGCCTGCAATAAGGACCGCGTCAAATTCCATGCGTGAACAATGTTTGTTCTGAACGTCATCGGCAAGGGCGCCGACCCCAAACTCTTCTCAGGCCTTGGCAGCGGCGACGCGCAAATCCTGTCGGCGGGTCATGCCTTCGATCTGCCGGTGGTGGGCATCGCCGCCCTGATCGCGGCACGCGACATCGCCGCTGATCTGCCGCTGGACATCAACCTGGTGAAGACGGACCAGCGGCGCAAACAGCTGCTGATCGCCGACATGGATTCCACCATCATCAATGTCGAATGCCTGGACGAGCTGGCCGACATGGCCGGGCTGAAACCGCAGATCGCCGCCATCACCGAACGGGCGATGCGCGGCGAGCTGGAATTCGAAGGCGCGCTGAAAGAACGTGTCGGGATGTTGAAGGGCCTGACGCTGGACGCGCTGGAGCGCACCTATGCCGAGCGGGTGCGGCTCAATCCCGGCGCCAGGTCGCTGCTGGCCACCATGCGCGCCAATGGCGCCCACACCATGCTGGTCTCGGGCGGCTTCGGCTTTTTCACCAAGCGGGTGGCGGAGGCCGCCGGCTTCCATGTCGAGCGCGGCAACATCCTGCTGGATGACGGTGCGGCGCTGACCGGCGAAGTCGCCATGCCGATCCTGGGCCGCGAAGCCAAGCTGGCCGCGCTGGAAGAAGCCGCCGCCTCATTGAAGCTGGATTTCGCGCAAACCCTGGCGGTGGGCGACGGCGCCAATGACCTCGCCATGATCCAAAGGGCCGGGCTGGGCGTCGCCTATCATGCCAAGCCGGTGGTGGCGGAAGCCGCGGGCGCGGCGATCAACCACAACGATCTCACGGCGCTGCTCTACCTGCAGGGTTATACCGACAGCGAAATCGTCAAAGCGGGCTGAAGTGCGCGAAGGCGTGCTGGCTTTCCGGCAGGGACGCCAGCGGCACGAAATCCATCACCTCGCTCATCGCCTTCCAGTGGGCGCCGATCTCGGCGATGCCGGGCGCGCCGCGCGATTTCTCCACCGACTCCCATTCGAAGATTTCGACCAGCTCGCCATCCTTGCCCACGCCCTGCACAACGGCGCGGTCGGTGATCAGATCGTGCTGGCGCAGCAGCGGCACATGGCCTTGCATCAACAGGCGGGCTTCGTCCTCATGGCCCGGACGCGGCTTGTAGGAACAGATGACCAGAATGCCCATGGCGTTCCCTTCGGCTAGTTCAAACTCAGTCCCACAAAGGTGAGATCGCCGCCGCGGCTGATCAGCAGCAGCACGGCTTTCTTGCCGGCCTTGGCGTCCGCCTCGATCTTGCGGGTAACCTCGTCCGCCGTTTTCACCGGCTGGCTGGAAATCTCCACGATCACGTCGCCCACGCGCAGGTTCTTCTCGCCGGCGGCGCTGCCTTCTTCCACCGCCGTCACCAATACGCCCTGCACGCTGCCGCCGACCTTGAACTTGGCCCGCGCCGGTGCATCCAGCGTACCCAACGTCAGGCCCAGCCGCGCCAGCCGCGACTGGCTTTTCGCCGGTGCGGGCGCCGGCTTGGCTGCCTTGGCCGCCTTGTCGTCCTCGGTCAGCCGCTGCACCGTGATCCGCAGGCTCTGTTTCTGTCCCCGGCGCAGCATGTCGAGCGACACGGTCTTGCCGATGGGCGTGTCGGCCACGATGCGCGGCAAGGCGCGCTCATCGCCCACCGGCTTGCTGTCAAAAGCGGTGATCAGGTCGCCATTGCGCAGGCCTGCCTTGGCCGCAGGCCCCCCGCTGGTCACGTTGGTCACCAGCGCGCCCCGCACACTGGCGAGGCCCAGCCCTTCGGCGATTTCCGGCGTCACTTGTTGAATGCGCACCCCGATCCAGCCGCGGCGCGTGCCGCCGAACTGGCGCAGCTGCCCGATCACCTGCCGCGCCAGGTTGGACGGGATGGCAAAGCCTATGCCGACGCTGCCGCCAGACGGCGAGAAGATCGCCGAATTGATGCCGATGACATTGCCTTCCATGTCGAACAGCGGGCCGCCCGAATTGCCGCGGTTGATCGGTGCGTCGGTCTGGATGAAATCGTCATAGTCGCCGCTGTTGATGTTGCGGTTGCGCGCCGAAATGATGCCGGCGGTGACGGTGGAGCCGATGCCGAAGGGATCGCCGATGGCGATCACCCAGTCACCCACTTCCGCCTTGTCGCTGTCGCCCAGCTTGGTGGCGGGCAGCGGCTTCCTGGGATTGACCTTCAGCAGCGCCAGGTCGGTCTTGGGATCGCGCCCCACCACCCGCGCCGGCATGGTGACGCCGTCGGCCGTGGTGACGGTGATGCTGTCGCTGGGGATGACGTGATTGTTGGTGATGATGTAGCCGCTGGGATCGATGATGAAACCCGAGCCCAGCGAGGTGACGTGGCGCGGCTGGCTGCCGCGCGGCCCCATGAAATTCTTGAACAGGTCTTCCAGCGGCGAGCCCGGCGGCAGTTTCGGCAAGGCGCTGGGCGGCGGCGCCTTCAGCGTCTGGCTGGTGGAGATGTTGACAACCGTCGGCAGCAGCCGCTTGGCGAGCCCCGAGAAGGATTGCGGCGCGGGCGCCGCCAGCGCCGCGCCCGACAAAACCGGGGAGAGGCCGAGCGCCAGAATGGCGCCCAGAATGGCACAGGGAAACTTCGCAAACCGCATCGCTGGTCCAAAGGAGGAATCGCGGGTCAGTCTAGGCAGGGAAAAATGGAACAAACAGGGCAAAAACCGGCACGAGACGTGGTTTTTGGTATTTCACGGCATGCGGTTCCCGGGCATGGACCTTGAATAGCCTTTGGCATGAGACGCTTCGATGCCCATGGTAAATTGCTGACCTTGATGTTCGGCGTGCTGCTGACCAGCGGCAGTCTGCTGCTGTCAGGCAGCGGGTTGCTGGCGCAGCAACAGGCACAGCCGTCCCAGACCCAAGACCAGGTGGCGGAATCCTTCGAACAGATCGTCCCGGGCATGACCCGCGCCGACGACCTGCCCAATCTGGGTTTCGGCGCCCCCCTCGGCAATGCTGACATCCTGTCCTATCGGGACATCCAGCAACGCTTCCTGACGGCCGGGGCGCAATGGGAACATCTCGAACCCGCCGTGCGGGCCTGCATCCGGGCCGAACTTTACTGCACCGGCTTTGTCTTTCGTTCCAACCACACCACCAGCAAGCGCATCGGCAACACCGTGTCGGGCCTCCTGGGATTCCAGCCCAGCAGCCCGTCGGCTGACGTCGTCCTGCTGGTGATGAATGGCCGCGTCGTGCACAAGGTCTTTTCCCCCCGCAATCCGGGCGACAGCCGCCAGCCGCTGGCGCCACTGGAGGACGGCGGCGCCATGGCGCGCGCGGACGCCAACACCGCGAACTTCTAGGATAGTTTTTCTGGGATTCCCGCAAGGGCAGCGCTATATGCTGCGCCCATGACAGACATCAAAAACGATGTGCTTAAAGCGCTCGACCAGGTGGTGGACCAGGTCAGCGGACGCACCGTGGTGCAGCAGGACATGATCCAGGGCCTGGTGGTCAAGGATGGCCATGTCGGCTTTGTGCTGGAAGTGGCGCCCGAGCGCGCGGCGCAATCCGAACCCCTGCGCAAGATCTGCGAAGCGATGGTGCTGGGAGTGAAGGGCGTCAAGTCCGTCACTGCCGTTTTGACCGCGCATGAAGAACATGGCCATGCCCATGACGATCACGCCGGGCATGCCCACAGCCACGCTCCCAAACCGGCAGTCGCGCGCCAGGCGCCACCGGCGCCGGCCGGCATTCCGGGCGTCACAAACATCATCGCGGTGGCCAGCGGCAAGGGCGGTGTCGGCAAGTCCACCGTCGCGGTCAATCTGGCGCTGTCCCTGTCGCGGCTGGGACTGAAAGTCGGATTGCTGGATGCCGACATCTACGGCCCGTCGCTGCCGCGCCTGATGGCGATCACCGAGAAGCCCGAAAGCGACGGCAAGAAGCTCAAGCCCATCGAGAAGCACGGCATCAAGACCATGTCGATCGGCTTCCTGGTGGAGGAAGACCAGGCGATGATCTGGCGCGGCCCCATGGTGCAGTCCGCCCTGACGCAGATGCTGAGCGACGTGGAATGGGCGCCGCTGGACGTGCTGGTGCTCGACATGCCGCCGGGCACCGGCGACGCCCAGCTCACCATTGCCCAGCGCGTGCCGCTGAAGGGTGCGGTGATCGTCTCCACGCCGCAGGACATCGCCCTGATCGATGCCAAGAAGGGCATCACCATGTTCCAGAAAACCAAGGTGCCGATCCTGGGCGTGGTGGAAAATATGAGCATGTTCACCTGCCCCGATTGCGGCTCGTCGCACGCCATCTTCGGCCATGGCGGTGCACGCGAAACCGCGGAAAAACTCGGCGCGCCGTTCCTGGGCGAAATTCCGCTGGTGCCGCGCATCCGCGAAACCTCCGACGCCGGCACGCCCATCAGCGTCCTGGCACCGGACAGTCCGGAAGCGCAAGCCTTCCTGGACGTGGCGAAGAAAGTGGCGGCGTCATTGCAGACCGCCAGCAAGCCCGCGCCGAAAATTATTATCGAGTGAGCGTCACGTAGCTGTAGCGCAGGCCTTCGGGCGTGACATGGCTTTCGCGCGCGGTTTCCGTCCAGCCGGAACGGTCGAACGCAAAGCGGGCATCGCCTTCAAAAGCCCGGTGCACTTCGGTCAGTTCGATGCGCGTCGCCATCGGGAGTGCGCGTTCATAGATTTCTGCGCCGCCGATCACCATCACCGTGCCGGATGTGCCGGCCGTCGCCGCGCCGAGCGAATTGGCCGTCACCGCGCCCTCTCCCCGCCAGTCCGCCTGCCGCGTGACCACCACATTGATCCGGCCCGGCAGCGGCTTTCTGGGCAACGAGTCCCACGTCTTGCGCCCCATCACGATGGTATGGCCCAGGGTCAGCGCCTTGAAGCGCTTGAGGTCGTCGGAAATATGCCAGGGCAAGGCGCCCTTGTTGCCGATCACGCCATTGTCGGCGATCGCCACCACCAGCACGATGTCGCTCATGCGCCCGCCAGTTTCTTCAGGGCGTCACCCTGCAGCCGATAGGTGACCCACGCCTCTTGCGGCTTGCCGCCCATGCTCTGGTAAAATTCGATGGACGCGGCGTTCCAGTCCAGCACGCGCCATTCCATGTAACCGCCCTCGCGCTGCGCGATCGCGCCCAGATGCGCCAGCAAGCCCCGGCCAAGCCCGCGCCCGCGAAACTCGGTGCGCACAAACAGGTCTTCCACATAGACGCCGCGCGCCGCGCCAAAACTCTTATAAGCCCAGTACCAGGTGACGATGCCCGCCGGCGTATCGCCGAGAAAAGCGAGATCGCAGCGGCAGACCGGCTTGTCGCCCAGCATGTCGCGGACAATGGCCGTCTCAGTCAGATGAAAATCAGGCGCCTTTTCATAGGCCGCCAGCTCCCCCAGCAGCGCCAGGATCAGGGGCGCGTCGGCGGGCGTGGCGCTGCGGATGGAAAAATCGCTCATGGCCCGAACCATAAGGTCGCGGCCGCGCAAAGGGAACCGAATCGCATTCCGGCCGGTTACCGGCTTGCTGTTTTCAGGATGTTTGCCATGCGCCGATGGATGCTTTCCGCCGCTATTATTGCCATGCCGCTTTTGTCGCCGGCATGGGCCCAGCCCAGCGATCCCAGCCAGATTCGCGGCAAGGGCGGATTTGGGCAGTATCTGCAGCAGCAACAGCAACAGCCCCAGCAGGCGCAGCAGCAGGAGCCACGCCAGCAGGCCGCACCGCAGGAGCGGAGCAATCGCGATGGCAACCGGGACACAAGCCGGGAGGGGCGGCGCGACGGCAGCCGCGACTATAACCGTGACGGCCGGGAGTATAGCCGCGATGGACGCGGCGATGGCCGCGCCTATAACGGGCCGCGCCGCGATTACAGCGGTTTTCGCGACTATCATCGCGGCTTCAATTCCTCGCGCCGGTTCCGTGGTCCGGAATACCGCCGCCCCGCCGGCTGGTATGACCGCCGCTGGAGTTTCGGCGAATTCCTGCCCGGCCTGTTCTGGTCCTCCAGCTATTGGCTGAATGACTTCGACCGCTATGAGCTGCCGCCGCCGCCCTATGGCACTGTCTGGGTGCAAAATGGCCGCGACGCCCTCCTGGTGGACCGCGACACAGGCGAGATCATTTCGGTGCGCTACGGCGTGTTTTATTGATGTTTTGAAAGGCCCGGCGGGACGAAAAGCGGCGGTTTCCAGCCACCCACAGTCCTGCGGCACCTTTGCCCTTACAGCCCGCCGGCTACCTGCTATAAGCCGCCACCGTGCCTGTGGCTCCCCACGGGTTGAGCACCAGAAGGTACGGATAACTCGGCATGGCAAACGTCACGGTGATCGGCGCCCAGTGGGGCGACGAAGGCAAAGGCAAGATCATTGACTGGCTGTCCAACCGCGCCGACATGGTGGTGCGGTTCCAGGGCGGCAACAATGCCGGCCACACCATCGTGGTGGGGGACAAGACCTACAAGCTGTCGCTGCTGCCGTCGGGCGTGGTGCAGGGCAAGCGCTCCATCATCGGCAACGGCGTGGTGGTGGATCCCTGGTCCCTGCTGGAAGAAATCGCCAAGGTCGGCGCTGCCGGACTCGTTGTAACCCCGGATGTGCTGGTGTTGGCCGAGAACGCCGTGCTGGTGCTGCCGCTGCACCGCGAACTGGATGCACTGCGCGAGGAAGCCTCTTCCCAGAAGATCG
>JAZKDV010000057.1:1446-5692 GCA_040387395.1 Pseudomonadota bacterium | reverse complement strand
ACCACCGATTTGGGTATAGACGCGGCGTTCGCGGCAGCCCTTGCCTTGGTTTCTCCCAAGGTGGAAGGCGCGCTCAAGGACCGCCACAGGGGCTAAGGAGGCCCGGCGGCCTAAGGGGCATCCCGCTTACCTTTTCAAAAACCCAATTGCCCAGGCATCCCGCCTGGGAAGTCCGCTGATGGCTCTGATAGCCGCCGGTTGGCATGAACGACTGTTAGGACCACTTATGGCTCGCGCCGCTACCAAAGACCGTACTGAAGCCTCCATTTCCGCTCCGTCGCGCGAAGATTTCGCCGCGATGCTCGAGCAGAGCTTCGAAACCCAGTCCCCCCAGGAAGGCCAGGTCATCAAGGGCACCATCGTCGCCATTGAAAACGACTTCGCCATGGTGGACGTCGGCCTCAAGACCGAAGGCCGCATCTCCCTCAAGGAATTCGCGATGCCCGGCATTCCCGCCGACATCAAGGTGGGCGACACCGTCGAGGTTTACCTGGAGCGCGTCGAAAATGCGCTCGGTGAAGCCGTGCTGTCGCGTGACAAGGCCCGCCGCGAAGAAAGCTGGGTCAAGCTCGAAAAGGCCTTCACCGATGTCACCCGCGTCACCGGCGTGATCTTCGGTCGCGTCAAGGGCGGCTTCACCGTCGACCTCGACGGCGCCGTGGCGTTCCTTCCGGGTTCGCAGGTTGACGTCCGCCCGATGCGCGATGTCGGCCCGCTGATGAACCAGCCGCAGCTGTTCCAGATCCTCAAGATGGATCGCCGCCGCGGCAACATCGTGGTGTCGCGCCGCGCCGTTCTGGAAGAACGCCGCGCCGAAGAGCGCACCTCGCTGGTCGCCTCGCTGCAGGAAAAGCAGATCGTCGAAGGCGTGGTCAAGAACATCACCGACTATGGCGCCTTCGTGGACCTGGGCGGCGTGGACGGCCTGTTGCATGTCACCGACATCGCCTGGCGCCGCGTCTCGCACCCGACCGAAGTCCTGTCGGTGGGCCAGACCGTCACCGTGCAGATCATCAAGATCAACCACGAAACCCAGCGCATCAGCCTGGGCATGAAGCAGCTGCAGACCGACCCGTGGGAAGGCGTCGCCGCCAAGTATCCGGTGGGCGTGCAGTTCAAGGGCAAGGTCACCAACGTCACCGACTATGGCGCCTTCGTGGAGCTGGAGCCGGGCGTCGAAGGCCTGGTCCATGTCAGCGAAATGTCCTGGGTCAAGAAGAACATGGCCCCGTCCAAGCTGGTCACCCCCGGCACCGACGTCGACGTCGCCGTGCTGGAAGTGGATTCCAACAAGCGCCGCATCAGCCTCGGCCTGAAGCAGACCCAGGAAAATCCCTGGAACGCCTTCACCGCCAATCACCCGGCCGGCACCGTCATCGAGGGCGAGGTCAAGTCGATCACCGAATTCGGCCTGTTCATCGGCCTGGATTCGGACATCGATGGCATGGTCCACCTCTCCGACCTGAGCTGGTCGGAAGCGGGCGAAGACGCCATCAAGACCTATGAAAAGGGCCAGATGGTCAAGGCCAAGGTGCTGGACATCGACGTCGAGAAGGAACGCGTTTCCCTCGGCATCAAGCAGCTGGACGGCGACCCGATCGAGAAGGCCGGCCCGTCGGGCGGCGCCCTGCGCAAGAACCAGGTCGTCACCGGCACGGTCACGGAAAGCAATGACGGCGGCATCGAAGTGGAACTGGAGGGCGGCGTGCGCTCCTTTATCCGCCGCGCCGACCTGGCCCGCGACCGCAACGACCAGCGTCCCGAACGCTTCGGCAAGGGCGACAAGGTGGATGCGCTGGTTACCAGCATCGACAAGGCCAGCCGCAAGGTCAGCCTCTCGATCAAGGCCCGCGAGATCTCGGAAGAGAAGGAAGCCGTGGCGCAGTTCGGTTCGTCCGACTCGGGCGCCAGCCTTGGCGACATCCTGGGCGCGGCCCTGAAGAAGAAGACGCCGAAGAAGAAGGCCGGCGCCGCGGAAAGCGACGACGAAGAGTAGTCGTTACCGTCTCAATGCATAAAAAGGCGCGCCGCGAGGCGCGCCTTTTTTGTTTGAGGTAACGCAGGTCCGCCTCCCTTTCGCGCGCGTGAGCGCGCAGGAAGGGGAGGTGGCCGTAGCACCGCCAGGTGCGAAGGCCGGAGGGGTCCTTTCAGAAGTCGCGCCTTTTTTATTGCGGGATCATCTCCCACAGGGCCGGATAGAGCCGGGTGAAACCGCTGGGCGCCATCTCCAGCACGGCTTCATAGGACGCCGATAGCGAGCGGTAGAAATAGGCCATTTCGCTGCGTCTTTCGTAGTGCTGGGGCAATTCGGTCAGGTGGGGGCGGGGCGTCTCCACATCGAACCAGACCGCGGGCAGCTCGGCCTGCTGTCCTACCGCAAGTCCCACCCGCCTGAGCGCCGTCATGTTGGTGGCGGGGGTGAAGCCGAAATCCAGGTCGTGAAGATGGGCCAGGCCCTCCACCGGTGCGCCATCCAGCTGCCAGCCGGCATCGTCGCGCCGGATGTCATGGGCGATGAGAGCCGGGCCCATTTCTCCGGTCACGCTGCCGGCGCGTGCGCTCCAGCCCAGGTCGAGTTCGACGCAATAGGTGATGCGGGCAGGGCCATGCGCGGAATGGAACACCGCCGTGCCGCGCAGTTCGAAGCCGTTATCTGTGCCAAACAGGAACGCCGCGTCATGACCGGGTGTATCCAGCCGCTTCCAAAGTGCGTGCGCGATCAGCGAGGTCATGCGTGCGGGAAGACATGGAACCGCTATTCGTTCCTGCAATTGTCCACAGAGATTTTGATTGCGTTCAGAATCACGTTAGATTCGCGCCATCAACGTTGATGTTAGAGGGAGTTGAGTCATGGCGAAGAAGAAGAGCAAGCTGGCCAAGCGTGCGGCCGAACTGGAAGCCGCGGTTGCGGGCCTGTTCACCGGCAAGCCGGCGAAGAAGAAGAAGCGTAAGGCCAAGAAGGCCAAGGTCGTGAAGGCCAAGAAGGCCGCGAAGCCGGCCAAGAAGGCGGCGAAAAAGGCCACCAAGAAGAAGGCCAAAAAGGCCAAGAAGGCCAAGAAGGCTAAGAAGCGCTAGTCGCTTCGCAACTGCGTACGAAATGGGGCGCGGGCCCATGGTCCGCGCCTCTTTCTTTGCCTGTACTGGCTTTTGCCCGTACTGGCTTTTGCCGGTGCTGGCTTTTCAGCGGGGCAGGGCTAAAGTTCCTCAAAATAACAACAAGGGGGACGTCATGCGCTTCTACGGATTTCCGGCAGCCATCGCACTGATGATGGCCCTGCCAGCCTCGGCCCAGACACCGCAGCCTGCTGCGCCGCTCACCGCCCAGACCGCGACGGCGGGCACCCTGCGTTCTACCCCGCCCGATCCCTTCGTCTACCAGTCCGCCGCCGAGGTGAAGGCCCTGACCCAGTGGCCGGATCGCAAGACCCATTCCAAGGTGGTGGCGGATCACGAAAGCTATTTCGTCGAATATGTCACCCGCGGCGACAGCGGCAACAATCCCGAAACCCATGGCCACTGGTACGATTACATCCATGTGCTGGACGGCGAAGGCACCATCACCTATGGCGGCACCCAGGACGGCGCCCGCGACATGGGCAACATGGAAACCCGTGGCGGCACGATCAACGGCGGCAAGTTGATCACGCTGCAGTCCGGCGACCGTCTGGTGCTGCCGCCCGGCCTGCCGCATCTTTTCACCGCCACCAAGGGCAATACGTTCACCTACCTGATCTTCAAGCACAAACACTGAGGGAAACGTCCATGAACAAGACAATCGCATTCACCGCTTCTCTGGCCGCCGCGCTGGTCCTGCTGCCGCTGGCCGCCATCGCCCAGACCAAGACCGGCGATGACAAGGCCGTGCGCCACATCACGGGCCGTACCCTGGACGCGGAACTGAAGAAGGGCATGACCAAGGATGCCTTCTATTCCGAGATCATCATCACCCAGGCGCCGGCTTATCGGGTGATCAACACCACCCGCGACAAGCCGGGCGAGGCGGAAATCCACGACGGCTGGACCGATCATATCTTTGTGCAGGAAGGCGAGGCCACTTTCGTCACCGGCGGCAAGATCGATGGGTCCAAGGTCACGGCGCCGGGCCAGCATCGCGGCAAGTCCATCACCGGGGGCACCAGCCGTGCGATGCGGGCCGGCGATTACTTCCTGATCCCCGCCGGCACGCCCCACCAGATGCTGGTGGACCCGGGCAAGCGCATCAAGTTCATCGCTTTCAAGACTGTAA
>JAZKDV010000057.1:0-1436 GCA_040387395.1 Pseudomonadota bacterium | reverse complement strand
CGCGCAGCTTCGCTGCGCTCGCTGAAACCACCTCCCCCTTGCCTTGCTTCGCAAGAAGGGGGAGGCGGGGCTGCGCTTGCGTCGTTCTTTATAAGGATTAGCCGGCTTCGCCGCGGATCAGCGTCTTCCTGGGCCGCCACAGCAGGTTGATGCCGACGCCTGCCATGATCAGCAGGGTCGCTATCAGCTTCCAGGCCGGCAGCGGCTCGTACATCATGAGGGCCGATGCTCCCATGCCGAACACCGGCACCAGCAGCGACATGGGGGCGACGGTCGCGGCCGGATAGCGCGACAGCAGCCAGGCCCACATGGTGTAGCCGAACAGGGTATTGGCCGCGCTTTGCCACACCAGGGTCGGCCAGATCGTCCATTCCGACGTGGCCATCGCCTGGGCGACCCGCGTCGGACCTTCCAGCAGCAGCGACATCAGCAGCAATCCCGGCATGGCGAACAGGCTGGCCCACACCACGAAGGCCAGCGGGTTCATGGGATTGCCGCGCGCGGCGGCCTGATGCGCGGCCTCGCGCGCCGCCTGGTTGCTGGCGCCCCAGCACACCGCGCCGCCCAGCACCAAGGCGAGACCCACCGGCGTTATGTCCTCGCCATTGTGCGACAGGATCAGCAGAAGCCCGGCGGCGGCCGGAATCAGGCCCAGCATCTGGTGCAGCTTGGGCTTCTCGCCGGTGCGGTGGGCCGCGATGACGATGGTGAAGAACACCTGGGTCTGCATCACCACCGAGGCCATGCCGGGCGAGATGAAGCCGTCCATGGCGAGATACAGCATCCCGAACTGGCCCGTTCCAAGACAGAAGCCGTAAAGGCCGAGCAGGCGCCACGATACGTCCGGCTTTTTCAGGAACAGGATCGCGGGGAACAGCACCAGCGCGAAGCGGATCGCCGCCATCATCAGCGGCGGCAGCATGTCGAGACCCCAGCGCACCACCACGAAGTTGGTGCCCCAGACAAACACCACCACCAGCGCCAGCGCCGTGTCACGCAGGGAAAGATGATGGGAGGTCATGGGTGCGCCCTGAGTCGGGGGCATCATAGAGGTCTTGGCGGCGTGCGGACCTGCAAAGGTCACATGGGCGCCGTGTCAGTTCGCGTTGGCGGCGGCGACGGCGGCGCGGATTTCCTGGATGTCGTGATTGGCCCTGGCGGCGTAATCCTGGATGCAGGGGTTAAAGTCCTCCATCGCCTTGTTGTAGACGCGGATCTTCTCGTTATAGGCCTCCACGGCCTTGAAATTGCGCTGGTCGGGCTTGCGGCCGAAATCCGCCGACCCCGGCTTGATGCAGGGCGACCTGGGATAGAAACCGGCCGGCAGGTTGCCGCTGGTGACCGGCTTGACCGCGGTCGGTGCGCCGGAAGTCTGTGCCTGTGCGCCAACCGGAAGGCTGCACAGAACCGCAATCAACAAATACCGCATCAGTGAT
>JAZKDV010000056.1:0-2345 GCA_040387395.1 Pseudomonadota bacterium | reverse complement strand
ATACTCGTCGCAATAGCCATAGCCTGCTTCGCCATAGGCGCCTTCTTCGCCATACTGGCCGTACGCGCCGTAGGCACCATCGGCATACTGGTCATAGCCGGGATCGTAACCCTGGTCGGCATAACCCTGGTCATAACCGCCGCCATAGGGGTCCTGCTGATAAGGCTGCGCGCTGGCCGGCACGGCGGCGAACGCGCCGGTGACACCGAAGGCGACGATGGCCGCTTTGGCAAAAGTCTTCATCTTGTTTCTCTCCACTGAGCCCGCCGCATCCATGGGCCTGCGCGATGAGTCGCGCTTGATGATTAACTTGACGGCGGCGCGCTGAACCCAGTCTGAACGGATTGTGTTGGAGTTCCGCGCTTGCGGCGCCAGTGAAAACAAAAACGGCCCCAGTTGCCCGGAGCCGTTTTCGCATTTCAGATTGCTAGGCGCTTACCAGCGGCCGCGTCCACCGCGATAACCGCCACGGTACCCACCGCGGTAGCCACCGCGATTGTACCCGCCGCGATAGCCGTAGTTGCTGCGATAGTAGCCGCCGCGATAACCGCCATAGTAGCGCGGGCGATAGCCGTAGCCGTAACCGCCATAGTAGCGGCGCGGCGCGTAGTAGTACGGGTCGTAATAGGGATAGCCGCCGTAATAGCCGCCATAGCCCGCATAGCCATAACGCGGGCCGTAACCGCCATAGCCATAACCCGGATAGCCGAAGTCCAGGCCGATCGACACCTGGGCGGCGGCGGGGGTACTGACGGCCACGCTGCCAGCGGTGCCAAGGCCCGTCAGCATCAGCGCTCCGAAGACGAATTTCGCAAACTTGTTCATCTGGTCACTCCTTGATCTTACGCAGTCTTCCCCTCTGCTGGCGCGATTTTGGGAAGGTCTGGCTGAACCGCAGATGAACAACGTTAAGCCGGCTTTCACGTTGCGGCGAGAGTTCCCAAAACCACAAAAATCGTACCCTCTGCTGCGCTGCACAAACCCGGGCGCACTTGACCGCCAGCCCCCACCTTCCTAAATACCGGTCGCGGCCGCTGGCACTCAAAGGGTGTGAGTGCTGCGACCTGACAAAAACCCAATAAGTTCAAAAAAGAAAGAGGATTCCAATGAAATTCCGTCCGCTTGGCGACCGCGTCGTGGTCCGCCGCATCAAGGAAGATCAGAAGACCGCTGGCGGCATCATCATTCCCGACACCGTCGCGGAGAAGCCCCAGGAAGGCGAAATCATTTCGGTCGGCCCCGGCGCGATCGATGAAAAGACCGGCAAGCGCACCCCGCTGGAACTGAAGGCCGGCGACTATGTGCTGTTCGGCAAGTGGTCGGGCACCGAGGTCAAGCTCGATGGCGAGGAGCTCCTGATCATGAAGGAGAGCGACGTCATGGGCGTGCTCGAAGGCAAGAAGGCCAAGAAGTAACCGCCTCGCCTCACCTCAAAACCAATCCAAAAAACAGAATTCAGGAGATTTAAGATATGGCTGCCAAAGACGTGAAATTCGGCGCCGACGCCCGCGAGAAGATGCTTCGCGGCATCGACATCCTCGCCGACGCCGTGCAGGTGACGCTGGGCCCCAAGGGCCGCAACGTCGTGATCGACAAGTCGTTCGGTGCCCCGCGCACCACCAAGGACGGCGTGACGGTCGCCAAGGAAATCGAACTGGCCGACAAGTTCGAGAACATGGGCGCCCAGATGGTGCGCGAAGTCGCCAGCAAGACCAATGACATCGCCGGCGACGGCACCACCACCGCCACCGTTCTGGCCCGCGCCATCGTGCGCGAGGGCAGCAAGTCGGTTGCGGCCGGCATGAACCCGATGGACCTGAAGCGCGGCATCGACCAGGCGGTGGAAGCCGTCGTGGCCGACCTCAAGAAGCGCTCCAAGAAGGTCAAGTCGAACGACGAGATCGCCCAGGTCGGCACCATCTCGGCCAACGGCGACAAGGAAGTCGGCGACATGATCGCCAAGGCGATGGCCAAGGTCGGCAACGAAGGCGTCATCACCGTTGAAGAAGCCAAGGGCCTGGTCACCGAGCTGGACGTCGTCGAAGGCATGCAGTTCGACCGCGGCTATATCAGCCCCTACTTCATCACCAACCCGGACAAGATGATCGTCGAACTGAACGACGCCCTGATCCTGATCCACGAAAAGAAGCTCACCAGCCTGCAGCCGATGCTGCCGGTTCTGGAAGCCGTGGTGCAGTCGGGCCGTCCGCTGCTGATCATCGCCGAGGAAATCGAAGGCGAAGCCCTGGCCACCCTGGTGGTCAACAAGCTGCGCGGCGGCCTGAAGGTTGCCGCCGTCAAGGCGCCGGGCTTCGGCGATCGCCGCAAGGCCATGCTGGAAGACA
>JAZKDV010000055.1:0-3346 GCA_040387395.1 Pseudomonadota bacterium | reverse complement strand
GAGCCTTAAGATGCAGCGCGCCCTGGACATAAACCGCAGCCGGTTCGCGGACTGGCGTCGCCAGCGCCGGCTGCACGTCGAAGCTCAGCCGCTCCTCGGCGCGGTTCATCAGGTAATGCAGGTGCACGCGCACGTTCCACAGAAAGGCCTCTGCCTTCTGGAAGGTGCGGTATTCATCCTTGGTGAAGACGCCATGCTCGACCAGGTCGGCGGCATCGTCGACGTGATAGAGATACTTTCCGATCCAGTAGAGGGTCTGCAGGTCGCGCAGGCCGCCCTTGCCTTCCTTGATGTTGGGCTCGACCAGGTAGCGGCTTTCGCCCTGGCGCTGGTGACGCTGGTCGCGCTCGGCCAGCTTGGCGTTGACGAAATCGCGGCCATTGCCGGTGGCGACTTCGTTCCAGAACTTCTTGCGCAGGTCGTCATACAGGCCGCGGTCGCCCCACAGATAGCGCGCTTCCAGAATCGCCGTGCGGATGGTGACGTCCAGCTTGGACAGCCGCACGCATTCGGCGAGGCTGCGCGTGGCATGGCCGACCTTCAGGCCCAGGTCCCACAGCATGTAGAGGATGAACTCGATGACGCTTTCGCCCCAGGCCGTCTGCTTGAAGGGACGCACGAACAACAGGTCGATGTCCGAGCCCGGCGCCAGCTCGCCGCGGCCATAGCCGCCGGTGGCGACGATGGCGATGCGTTCGGCGCTCGAGGGATTCTGCGCGTAGTACACATGCTTGACCGCGAAGTCGTAGATCACCTGGATGATGGCATCCTGCAGCGCCGACAGCGCGCGGGCGGCGGCCAGGCCCGAAAGCCCTTCGGCTTCCACCTTGTGGCGGACCTTGTCGCGCCCGTCCTGGAAGGCCTGCTTGATCAGGCCCAGGCCGGACTTGCGCAGGGTGGTGGGATCGGGCGTGGCCTTGGCCAGGGCGGTCAGGGCATGGCGCAGGGCATCGGCGTCGATCACGTCGCGCGCGGCAAGTGTCTGAGGTTTTTCAAGGCCCATGGCGCGCGGATCATGTCATGGGCACCCCGGGCGTGCCACCCGGCAAAGCCCGCTACGGCCTTGCGTTTTGGGCAGGTTTGGGCGGCGGTTTGCCGAAGAAGGGCCGGGGGGCGGGCCCCTGGGTGCGCACCACCACCCCGCAGGCGATGCGGTCGCCGGCATTGCCGATGGGCTGGGTGCGGTAATCGTCGGCGCGTTTCTTGACGATCAGGCTGGCGCCGTCGCGGTCGAAGATCGAACGCTTGCCGTTGCCCAGGGTGAAGGCGTTGGTGACGAAGCTGGCCTTCAGCCGTCCGTCGGCATGGGCAAACTGGTTTGGCAGGTCGCCGCTCAGCGGCCCGCCCTTGGCCAGATAGCCGTGGCGGCGGCCCTGGCGCAGCGACAGGATAGGCCCGGCCTTCATGAAACCCGACTTGGCGTCGCACTGGCCGCTGACATGCACGTGCATGCCATGGGGGCCGGGGGGCAGGCCGGTCAGGTCCAGCTCGATCAGCACCCCGCCATTCACGGCGCGGAAGCTGGCGGTTCCCACCGGTTTGCCGTCCAGCCCGGCCAGCCGGGCGATCGCCCGGGCGCGGGGCTGGGCGTCGGCGGGACAGGTCAGCAAAAGGGCGAAAGTCACCCCCAGGATGGCGCGGATCATGGGCCCAGCCTGCCATGACGCGGGGCGGGCGGGAACCCAAAGCCGCTTTGTACGCTTCTGTCTGCAGCACAGGGCAATGGAGAGACTTCAGATGCGCGCATTCGTCATGACCGCCGCCGCGGCCTTCTTCCCGATCACCATGCTGGCCAGCCAGGCGCTGGCGGTGCAGGACACCCCGGTAAATATTAACGGCGTCGAAGCGGTCTGCACCGGCGTTGGCTCGGCCAAGGATGATCCGCGCTGGGCCGCCTATCCGGTGAAGATCGTGCTGGCCACCACCGGCGGCGCCAACCTGGCCAACGCCCATGTTTCGATTTCGCGCAATGGCAAGGCTGTGGCCGGGCTGGATTGCGACGCGCCCTGGATCCTGTTCAAGCCCAGCGCCGGCAGCTACACCGCCACCGCGACACTGAAGGTCGGCGGCGGCACCACCAGCCAGAATTTCACCACCACCGGCAACGGCCCGCAGAAGGAAATCACGCTGACTTTCCCGCGCCCGTCCAACACCTCGGCGTCGCAGTAACGCCCGAGACCCCGGAGCGACCGCGAACCTTCGCGAAGCGAAGGCCTCGAGGCGCGACCATAGAAAAAGAAAAAGAGCCGGTGGATTTCTCCACCGGCTCTTTCTCTTTTCAAAACTTCAGACCGTGACTTAGACGGCCTTCAGGTTCGCGGCCTTGGCGCCACGGGCGTCCGGCACGATGTCGAACGAGACCTTCTGGCCTTCGTTCAGCGAGCGCAGGCCGGCCGCTTCAACGGCAGTGGCGTGCACGAACACGTCCTTGCCGCCGCCTTCCGGCGCGATGAAGCCAAAACCCTTGGAGGTGTTGAAGAATTTCACGGTTCCGATCGTCATGTCAGTACTTCCTGCAGTAAAAGCCGCGCGGCGGAATGCCGGTACGGACGAAGCTCTACGATTGTCGCAGGGAAGGAAGTCAACACGTCCAGGCGCGCACTCAAAGGCGGCAGGATTAGTCTAGGTGCGCTTCACTGTGACGGGTCGTAACTCCTCGTGGCCGCGACAATACGCCCAATAGGGGTATTCGCGCAATGCCGGGTCACAAAGTGTGATTTCGCAACTGCAACTTGCGGGGGTGGCGCAACCCCAAGATATGGATGCGGCTTGCAAAAATCTTACTGATTATTGGTCACGGACCGCACACTTTCCGCGCGCGCGTGCTGGCGAGCCGCAATTTTTCATCCGATAATTGCGCACCGATTTGGCACGGGGGCTTATCCGATGACGACCGACACGCTGACGCGCCCGCCACGCGCCCCCGAAAAGGTCGACTATGAACTGGTGTTCAAGCTGTCGCCGGGCATGTGCCTGGTGCTGGACGCGGGCTTCACCATCATCGCGCAGAATGCCGAACATGCCCGCGCCACGCTGTCGATCGCCAAGGATGTGGTGGGCCAGAACCTGTTCGCCGCCTTCCCCGACAATCCCGACCACAGCGCCGCCGACGGCGTCGCCACCGTGCGCGCCTCGCTGCTGAAAGTGCTGAAGACGCGTGAGGCCGATGCCATGCCGGTGATCCGCTATGATGTGAAGGGCGAACGCGGCGGCTTCCAGCCGCGCTACTGGCAGATCACCAACACGCCGGTGCTGGGCAAGGATGGCTATGTCCAGTGGATCATCAACCGCGCCGAGGATGTCACCGAGCTGACGGAATTGCGCGCGGCGGCGAAGAAATGAACAT
>JAZKDV010000054.1:0-9147 GCA_040387395.1 Pseudomonadota bacterium | reverse complement strand
ACGATGATGCGTTCGGGGCGCATACGCAGGCAGTTCCTGACCAGGTCGCGCATGGTGATCTGGCCCTGCCCTTCCAGGTTCGGCGGGCGGGTTTCCAGGCGCACCACATGGGGCTGCTGGAGCTGGAGTTCGGCGGCGTCTTCGCAGGTGATGACGCGCTCTTCGGTATCGATATAGGCGGTCATGCAGTTCAGCAGCGTGGTCTTGCCCGAGCCGGTACCGCCGGAGATCAGGATGTTGCAGCGGCAGCGGCCGATCACCTGCAGCACGCGCGCGGCTTCGGGACTGATCGAGCCGAACTTGACCAGGTCGTCGAGGGTCAGCTTGTCTTTCTTGAACTTGCGAATGGTCAGCGTCGGACCGTCCAGCGACAGCGGCGGACCGATCACGTTGACGCGGGAGCCGTCCAGGAGGCGCGCGTCGCAGATGGGCGAGGATTCGTCAACGCGGCGACCCACCTGCGAAACGATGCGCTGGCAGATGTTCATCAACTGGGCATTGTCACGGAAGCGGATATTGGTCAGCTGCACCTTGCCGGCGACTTCGATGAAGACGCGCCCCGCGCCATTGACCATGATGTCGGCGATGTCGTCGCGGGCCAGCAGCGGCTCCAGCGGACCATAGCCCAGAACGTCGTTGCAGATGTCCTGCAGCAGATGTTCCTGCTCGGCGATGGACATCACCACCGCCTTGATCGAGATGATCTCGTTGACGATGTCGCGGATTTCTTCGCGCGCCGAATCCGGATCGAGCTGGGCCAGCTGCGCCAGATCGATGGTGTCGATCAGGGCGTTAAAGATGGTGGACTTGATCTGGTAGTAATCTTCCGACCGGCTGTCGGTCATCACCCGCGCCACCGGCTTGGACGCCTGCGGCGCCATCTGGGGCATGGGCGCTGCGGCCGGCTTGGGTGCGGGCGCGGCAGGCGCCTCGGGCGCCGGCCCTATGCGCGGCGGCGCATTGGCGGGCTCGCGCGTCGCCGCGGGCTTGCCGAAAGCAGGTTCAGAGGCGGTGCGCTTGCCAAACATCCGGACTTAAGCCTGCTTCTTGCCTTTGAGGAACGAGAAGATCGAGGTGGAATTCTTGGTGCCCGACGCCGTGTTGCGCCCCGTGAGCGCGTGACACAGACGCCGCACCGATTCCGAAACAGCCATCTTGGGCGCCAGCTCGATCACCATCTGGCCGTTGTTGGCGGCCTGGCCGAACAAGGCCGGCTCGAAATTGACGATCGCCGACGGGGTGATGCCCATGGTTTCGGCGAAATCCTTGGCCGGAATTTCCGGGCGCTTGGGCATGCCCACCTGGTTGATCACCAGCCGGGGAGGATTGTCATTGGGCCGCGCATTCTTGACCAGCTCGATGATGTTCTTGGCGTTGCGCAGCGAGGTGAGATCGGGCGTGG
Source organism: Pseudomonadota bacterium (assembly GCA_040387395.1). GTDB lineage: Bacteria > Pseudomonadota > Alphaproteobacteria > Micropepsales > Micropepsaceae > Rhizomicrobium. The sequence goes on along the minus strand of JAZKDV010000054.1, from coordinate 7,745 downwards.
CCACGATCACCACATCGTCCGCCGACAGCAGGCTGTTGCGGATCCAGGGGGTCCAGCCATGCGGCAGGTCCAGGATCACGCAGGGCGTGGTCTGGCGCACCGCGTCGATCACCGCCTCATAGGATTCGGGCACCGCGTCATAGTCGCGCTCCAGCGCGGCCGGGGCGGTGAACAGCGACAGATGCTCGCCGCGCTTGATCAGCAGGCGGTCCAGCAGCACGTCGTCCAGACGTTCCGGCGCCGACAGCGCGTCAGCGACGCCCTGGCTGGCTTCGTCGTTGAAATCCAGGCCCACGGTGCCGAACGGCAGGTCCATGTCCACGATGGTGGTGTTGATGTGCAGTTCCTCGGCGATGCACCAGCCGATATTGTGCGCCAGGGTCGAGGAGCCCGAGCCGCCGCGCGCGCCGACCACGGCCACGACGCGGCCGATGGGCGTGGCGCCCGGGTCGAGGTAGAGGCCCGAAATCACTTCGATCAGCTGCAGCGGCGACAACGGCGCCACCAGATATTCAGACGCGCCGCGGCGCATCAATTCGCGGTACAGCTCCACGTCATTGACGCGGCCCACCACGATCACCTTGGTCGCCGGGTCGCAAACTTCCGCCAGCCGGTCCAGCTCTTCCAGCGCATCCTGGCCGTTGAGCTTGGTTTCCACGATCAGCAGGTTGGGCGTGATCTGGCCGGTATAGTGCTCGATGGCGGCATTGACGCCGCCCAGCTGCACCTGCAGATGCGCCTTGGACAGACGGCGGTCGGTCGCGGCGCGCTGCAAAGCCGCGCCCGTGTCCGGAAACTCGCAGAAGGCATGGATGGAAATGCGCGGAACGGGGCGCTCATGCGGCGCCGCACCAAAATTTTCCACAGGGGGTGGTTTAGCCATGACGTTTCCTATTGGCCGATGTCGGAGCTGCCGCCCGACTGCTCGTTGCCCAGATCGTTCTTGCGCTTGTCGGCGGAGGTGATCTTGCCCTGCTGGTAGTTGTCGATCACCGTGCCGGCGCGGCGGGCGTCCGCCGGATCGAAGCGGCGCGGACCCAGCAGGTCGCGCGGATCGGAAACCATGGCCGCGATATTGCGCTGGACCGAACAGCCCAGGTTGCGGTTGGTCAGATTTTCCGCGGTGAAAGCCAGGTTTTCGGACCAGTCCTTGCCGCATTCGCGGGCGCGGGCCTGATAGGCGATGAAGCTGACATCCACCCGGAAGTCGCCATTGGCGACGTCATGGGTGGAGACGAGAATCTTGTCGCGCGGAATGCCGGTCGCGGCGGCGCGTTCGGCCAGCCAGGTGATCGCGGAGCGGCTGGGCGGACCGTTGGGCACGCTAATGCCCAGGCTGCCATTGCCATGGGCGCGGTATTCGTCAAGGAACGCTTCGAATTTCACGGCTTCGTCGGCATCCAGGCCTTCGGCGCCGCCGGCGAACTGCACCTTGATCTCGCGGAAAGTCGGCTCCACGGCGATGGGGTGGTTGACGATGCCGTCGGAGGGGATGGAGGTAGCGTCGTTGCTCACCGCGCAGCTGCCCGCAGCCATGATGCAGCCGATGGCGGCGGCGCGAAGAATGTTTTCGAGGGTCATGATCTGTCCTCCTAGCGCACAACAAAGCCGACAGGCGCGGACGCCTGCGGGGCAAGCGGCTTTTCTTTCCGCTTGTAGACCGCGTTCAAACGGCCCAGCAGCAGCGTTTCCGGATCGGTCGGGGCGACAAAGCCGTCGGTCGGCGCGCTGAACGCGCTGGCGGCATTGGGCTCGACCAGGTAGGCGCTGATCAGCACCACCAGTTCGGATTCGTCATTCTGGAAATCGCGGCTGCGAAACAACGCGCCCAGCACCGGCAGGTCCTTCACGCCGGGAAAGCCGTTGATCACCTGCTTGGTGTTGTGCTGCATCAACCCGGCCACCGCGAAGCTGCCGCCGGAGGGCAGTTCGACCGTGGTCTCGGTGCGGCGCACCGACAAGGCGGGAATGGTCAGGCCGGTGTTGCCGCTGCCGCCCAGCGTAAAGGAGCCGGTGTTGGTCAGCTCGCTGACTTCGCTGGACATCTGTATCGAGATGCGGCCCGGAGACAGCACCACCGGGGTGAAGCTGAGGCCGACGCCGAACTGCTTGAACTGGATCGAGACGTTGCCCTGCTGGTCGCGGCCGGCCGGAACGGGAAATTCGCCGCCCGCCAGGAACTTGGCGGTTTCGCCGCTGACGGCAATGATGTTGGGCTCGGCCAGCGTATGCACCAGGCCGACGCGCTCCAGCGCCTTCATGATGCCCTGGGCGTTGTTGGGGCTGTCGCAGGGCACGCTGGAGTTGGTGCTCTGGGTGATGGTCGGCAGGCCGGTGACGCCGTTCACGGTGTTGACGGTGGTGTTGGTGCTGCTGGTCACGGTGGGATTGAAAGCGCCGGTACAGACCGAGCCGATCTGCGCGCCCGACAGGTCGCTGAGGGCGCGGCCCAGCAGGCCATAGGGGTTGGAAGTCGCCGCAACCACCGGCACGCCGCCGATCTTGGCGGCCGAGGTCAGGTCGACGCCGAACTGCTTGGCGATGCTGCGGTTCATTTCGGCGATGCGCACTTTGAGCATCACCTGACCGCCGCCCGCCACGCTGAGCATGTTGACCACCTTCTTGGGGTCGCCGGCGAAACGCGCCGCCAGGTCGGCGGCACGGGTGGATTCCAGCGCGTTGTTGACCGAACCGGTAAGGATGACATTGTCGTTCATCGCCTGGACGCTGATGGCCGAATTGGGCAGGCTGAGCTTCATCAGGCTGCCCAGGTCCATCACGTCGCGCTCGACGCGGATATCCAGCGAGAGAATCTGGCGGCCCTCGGCGTCGAAGAAGAAGGCGTTGGTCTGGCCGACCTTGGTGGCCAGCAGGAAGATGCGGCGCGGCGTGCGCACCACGGCGTCCACCATGTCGGGGTTCGACACCAGCACGTCGCGGGCATCGGCATCGAGCTGCACCACGGCGGCCTTGTCCAGCGACAGAGTCAGGCGCTGGGTGGAGCCGTTGCGGGTGGAAATGGGAAGAATGCGCGCGCTGTTTTCCTGCATCGGACGCACGGTGGAGGAACGCGCCGGCTGGGCGCTGCTCTGGGCCATGACGGGCGACACGCCAAGCGTCAGGGCCAGGGTCAGGGCGACACTGCGGGAGAAGGTCGTGCGGGGGGCAATACGACTCACTGCTGTGTCTCCTGCTGCGCCGCCGGATCGGACGGCGCGGTCACGCCATAGCGAATGATGGAAACGGCGCCATCGCCGCCCCCGGTCTTTTTGCGGCGCTTGCTGATGTCTGTCATGGCGTTCCCGGCGACGGCATCCGGGCTGTCGCCCAGCGGGCGCAGGGCCAGTGAAAGGGTACCGGCGCTCTGGGCCGTGGACAGGAGTTCGGCCTGCTCCGGCGTCACTTCCACCGTCGCGGTCTTGGCGATCACGGTCTTGACGTCTTTTTCCTGGCTGAAGGTCTGGTCCACCGCCAGCACGCGCACATTCGACAGCACGGTGGTGGCAATCGCGGCCTCGCGGACCTTGCGAGTCTGGATCACGTCGATGCGGTCATTGGGCAGGATAAAGCCGCCCGCGCCGGATTCGGCCGAAACGACGATCGACACCGCGCGCATGCCCGGCGTCAGCATCGCGGCCATGAAGCCGGCGGCGTCGGCATGAACGATCGCATTCTTGGTGATGGGCTGGTTGGCGAGAATGGGGCTGCGCACAACCACGCCCTTGACGGCCTGTTCTTCGCTGCCGGCGTCGCCGTGGGTAATGAAGCTGCCGTCCACCGACGAACTGGGCCACTTCTCCCAGCGCACCTGCTCGACCAGCAGTTTCTGTCCCGGTGTGAGATTGGCCGACGCGACCAGCACTTCGCTCATCGCGATCGCGGGCGCGGGCTTGGCATCCACCGTCGGCGTGCCGCCGCCGATCATGCTGCGAACCATCAGCGCTGCGCCGGCGGCGGCGACAAGCGCCAGACCAAGCACGACAATACGTTGGGTATTCATTAGGGCAGCTCCTTTGGTGATAATTCACCATGCAACCCTTTAGAAATTGCTTAATGGCGCGTGCGCATTTGCCTTGGCGTTGCAGATGTTTCGCGTCGAACTTTGCTAAAATCCGCCTGAAATCTGTTCGCTCGCCGGTAAGTTTTTGTTAAGCGCTCGCGGCCAGGCGAAAAATTTCGGTGTGCGGCAGCAGGATGAACGCACCCGCCGCAAGCGCCACGCCATAGGGAATGCCCGAACGCGTATCGTGCAGTTTCAAAATCCAGGGCTGGCGCGCCAGCGTTGCGGGCAGCGGCCATTGCCGCACGATCAGCAGCGCCAGGGTGAGGAAGCCGCCGAACACCGACGCGATCAGCGCATAGGGCATCAGGTCGGCGAAACCCAGCCACAGCGCAACGCCGGCAAACAGCTTGGCGTCGCCGCCGCCGATATAGCCCAGCGCAAAGAACAGAAAGCCGATCGCAAGGCCCGCGAACCCCGCCAGCAGATGCAGCCCGACGGTTTCCAGCGAAAGGCCGGCCGCCAGCGCGAACAGCGGAAATACCGCAATAACAGCGATATTGATGAAATTGGGAATGGTGAAGCTGGCCAGATCCCATCCCGCGGCGGCGGCCAGCAGGACCGGCAATGCAACGACGACGAGAATTTCAGCGATCATGGCTTTGCGCTCAAAAACGAACGGCCGCCTTCGTGAAGGCGGCCGTTCCTGGCAAACACGTTGCCCAACCTTACTTCAGGTTGGTCGACAGGTTCGTGAAGGTCGTCGACAGCTTGGTGCCGACGGCGGTCACGCCAGTGATGATGACGACAGCGATGAGAGCCGCGATCAGGCCGTATTCGATGGCCGTGGCGCCCGATTCATCGCGAACGAAACGCGAGATGAGGTTCATAATGGTCTCCAAAACTTGATTGACACCCTAGGATGCCCAACCCGGCGAATGTTTTTGCGACGAGACGGACCTGCGCAGACTAAGAGAAGCCGCTTAATTTCGACTTAATCGCCGGCGGCGCGTCGTCATGCGATTGTGCCGGCGCGATACGAAACAGGCCTTGTGGAACCGGTCCTATCGTAAATTTTCGCAACCTGTTAACCATGCCGGATGGTTTCCGTGAGATTATTGCGAGATCGCCTGCCAGCCACAGCGCCAGCGCGGTGACCGGAAAAGCCGCCAGCACATCCACCAGATGATGCCCGCCCTGAATGGGCGTCGCCACCAGCACCAGCGCATTGACCGCCGCCAGCGGCCAGAACAGGCGCGGCACGGCGCGCGCGTACCACACGACCAGCAGCGCCAGCACCGCATGATAAGAAGGAAAGCCGATCAGGCCCTGGGTATCGCGCGGGCTTATCAATCCCGGCCCGTGCTCCAGCAAGCGCACGAGCTCCGCCGCATAGGACGAATCCAGCGCCAGCGTCATGCCTGCAAATGCCGGCTGCTGCGGATGGATGGAAAAGGCGCCGAATGACGGAAAGGCGCTCCACACCGCCATGCACAGCAGCGCTGAAACCGCGACGGCGATGCAGAAACGATAGGTTTTCTCGGCATTTCCGCGCCATCCCAGCAGCACCGTCATCAACGCGATTTCCGGCAGCACGATGTTGTAGACGAAGAACAGCACGGTGTTGGAAAGCGGATAGTCCGCGACGGCGGTCATCACCGCCGCCCAGTCAAAGCCCAGCGCGAGGTCGGCGGCGGCCAAAGCCCCGTCGATGCGCGGACCGTGGAAGGTCAGCAGGAAATAATTCAGCAGGCTGGCGGCGGCCGAGAAAGCGCAGAGGAAGCTCGCGCCCAGCAGCATGGCGGCGATGCGCGGCTCGGCCCGGCGGACCTGGTAGAAAATCCCCGCGCCCACCAGGGCGGCCGACAACAGGGCCACTTTCCCATAGGCCAGCACATCGACCTGGAAGCCCCCGGCAAAACCCCAGGCGAGATCGACCGCGATCAGGGCGGCGGCAATGGCAAGCAGGATACGCTGCAGCTTGGGGATCATCAGGTGCGTCAAACGCTGGGTTCCGCCCTGTTTATCAGGCCCAGGCTTAAGGCTTCTTTTACAACGTCGGCCTAGGGTAACGGCGGAACATTTTCCGGAAGACCGACCATGCGCCGTGCCCTGTTCGCCGCCGCTCTTTTCGCCGCCGCCCCGGCCCTTGCCGCCCCTTCCTGGGCCGCAGACGTGAGCATCGGCCTGGACGAAGTGCGCACCCTGACCTTCAACGATCCGGTCGCCACCATCTATGTCGGCAATCCCGCCATCGCCGACATCACCATGATCGATGCCCGCCACGCCTTTGTGCAGGGCAAGAGCTATGGCCGCACCAATCTCGTCGCCCTGAATTCGGACGGCAAGCAGGTTTTCGGCTCCAGCGTCAATGTCACCGGCACGACGCACGGCAACATGGTCACCCTCAATCGCGGCTCCCAGCGCATCACGCTGAACTGCGCCGGCCGCCGTTGCGAACCGACCCCGATGCCGGGCGACGGCAAGGAATCCTATGATCCGGCCAATGGCGTCGCCGCGGCCCATCAGGGTGCGGCGCGCGCGGCCGCGACCGGCGCGAGCCGCAGAAACTAACTCCAGCTTTTTCGATTTCAGGCCGCGCTCTGGGCAACCGGATGCGCGCGCGGCTCGTCACGCTGCACCAGCGGATAGGCGATCTGCGCCCACAGCCCTTCGGGCATCGCGTCGTCGTCGATGCCGTAGCTTTTCGGCATCGCGCCTTGCGGCATGTAATAGGTGCCGAACATCACATCCCAGAGCGAGAAGGTGCTGGCGAAGTTCCGGCCCGCAACCTCCCTGGAATGATGCCAGCGGTGGAACACCGGGCTAACAAACACATAACGCAGCGGCCCGAAGGTCCAGTTCAGGTTGGCGTGCACCAGGCATGACGTGATGGTGGCGAAGGGCCCCAGCACGATGAAGATGTTGGGCGATACGCCCGCCAGCAGGAAGGCGATGTCCACCGCCGCGGTGCCCAGCACCAGGTTGACGGGATGGAAGCGCGCCGCGGACAGCCATTCCACATCCTTGGGCGCGTGATGGATGGCGTGATATTTCCACAGCGCGCCGCGATGAAAGCCGCGATGGATCCAGTAAAGCGCAAAATCCGCGCCCACCAGATAGATCAGCCCCTGCACCCACAGCGGCAGCGTCGCGATCGGGCCATGGCCGTTGAGATAGAAATCGGCGATCTTCTGCCCATCGCTCATGCCGAAAATCCACATGGTGAGGAACACCGTCACCCAGATGCGCAGGTAGCGCGTGAAGATCGGCACGAAGATCCAGTAGGCGAGATCGGTGAACAAGCCGCGCTTTTCCCACCAGGGCCTGCCTTCGTTGCAGGGCGACCAGCGTGACAGCAGGGCGAAGACCAGGCCCAGCCCGGCCAGCCATGGCAACACATGCCACAACGTCACCGCTAGTTGTTCCAGAACCTCAAAAGCGAGTTTCACGCTATCTGCTCACGCGGACATTGGTGATCGACTGGCCGATCTGCTGGAAAGTGGTGACCACCGCGCTGGTGCTGGTCAGGGCGAAATACTTGGTGCTGTCGCTGGCGCAGTCCTCCAAAGGGATCGGAATCGCCCTGGCTGCTGATATTCAGGAAGATCGAATAGACGGTGATGCCGTCGGCCTTGGCCGCGGCGCAGACCGCATCCATGCGGTCATCGATCAGGTCCGTATCGGACGTACCGGTCGAGGAGCCATCGCCCCACCAGCGGTTCTTGGTGTTCAAACCGTCGGA
>JAZKDV010000053.1:0-2168 GCA_040387395.1 Pseudomonadota bacterium | reverse complement strand
CGCGCGACAGGTCGTAGGTGTCCGGGTTGTAGAACAGGCGCTGGAACAGGGCCTGCACGGCGTCTTCGGTCGGCGGCTCGCCGGGGCGCATCATGCGGTAGATGGCCACGCGCGCGGCGAACTCGTCGACCGTCTCGTCGCTGCGCAGGGTCTGGCTGATGTAGGCGCCCTGGTCGAGCTCGTTCGTGTAGATGACCTGCAGCTCCTGCACGCCGGCGGTGCGCAGCTTCTTGAGCAGGGCTTCGGTCAGCTCGTCGTTGGCCTTGGCGATGATCTCACCGGTGTCCTGGTCGACGATGTTGCGGGCCACCACGCGGCCGATGAGGAAGTCTTCGGGCACGCTGATGTGCGTGGTGCCGGTCTGTTCCAGGTCACGGGTGTGGCGCGCGGTGATGCGCTTGTCCTTGGCGACGACGACCTTGCCGGATTTGTCGGTGATGTCAAAGCGTGCCACCTCGCCGCGCAGGCGCTCGGCGACGAACTCCATCTGGGCGCCGCTGTCCATCAGACGGAAGTTGTCGTTGACGAAGAAGTTGGCCAGGATCGACTCAGGCGTCAGGCCGATGGCCTTGAGCAGGATGGTGACCGGCATCTTGCGGCGGCGGTCGACCCGGAAGTACAGGATGTCCTTGGGATCGAACTCGAAGTCCAGCCAGGAGCCGCGGTACGGGATGATCCGGGCCGAGAACAGCAGCTTGCCCGAGCTGTGCGTCTTGCCCTTGTCGTGTTCGAAGAACACGCCCGGCGAGCGGTGCAGCTGCGAGACGATGACACGCTCGGTGCCGTTGATGATGAACGAGCCTTTTTCGGTCATGAGCGGCACTTCGCCCATGTAGACCTCTTGCTCCTTGACCTCCTTGACCACCTTGGACTGCGAGGTCGACGACTCGCGGTCATAGATGATCAGCTGCACGCGCGCGCGCACCGCCGAGGCGAAGGTCAGCCCGCGGGTCTGGCACTCGCGCACGTCGAAGGCGGGCCTGGCCAGGTTGTATTCGGTGTACTTCATCTCCACAAAACCGTTGTGGGAGACGATGGGGAAGGCGGCGTTGAAGGCGGCCTGAAGGCCTTCGTTGGTACGTTTCAGAGGCGGGACGTCCGCCTGGAGGAATGCGGTGTAAGCGTCCTTCTGCATCTGCAGCAGGTAAGGAACTTCCAGCACGCTGTCGCGGGTGCCGAAGCTTTTGCGGATGCGCTTGCGTTCGGTAAAGGAATAGGCCATGAGATCTCCGGGCTATGAGCTCTTGCGCAACTGTCTCGTCAAGCGTCCTCGGGCGGCGAGGGGCTCGACAGGCTTGGCGGGTTGGCCACTACCAACCATGGCGGACGGCGATGCATTGCACATCGCCCGTACCAAGGCGTCTTCTGCAGTCGGGGTCAGAAGACACTTGGAAACCCCACTTTGGGAGGAGTTTCCAGGTGCGCTCTGAAAGCGCAAAAGGCTGGTCGTGAAACCAGCCCCCGTAAATCGGATGCCGATTTACTTGAGTTCAGCCTTGGCGCCGGCTTCAACCAGCTTCTTGAGAGCGGCTTCGGCGTCGGCCTTGGCAATGCCTTCCTTGACGGCCTTGGGAGCGCCGTCGACCAGGTCCTTGGCTTCCTTGAGGCCCAGGCCGGTGAGTTCGCGCACGGCCTTGATGACGGACACCTTGTTGGCGCCGGCTTCCAGCAGTTGCACGGTGAACTCGGTCTTCTCTTCGACGACCGCGGCAGCGGCGCCGCCAGCGGCCGCGGGAGCTGCCATGGCGGCAGCGCTCACGCCGAATTTTTCTTCGATCGCCTTGACCAGGTCGTTGAGTTCCATGACCGTCATGCTGTCCAGCGAGGTCAGGAATGCGTCTTTGTCGAATGCCATTTTGATTTCCTAAAACAATTGATGTGAAGAACGGGCCGTGCGTGGGTTACGCAGCAGCCGCTTCCGCTGCGGGCGCGTCGGCGGGGGCGGCTGCGCCCTCGCCCTTCTTGGCTGCCAGGGCGCCCAAAACCACCGCGGTGCGGGAGATGGGCGACATGAGCAGGCCGCAAAGCTGCGCCAACAGAACTTCCTTCGAGGGGATGTTCGCCAGCTGCTTGACGCCGTTGACATCCAGGGCCTTGCCCGCGAACGCACCCGCGCGAATGACCAACTTGTCGTTGGTCTTCGCGAAGTCGGCCACCACCTTGGCGGC
>JAZKDV010000052.1:0-3254 GCA_040387395.1 Pseudomonadota bacterium | reverse complement strand
CGGTCGGCCAGGATATAATCGATATAGGGCAGGCCCAGCGTGGCAGGAAAACCCATATAGCTGACCTGCACCGGCGCGGGGCGATGGGCGAAAATGCCCAGCCGCTCGGCGCCGAAATAGCCGTTCAGTGTCACCAGGATGTCGATACCCTCGCGGCGGATGCGTTCCGCCGCCGCCGCATCGGACAGCGGCGTGATCTCGATGAAGCGGTCGAACGCCGCCAGCGCCCGCTGGCGGATATGGTCGCTGCTGTCGCCGCCGGTGTTGAAGGCGAAAAGCTCAAAGCGCTCCTTGTCATGCTGTTCGTACAGGCCCGCCAGCAACAGGCCGACCGCCTGTTCGCGGAAATCGCCCGAGACATAACCGATACGGATCTTGTCGCGCGCCGCCGGCACATGCGGCTGGAAGGCCTGCGCCGGATAGTGGCTGTGGCCATAGAGGCGCGAGCAGGCCAGGCTGTCGGCGGGGTTTTCCATGATCGCCTGATAGGCGAAAGGATGGATCGCCATCTGTCCGGCGCGAACCTCCTGATGGATCAGCGCGGTCTCGCGTTCGAAATCCTTCCAGTCGCCGGCGAACATCCTGAGATGCAGCAGGCTGCCGCGCAGCAGGCCCCGTTTCGGCTCGAGCGCCAGCGCCTTTTGCAGGTCGGCGGTCGCCGCCGCATTGTCGAGCTTCTCGCTCCACAGCAGGTCGCCGCGATTCTGCAAGCCTTCCGCAAAATCCGGCACCAGCGCTACGGCCTGGTTGAAACTGTCCAGCGCTTCGTCGATCCGTCCCAGGCTGCGCAGCAGCAAGCCGCGCCCGTTCCAGGCATCGGCATTGCGCGGGTCCACCGACAGCACCGATTCATAATCGGCCAGCGCGGCCGCATGACGGCCCAGCGCCTTGAGCGCCGTGCCCCGGCCCATCAGCGCCGCCGGTTCGCCCGCATGGGACGCCAGCAGGCGGTCGAAGGCGGCGACGGCCTCGGCAAAGCGGCTTTCGCCCAGCAGGGCGAAACCATAATGCGCCAGCGCGGCGGGATCATTGGGATTGAGGGCCAGCGCCTGGCCGATCAGCTGCACGGCCTCGGCGCTGCCGCCCTGCTGCAGCCGCAGCATGCCCAGCAGGTACAACGCCGGAAACACATTGGGATCGAAGCCGAGTATCTGCCGGTACAGCGTTTCCGCCTCGCCCAGGCGCCCCTGCTGATGCAGCTGGGTGGCTTGCCGGCCCAGGGCGTGGAGGTCCATGCCGTCAGTCCTTTACGGCAAAGGCCTGTGGCGGTTCGCCCGCCAGCCAGCGCTGCCACATCTGGTCATAGGCGGACTCGATGCGGCGGCGGAACAGGTCGGTGTCGAACAGTTCGCAGCTGGCACGGTTCTTCTTCAGCCGGTCGCGCAGGGTCTTGAGCTTCTTGGGGTCGGTCGCCAGCTCGACCGCCAGCGCCTCATAGTCGGCCTGGATTTCGGTGATCAGTTCCGGCATCCCTGCCGCCGTGAGCAGGCTGGCGGCGACACGGCCGGCAAAGGCATTGCCGCGCCGGGTCAAGAGCGGCACGCCGGCCCACAGCGCATCACTGGCGGTGGTGTGGGCATTGTAGGGCAGGCTGTCGAGGAACAGGTCGGCCAGGCTGAGGCGGGCCAGATGGTCCGCCGGGGCGCGGTCGGGGGCGAAAATGATGCGCCCGCTATCGATGCCATGTTTGGCCGCTTCCTTGCGGATATTGTCGGCAAAGGGCGCGGGGCTTTCCAGCAGCCACAGCACGCTGCCGTCCACCTGCTTCAGGATTTGCATCCAGCCGGCAAAAGTGTCCGGCGTCAGCTTGTAGGCATTGTTGAAGTTGCAGAAGACGAAGCCCTTGTCCGGCAAGCCGGCTTCGGCGCGGCTCGGCGCCTTGGCGATGGCGCGGCCCTTATTGTCGTTGGCCTGATAGCTGCCGGGCAGGGTGACGACCTTTTCGTCAAAAAAGCGCTGCTCGTTGTCGGGGATCACAACGTTATCGGCGATGATGTAATCGATATAGGGCGCGCCGAGCGTGGCGGGAAAGCCCAGATAATTGACCTGCACCGGCGCGGGGCGGCGGGCGAACACGCCCATGCGCGGCTTGCCGAAATAGCCGTTGAGATTGATGAGGATGTCGATCTCCTCGGCGCGGATTTTTGCCGCCGCCTCTTCATCCGACAGGCCGGAAATATCGATCCACGTGTCGAAGCTCTTTTCCAGCCGGCTGCGCATGGTGCTGGAATCGTTATAGCCATTGTCCAGGGCGACGAGTTCAAACTTGTCCCGGTCATGGGCCTCGTACAGCCCGGCCATCAGGATCTGGGTCGCCTGTTCGCGGAATTCGCCCGAGACATAGCCCAGGCGGATTTTCTTGCGGTCCTTGCGCGCCGCGCGGTCATGCGGGGCGGCGGGGCTTTCCAGATACATGTCCCGCGCCCAGATGCGGCTGCAGGCCTGAAGGTCCACCGGATTGTCGGACACGGCCTGGAACATGAAGGGCCGCGCCACGCGCTTGCCGAAGCGCACATCGGATTCCAACTGCGCCTTGCGGGTCTCGAAATCGCTCCAGTCCGCGCCGTACATTTTCAGATGCAGGACTTCACCGGCGGCGTAAGCGTGCTCGGGGTCCAGCAGCAGCGCGCGTTCCAGATCGGCCAGCGCCGGCGCATACTCATGCTTGTCGGCCCACCAGGTATAGCCGCGGTTGTTCGCGGCTTCCGTATAGTCGGGCCGGATCTCGAGCGCCTTGCCATAGCTTTCGATGGCTTCGTCGAACTGCTTCATGTCGCGCAGCACGTTGCCGCGGCTGTTCCAGGCCACCGGATTGCGGGGCGAGATGGTCAGGACCATGTCGAAGCTGGCCAGCGCTTCCTCGAAGCGGGCCATGTCGCGCAGCGCCAGCCCGCGGTTGCCCCAGGCCTCGGTGAATTGCGGATCGATCGCCAGGGTGCGCTCGAAGCTGGCCAGCGCCTCGGCCGGGCGCTTGAGGTTCCACAGCGCCACGCCGCGATTATTGAACAGCTCGGCATCGTTGCCGCGTGCGCCCATCACGCTTTCGAACGCGGCCAAGGCTTCGGGCGCACGCTGCAAGTCCAGCAGCGCCACGGCGAGATTGTAGCGGGCATCGGCATAGTCGGGCTGCAGCGACAGCGCCCGTTCATAGGCCTGCACGGCTTCTGGAAGGCGGCGCATGGCGCGCAGCGTCAGCCCGCGATTGTTCAGCGCCATGACGTTGCCGGGCTGCATCGTGAGCACCCGGTCATGGC
>JAZKDV010000051.1:1596-11439 GCA_040387395.1 Pseudomonadota bacterium | reverse complement strand
CTTGATGGTGAAACCGTCGCTGTAGAGCAGCGCGCGGATGCCCTTGAGCAGGTCAATATCGTCGGGACGGTAATAACGCCGGCCACCGGCGCGTTTCACCGGCTTGATCTGGGCGAAGCGGCTCTCCCAGAAGCGCAGCACATGCTGGGGCACATCCAGTTCGGCCGCGACTTCGCTGATGGTGCGGAAGGCTTCCGCCGACTTGCCGGGATATGCGAGCGCCGCGGAGGACACTTAGTCTTCACCTTCCGGCGAGGGCGTCTGGCCGTTGATCACGGCTTTCAGGACATGGCTGGGACGGAACACCAGCACGCGGCGCGGCGCGATCGGCACTTCGTCGCCGGTCTTGGGATTGCGGCCCATGCGCTGCGACTTCTGGCGCACCGCGAAAGTTCCAAAGGAAGAAAGCTTCACGGTTTCGCCCTTGGCGAGCGCGCCGCAGACTTCTTCCAGCATGTCCTCGACCATCTGCGCCGAGTCGGTGCGCGAAAGTCCGACCGCCTGGAAGACGGCTTCGGTCAGGTCGGCTCTGGTCAAAGTTCCCGTGGTCATGTTGACGACTCTCTTTTTATCCACAGCACGGTAAACCCGGCCGGGAAAGTCAGTCAACATCAAAGACTTGGCTGAAGGCCTTTAAGTGGCCTGTCCGGCTACCAGCGCAGCAGCGCGGCGCCCCAGGTAAAGCCCCCGCCCATGGCTTCCAGCAGGACGAGATTCCCCCGCTTGATGCGGCCGTCCTTGACCGCCGCGACCAGGGCCAGGGGGACGGAGGCGGCCGAGGTATTGCCATGCAAGGCCACGGTCGAGATCACCTTGGCGGGGTCGATGCCCAGCCGCTTGGCGGTGCCGTCCAGGATGCGCTGGTTGGCCTGGTGGGGCACAAACCAGTCGATATCGGACAGGGCGATCCCCGCCGCCTCCGACGAGGCGACGATGGCGGCGGCGATATTGGTGATGGCGTGCTTGAAGACTTCCTTGCCCTGCATGCGCAGCTTGCCCGCGCCTTGGGTCGAGGAGACGCCGCCATCGGCATAGAGCATGTCGTGCAAGCGTCCGTCCGAGAACAGGCGGGTGTTGAGCACGCCCTGGTCGGAATTGTCGCCGATGCCGGTATGGGCCTGCAGCACCACTGCCCCTGCCCCGTCGCCGAACAGCACGCAGGTGGCACGGTCTTCCCAGTCCAGGAGGCGCGACATGGTCTCCGCCCCGATCAAGAGGATGGTGCGGGCCGAGCCGGTGCGGATCATGCTGTCGGCCACCGACATGCCGTAGATGAAACCCGAACACACCGCCTGCACGTCGAAGGCGGCGCCGCGCGTCATGCCCAGCCGCGACTGGACGATGGTGGCGGTGGCGGGAAAGCTTTCATCCGGCGTGGTGGTGGCGCAGATGATCATGTCCAGCTCGCCGGCATCGATTCCGGCATCGGTCAGCGCCGCGCGCGCCGCGCCCAAGGCGAGGTCGGAGGTCTTTTCGCCTTCCACGGCGATATGACGCTGGGTAATGCCGGTGCGCTCCCGGATCCAGGCGTCGGACGTGTCCATGCGCTTGGCCAGGTCGTCATTGGTGACGATGTTGGACGGCAGGCAACTGCCGGAGCCTATGACGCGGGCGCGGATCATGCTTCCACCGATTGGCCGGCATTGGCCCGCATGGCGTTGCGGTCGGCGGTGATGCGGGCGTTGATGTTGGAATTGGCCATGTCGATGGCCATGTCCATGGCGCTGGCGAAGCTGACGGCATCCGCGCCGCCATGGCATTTCACCACGATGCCGTTGAGTCCCAGGAAAATGCCGCCGGCATTGGCGCGCGGATCGAGCTTGCGGCGCAAGGTTTTGAGCGCGCCCGACGCCACCACCGCACCGATGCGGCCCAGCACCGAACGCTTCAAGGACTGGCGCATATAGGCGCCGATCAGCCGGGCGGTGCCTTCGGCGGTCTTGAGCGCGATATTGCCGGTGAAGCCGTCCGTCACCACCACATCCACCGTGCCCTTGGCGATGTCGTCGCCTTCGACAAAACCGTGAAAGGCCATCGGCAGGCTGGAGGCGCGCAGGATCTGGGCGGCGCCCTTGACGGCGTCATTGCCCTTCTGCTCCTCGGCGCCGACATTGAGAATGCCGACGGTGGGACGTTCCAGTCCGAAAATCACATGGGCGAAGGCTTCGCCCATCACCGCGAAATCCACCAATTGCTCGTCGCTGGCGATGACGTTGGCGCCGACATCCAGCACCACGGTCTGGCCCCTCAGCGTCGGCCAGATGGTGGCAATGGCGGGGCGCGAAATGCCTTCGACGATCCCCAGGCCGAACATCGATACCGCCATCAGCGCGCCGGTATTGCCGGCGCTGATCGCGACATCGGCTTCGCCCTGCTTCACGCTTTCAATGGCATGCCACATGGAGGTGTCGCGGCCGCGGCGCAGCACGTGGCTGGGCTTGTCTTCCATGGCGACCCGGCCCACCGCGTGCCGGACGCTGGCACGGCCAGCCAGCTTGGCGTGCTTGGCCAGCAGCGGTTTCAGCTGCGCCTCATCGCCATGCAGAAGGAACTGGACGTTGGTGTGACGCTGCAGGCTGCGCAGCAGCGCAGTGACGACAATGCCGGGACCGGCATCACCGCCCATCGCATCGATCGAAACTGTCAGGGCGCGGGTCACGGCCACCTTTCAGGTGAAAGGTCTTAGCTCTTGGCCTTCACGACTTCGCGTTCGGCATAATGGCCGCAGGAACCGCAGATATGATGCGGACGCTTGGGCTCGCCGCAATTGGGGCAGTCGCCATGGTTGACGGCCACCAAAGCGTGGTGCGAGCGGCGCATGTTGCGGCGCGACGGCGAGGTTTTTCGTTTCGGGACCGCCATGGCGGAAAACTCCTAAAAGCCGGGCCCGACTGGACCGGCAAAACAGGCGCGGTGGGTAGCAGGAAAGCCATGGCCGTTTCAAGCCAAAAGCCGGTCCCGATAAGGGGTTAAAGGCCGGATTTGAGGCCTTTCAACACGGCAAAGGGGCTTTCGGGGGGCTCCAGGCCATCGCTGGGGGGCTCAAAAGCCACTCCGGGGCGGCGGGGATAGGGTTCCAGGGCCAGCACAAACTCCTCCAGCAGCGGCGCGGCCAGGTCGTAATGCAGGCTTTCGATCTCTTCCGGCCCCTCATCTTCCAGCGAATCCACCACCACTTCGGTCACCGATTCGGCCCCCGATTTGGCTTGGGCGGGTTTGCGCCGGACGGTTTGACCGGTGAATTCCAGTTCGCGGCTGAAGCTGTGCTCCAGAAGGGCCGGCACCGGTTCCAGGGTCACGACACAGGCCTGGGTGACATCGGCCTTGAGCACATAGGAAAGCCCGAACCGGGTTGGCGCGAGCTTGCGGACCTCGACCTGGGCCGAGAAACTTTCCAGCGACAGCACACCGGCCCAGCGGGCGATGTCGGCGCGCTGTGTCTCGTCGGCACTCACCTGCACCGTGTCGCCGGCATTGCCGAGACGGGCGAGATTGTAAATTTGGCTAAGCGGCAGAGGATCGGTCATGGCTGTCATATAAGAGCTGTTCAGGTTTTCGGAAGTGGGCCGAAATCGAGCGTATCGGGCAGGCCTTGTTTCAGGGTGCTTTTCGCGCCCCAAACATAGGCCGCCAGCTTCCGGGCGCGTTCGTCCACTTCGGCGCCGCGCCACAGGTTGCGCGCCAGCGCCGCCGCCATTTCATCTTCGTCCTTGGCCAGTTCATACGCAGCCACGCGGCCATAAAAGGCATCGGCAAAGGCCCGCATCTTGCGGCTGAGACCCATGTCGCCGGCGCCCTGCTCGCGCATGGCTTCATCGAAACTCACGAAAATGGCGTCGGTCAGGCCCTGCGCCACCTCATGCTCCCCGGCTGCTTTCAAGCCGCTCAGCGCCAGCCAGGCGTGCAACACCACCATGTCGAAGCGGCCGTCGATGGTATCGGCCACCGCGAAATCGCGGAAAAACACCGTCTGGCGCGCCCGGGTTACCAAGCCGTCATGCAGAGCAGCGCCTTTCTGCTTGCGCGCCGCACCTTTCCTGAGCAAATTCAGCATGGAACTATCCCTATGAATTGTAGGGACTTGCACGGTCCCGCGCCGGACGCTAGCACATCGGCCAAGGTCCTAAAAAAGCCAGATCCGCACGCCAAGGTTGAAATATGAAGCTCGCCCTCGCCTCCCTTTCCGCCATAGCCCTGTTGATCGCCTGCGCCCCGGTGATCAGCCAGCGCGGCTATATGCCGGACAAAGAGGCCGAAGCGAATATCAAGCCCGGCACCGACACCAAGACCACCATCCAGTCGCGCCTGGGCTATGCCTCGACCACCGCCACCTTCGGCAATGACAGCTGGTACTATATCTCGGCCACCGAAAAGCAGGTCGCCTTCTTCAGCCCCACGGTGCTGAAGCGCCAGATCCTGGCGGTCTATTTCGACAAGCAGAACAAGGTCACCGGCGTGCGTCGCTTCGGCCTTGAGCATGGCAACGTGATCTCGTTCGAGTCGCGCGAGACCCCGGCCCGCGGACGCGAACTGACATTTCTTCAGCAACTGCTGAACGCGACCCCCGGCACCTCGGCCACCCAGATTCGCGAAACCAATCCGGGTAACGGCGGCGGACCCGTTCCGTAATTCCCAAATAACGCTACAGTCGCCGCCACAAGAATAAGGGGCGGGACCATGAAACTTGCGGCATTTGCCTTTGCGCTTCCCTGGGCGCTTCTGGCCGCATCGCCCGCTGCGGCCGCGCCGCTTCTGCATCCCATGTTCCAGGACCATGCGGTCCTGCAGCGCGATCAGCCGATCCGCATCTATGGCCAGGCGCCGCGTGGCGCCGAGATCAATATTCAACTGGGCGAAGCCCGCAGCACGGCGCGCGCCTCTTCCACCGGACAATGGAGTGCGGTGCTGCCGGCCATGACGGCGGGTGGTCCCCATACGCTGCAAGTCAGCGGCGGCGGTGAAAGCCAGCAGGTCAATGATGTGTTGCTGGGCGATGTCTTCCTCTGCACCGGCCAGTCCAACATGGCGCTGGGCGTGCGCCGCGCCGCCAATGTCGATGCCGAGACCGCCGCCGCCACCGATGGCGCGATACGGCATATGTCGATCGACCGCGTCGCCAGCCCCACGGTGCTGAGCACCTTCTCCACGCCCGTGAGCTGGAAAGTGACGTCGCCGCAAACGGTGGGGGATTTTTCCGCAAGCTGCTTCTTCTTCGCCCGCGAATTGCGCAAGCAGGTGAAGGTGCCGGTCGGCCTGGTGACGGCCGCCTGGGGCGGCACGCGGGTGCGCGGCTGGGTAAGCGAGCCCAGCCTGCGGGCATCGGGATTCTTCAACGACGATCTCGACATGCTGTCGCTGCATCGCCGCGATCCGGATGCTGCCTCAAAGCGCTGGGATACGGCCTGGGAAAACTGGTGGCGCGCCAACGGCGCGGGCCAGCCGTGGAAAGAAGACGCATCGTCATGGCCGGTAGCGCCGCAGCCCCTGAGCGCCTGGGGCGACTGGCCGGGCCTCACCTTGCCCGAAGGCAGCGCCGAATCCGGCGTCGGTTTTGTCGGACAGCTTTGGCTTTCCACCCATGTGAACCTGACGGCGGCGCAGGCCGCCCAGCCCGCCACGCTGGAATTCGGCCGCGCCAATGAAGAAGAGAAAAGCTGGGTCAATGGCATTGGGATCGGCGGCACATCGCAGCAGCCCAATGCGATCCATGTCCTGCCCAAGGGCCTGCTGAAAGCCGGCGACAATTCCATCACGCTGAATATTTTCTGCAGCTGGCGCAATTGCGGGCTGACCGGTCCGGCTTCCACGCGCCTGATCCGTTTCGCGGATGGCTCCAGCATGCCGCTGGACAAGCCCTGGCGCTACAAGGCGGTGGACAGGCTGATCGCACCCCAACTGCCCTGGGGCCCGATGCACGGCGTCGGCCTGCAGTATAACGGCATGATCGCGCCCATCGGGCCTTATGGCTTCAAGGCCGCGGTCTGGTACCAGGGCGAATCCAACCTCTATTTCGCCAAGACCTATCAGCCGGTACTGGAAGCGATGATGCGCGACTGGCGCAAGCAGTTCGGCGCCGGCCTTCCTTTTATGATTGTGCAGATTCCCAATTACGGCCTCGCCCCCGTCAAGCCGGACGAGTCGCTATGGTCGGATGTGCGCGAAGCCCAGCGCAAGACCGCCGAGGCTGATGCCAAAGCCGCGCTGGTGGTCACGTTCGACGTTGGCGATGCCAAGAACCTGCATCCGCCGAACAAGCAGGAAATCGGCCGCCGCCTTTCCATCGCGGCCCGCAAGCTGGTCTATGGCGAAAAGATCGCGCCGTCCGGCGCGCGCGTGGCAGCGGCCCGGCGCAACGGCGACAATGTCACCCTGTCTTTCCAGGACGTGACCGGCACCCTCACGGCCTATAACGGCGAGCCCAATGCCTTTGAGCTGTGCGACGCTGCCGGCTGCCGCTGGACGCGCGCCACACGGGGGAAAGACAGCGTGACGCTGGCCAATGCGGGCGCGGCAACGCGGGTACGCTATTGCTGGGGCGACAGTCCCGTCTGCACCCTGTCGGATGCCAGCGGGCTTCCCGCCGGTCCGTTCGAAATCGGCATAATGCCGTAGTCCATCACCATACTGGAGCAAGACATGCGATATTCCATTCTCGCCGGCCTGGGCATCGCACTGCTGATGCCCGTTAGCAGCCAGGCCCATTTTGAACTGCTGGAGCCGTCCGCCTCGCTGGCTCAGGACCGGCTGGGCGATCCGCAGAAGCTTGCGCCCTGCGGCGGCACCTCCGCCAATCCCAGCACGCCGACGGGCAGTGTTAGCCAGCTTCGCGGCGGTGACATGCTGCACGTCAAACTGCGCGAAACGATTTTCCATCCCGGCCACTACCGCATCGCGTTGGCCAGGTCACAGGCGGATCTGCCGCCCGATCCCGAAGTCACCACGCGCGACACGCCCAAGGGACCCTGGTCAGTGTCGGCGAAAATCACCGACGCCAAAGCGCCCATCCTCGCCGACGGCCTGTTCGCCCATACGCAAAAGGTAACGCCGGACACGTTCTTTGAAACCGATGTCCGCGTTCCCAATATCGATTGCGATGGCTGCGTTCTGCAGGTCGTGCAGTTCATGGCCGAGCACGGCCACAACAAGGATGGCGACTATTCCTACCATCATTGCGCCGTGGTGAAGATTACCGCGAACCCTGCCTTGCCCCTGAATAAAGGCTGGCCGGCAAAATAGCGGCGATTATTCCGGCACCGCTTTCCAGCTGTCGGGCAATCCGGCCTTGGTGGCGGCGGCGATATTGATGGCCGCCGCGCCGCCCTGCCCCTTGGCCCGCAGAAGGTCATAAAGGCGGCGCAGCACCCGCTCGCGGATGGCTGGGCTCAGATTGTCGAACGCCTGGCTGTAAATCATGTAGCTCAGGGGATAGCGGAAGACGCGCCCCTGAAGATCGAACTGCCGCAAGCTGCGGCCTTTGCTGTCCCGAACGCCCTGCGCGGGAAATACTTTGGTGAATTCGGACGAACCGCTCACCGGCGACGGCAGCGGCGCTTCCTTTTCAAAGGTCATATACGACAGCAGCGCGGCTATCGAAGCCTCGACCTCGGCGGTTACGCCGCGGCGGTGTTGGACGTTGATGCGGTTGGCCAAATTTACAAAGCCCGCCTGATGCTCCATCGCCAGCAGCGCGACGATGTCACTGCCAGGTTCCAGATAATCGCTTTTGGCAATGCGGCCTTCCAGGTCGGTGATGTTGGTGCCGCCCGGCGGCAGGGTCAGCGGGTCGTCGGGCGGAAGGGTGACATTGCCGCGATGGGTCATTGTTCCGGTCTTGCCGGTCACATACCAGCCGCCATAGCGGTCCTCGAACGGCGTGCGGTCATCGGTCAGGTGGAAGGGATTGTAAGGGTCGATGTTGAGCAACTGCCCGTTCGGGCCAGTGGCATAGGTCGCGACCATCAGGCCCGGCACCCAGCGGCTGGTATAGCCATGGCAAGTGGTGCATTCGACAGACCGCCGCACAAAGCGCGGCTTGTCGGATTTCGCCGTGTCCAGGGTATAGAAGGCGACACCGCTTTCCTTGTCGGTGACGATGATCTCGAGCAGGTTTCCGCCCTGCACCGCGCCTATCGAGATATCGTCCTGATAGTAAAGCGCGCGCGGTGTTTTCTGGTTGATCTTGTCGAACTGCAGGCTGCTGGCGGAGAAAACCAGCAGCTGAGATTCCCGCGGCACGCGAAACGCCCGGAGCAGACCGGGCAGATAGCCGTGCTTGCCGCTCGCATAGGCCAGCTTTGCGGCGCCCTTGTCGAGCTGTTGCTGGTATTGCTCGACCACATTGGAGGCCGTCATGTCTTCGGCCCGGCTGGGGAGCGCGGCCGCAAGGATTGTGGCCAGGCCCGAAACACCGAGCCCCAGCGTCCAGTACGCCAATCTCATGGCCGCACCGGCTGATAGAACATGCCCAGCTGGAAGCCGCGGGCGATATTCTCCGCCCGGTCGATGAACAGCTCCGCGACAGCGGGGGAACAGGTCTCGCGCGCCGTTTGCCGGAACAGCATCAGCCAGCGCTCAAAATGTTCGGGGCGGACCCCCTTGAGGCGCATATGGGCGGCCATCGGCCTGCCGTTGAAGCGCCCCGTCTGAAGCATCACCGAGGACCAGAAGTCACACAGCTTGGCCAGGTGCGCATCCCAACCATCGCCGATCACGTCATTGAAGATCGGACCGATCGCATCATCCTGCCGGACACGCGCGTAAAAGCCGTGCACCAGGGCATGGATCGCTTCTTCATCAATCGTGTCGTGCAAGGCCATGACGCAGCAGGTTAAGCAACAATTCTGCACCGCCCTGAACTGGGTAAAAGGACGCATCCGCCAAGTTCCAGCAGACATCCCCTCGCCTGATCCGGCGTGCCATTTACAGCAGCATTACACCGATGTATCTTGCATTGCAAGATAGTAATGCTGGGGTAGAATTATGAGACCACTAATTTCCGCGCTTGCCGCCCTTTTCGTCGCGGGCTGCATGAGCACAGCACCCTCGGGTGAACCACCCATTGCGTTCCAGCCGGTAACCCTGCGCGGCTTCGACGCCGATCGCGGCATTCAGTTTTCGTCGTCACGAACCGAATTCGACACAGCCGCCGCAGACAAGCGCTTTGTTCTCGAGCAATTCACCTATCAAAGCGACGGCCTAACGGTCGGTGCTTACATTTATCACCCCGCGCGACCGACGCAGAGGGCAATGCCCGTCATTATTTTCAACCGCGGCAGCTTCACCCGCCCGGCCGGCTTTGCCGAAGAAATGTTGGTGATGGCCAACCGCTATGCGCGAGCAGGATTCATCGTCGTGGCGCCGCACTATCGCGGCAGCAATGGCTGGGCCGGGCGCGACGAGATGGGCGGCGCCGACCTTCATGACCTGATGAACCTGTCCCCGCTGTTGCGCCGGATTCCGGGTGCGGACGCCTCGCATGTGTTTCTCGTGGGCGAGTCGCGCGGCGGCATGATGGTCTATCAGGCCTTGCGCGACGGGTTTCCGGCGCGTGCCGCCGCCGTGTGGGGCGCTTTCACCGATCTGGACGCGCTGATCGGGCCGGGCCGGCCGCTGGCGCGCGCCGCTGCCCAGATCTGGCCGGACCTTGAGAAAGATCGCGAGGCGATCATCACCCGGCGCTCCGCCATCCGCTGGGCAGACCAGATCAAGACGCCGGTCCTGATCATGCATGGCGGCGCCGACAAGGACATGGACATCGAACATTCCACGCGCATGGCGGCCGAACTGGCGCGGCTGGGAAAGCCGCACCGCTTTCTGCCCTTCCCCGACCAGACCCACACTCTC
>JAZKDV010000051.1:0-1586 GCA_040387395.1 Pseudomonadota bacterium | reverse complement strand
CGGTGGCCGCGGCGCGGAGCGCGATGCGGCCACCATTGCCTGGTTCAGGCGGCTGGGCGCCTGATCAGGCCAGGTCGAAGCGATCGAGGTTCATCACCTTGGTCCAGGCGGCGGCAAAGTCCTTCACAAACTTTTCCCGCGCGTCGCTGGCGGCATAGACTTCCGCCAGGGCGCGGAGCTGGGAATGCGAGCCGAAGATCAGGTCGGCACGGGTGGCGGTCCACCGCACCTGCCCGCTTCTGCGGTCCTGTCCTTCGAACACGCCTTCGCGGCCATCGACACCTTTCCACTTCGTGCCCATGTCTAGCAGGTTGACGAAGAAGTCGTTGCCCAGCGTTTCCGGCTTTGTGGTCAGAACGCCATGTTCCGGCTGGCCGACTTTCAGTACCCTGAGGCCCCCCACCAGCACCGTCATCTCAGGCCCGGTCAAGCTCAGGAGCTGCGCCCGGTCCACCAGATGTTCTTCCGGCGTCATGATGGGATTGCGCAGATAGTTGCGGAAGCCGTCGGCCTTGGGTTCCAGATAGGCAAAGGATTCGACTTCCGTCTGGTCCTGCGACGCATCCATGCGGCCCGGCGTGAACGGCACTTTGACATCGACACCACCGGCCTTGGCGGCACTTTCCACCGCCACGCTGCCCGCCAGCACGATCAGGTCGGCCAGCGAGACCTTCTTGCCGCGCGAAGCGGCATCATTGAACTCCGTCTGGATGCCTTCCAGTGCCTTCAGCACCTTGGCCAGCACCGGCGGATTGTTCACCGGCCAGTCTTTCTGCGGTAACAGGCGGATGCGCGCGCCATTGGCGCCGCCGCGCTTGTCGGATTCCCGGAATGTGGACGCCGAGGCCCAGGCCACCGAAGCCAGGTCGGATACCGAAATTCCCGACCCGGCAATCTTCGCCTTCAGCGCGGCGATGTCCTTGTCGTCCACCAGCGGATGGTTGGCCGCCGGGATGGGATCCTGCCAGATCAGAGGCTCCTTCGGCACCAGCTTGCCACGATACAGGCGGATCGGCCCCATGTCGCGATGGGTGAGCTTGAACCAGGCCTTGGCAAAGGCCACGGCAAACTCCTGCGGGTTCTTGTGGAAGCGCCGCGAGATTTTGTCATAGGCCGGGTCCATGCGCAACGCGAGATCCGATGTCAGCATCATCGGCGCATGGCGCTTCTTGCCGTCATGGGCGTCCGGCACCGCGTCGGACGCCGCCCCGCCCTTGGGCTTCCACTGATGGGCGCCGGCCGGGCTCTTGGTCAGCTCCCACTCATGGCCATACAGCGTATCGAAGAAAGTGTTGTCCCACTTGATCGGCGTCGGCGTCCAGGCGCCTTCCAGCCCGCTGGTGATCGTGTGGCCGGCCATGCCGCTTTCAAAGCTGCTGGCCCAGCCCAGGCCCTGATTCTCGATGTCGGCGCCTTCGGGTTCGGCGCCCACATGGTTGGAGGGGCCCGCGCCATGCGCCTTGCCGAAGGTATGACCGCCGGCGATCAGCGCCACCGTCTCTTCATCATCCATCGCCATGCGCCCGAAGGTGTCGCGGATGTCGCGCGCCGAGGCCAGCGGATCGGGCTTGCCGTTGGGGCCTTCC
>JAZKDV010000050.1:0-5293 GCA_040387395.1 Pseudomonadota bacterium | reverse complement strand
CTGCTGCCGTACGAGAAATAGGCGCAGGGCGCGCACCATCCGCCGCAAACAATTATTTCCAACTGCAAAAAGCATAAAAATACCGGTTACACCACCAGATATCGCAATATAGACTGCCCCGTCTTCAGGTCAGCGCTGATCTATAGAGTAGTGACCAAGTAGAGCCGGCAATTAAGACCAACTGACACTTCGATGAACACCGGATAGCGACCGCTGACATGAGCAGAGCAACAACCAGGCGCATACCGAACGAGACGGCGTCTTCGCCTTCCAATCCGCGCATGGCGGGCCACACTCAGATCGTCGCGATCCTGGGTTCCGAGATTCTGTCCGGCGCCCGCCAGCCCGGCAGCCGCCTGCCCTCGCCCGAGGAAATGTTCAGCACCTTCGGCGTCTCGCGCGTGGTGCTGCGGGAAGTCACCCGCACCCTGGCCGCCAAGGGCATGGTGAAATCCAAGACCAAGGTCGGTACCCTGGTGCTGAATTCGAACTACTGGAACTGGCTCGACCCTGAAGTGCTGACATGGCGCAGCAGCCTTGGTCTCGACCAGACCTTTCTGGACCACATCACCCAGTTGCGGCTGGCGGTGGAACCGGCGGCGGCCGCGCAGGCCGCGCGCAATCGCACAGACCAGGACATCGCTGCCATGCGGGCGGCGCTCAAGGGCATGCGCACGGCCGGGGAAAACCATGACGTCTACACCCAGGCCGATCTCGATTTCCATGTCGCGATCGGCACCGCGTCAGGAAATCCACTGTTCCGGTCGCTGACCTCCGCCACCAAGGTGGCGCTGTTTGAATTCCTGCGGACCCTGGTGATCAGCGTCTACACCGAAGAGCACACGCTGGCCATTTCGCATGCCAAGCATGCCCGCGTGTTCGAGGCCATCGCGGCGCAGGACGAGGATTTGGCGCGTCTGGCGATGGTCGAGCTGCTGGAGCATGGCCACACCCACGCCACGTCGCAAATCGAGAGCGCCTAGTGTAGGCTCTCCGCTTCGGAGGGCTTCATGACCAGTGTCCGCAATGCCAGACGGTGGCTGCTTGCCGTCCCCCTGATGCTGCTGGCGGGCGCGCCCGTGACGGCCCAGCAAAAAGACCTCTCCACCTCGACCTGCAATTCCGGCCCCGCAAATCCGCCCGCCTGCAACGCCCTGCGCGGCGACCGCGCCGATGGCTGGATGGCCCAAGGCCGCTCGGAGGTGATGGGCCGCAACGGCATCGTCTCCACCAGCCAGCCGCTGGCCACCGAGGCCGGGCTGGAAATCCTGCGCAAGGGCGGCAATGCCATCGATGCGGCGGTCGCGGCCTCGGCCGTGCTCAGCCTGATCGAGCCGATGAATGTCGGCATCGCCGGCGATCTGTTCGCCATCATCTACACCGCCAAGGACAAGAAGCTGCATGTGCTGAATGCCAGCGGCAAGGCGCCTGGCGGCGCCAGCATCGCCTTGATGAATTCGCTCGGCTATCGCGCCGATCCGAAGAACTGGGGACCGGGATCGGGCATGCCGGCCCGCGGCATCCTGACCGTGACGGTGCCCGGAACGGTGTGGGGCTGGGACGATGCCCTCAAAAAGCACGGCACCATGACCTTCAAGGAGGTGCTGGAAGCCGCTGCCGTCTATTCCAGCGAAGGCATTCCGGTACCGGAACGCGCGGCCTTCGACTGGAAGCTTCCGGTGGCGATGAATGCCAGGCCCGCAGACGCCACCAAATGCTGCACCGATCTGGACCCGGATTCGATCAAGGCCTGGTACATCGACGGCAAGGTGCCGGACGCGGGCCAGATTTTCCGCAACCCCGACCTGGCCAAGGCCTTCCGGCTGCTGCAGGCCCAGGGCGCTGACGCTTTCTACAAAGGCGATATCGCCAAGGCGATTGTCGCCAAATCGCGGGCGCTGGGCGGCACCATGACGCTGGACGACCTGGCCGCCTATCGCGGCGAATGGGTCGAGCCGGTGCTGAGCGACTATAAAGGCTTCACGCTGGCGGAACTGCCACCGCCCAGCCAGGGCTTTGCCGCCAATGCGATGCTCAACATTCTCTCGGCCTGTGTCGGCGCGGTCTATCCCGGCCAGACCCTGGCCTCACTGGGCCCGAACGATCCGCGCTACTGGCACATGCTGGTGGAAGCCAAGAAGCTCGCCTATGCCGACCTGATCGCGCTCAATGGCGATCCCAATTTCAATCCCGGACTGATCGCCAAAGTCAAAGAAGTCACCGCGCCCGGCTATGCCAAAAATCTTTGCGGCCGGATCAATCCGGCCAAGGCGGCGACGCCCGTGATGGGCCGCGCCAGCGGCAATGGCGACACCATCGTGCTGTCGACCGCCGACCGCTGGGGCAACATGGTGTCCTGGGTCAACAGCAACTACAACAATTTCGGCTCCGGCATCACGGTGCCGGGCTATGGCTTCTTCCTGCACAATCGCGGCGGGTTGTTCAGCCTTGATCCCAAAAGCCCCAATGGGCTGGCGCCCCACAAGCGGCCGTTCAACACGCTGGCCGCCGGCTTTGTGCTGCAAGGGGGACGCACGGATGGCCAGAAGATGACGATGCTGCTGATGGGGGGCGACATGCAGGCCCAGGGCCACGCCCAGATGATGGTCAACATGGTGGATCTGGGCGCCAACCTTCAGGCCTCGACCGACATGGCGCGTTTCCGCCACGAGCAGTTCAGCAACCAGCTGTTCATGGAATCCCAGCTTGCGGCAGCGATGGGCCCAAAACTGGAAGCGATGGGTCACAAGGTCGTGCCGGTCAACGGCTCGATTGTCGGCGGGGTGCAGACCATCCTGTTCACACCTGACGCCAAAGAGCCGCCGCCGGACATGGCGCGCAGCTCGCGCCGGCCCATCAACGGCGCCTATCGCGCGGGCTCGGACCATCGCAAGGACGGACAGGCCGGAGCCTGGTAGCGCCTGACGTCTGGCTAGCTCTTGCGGAAATGCAGCAGGTAGTTGTCGCGAAGGCCGGGGACGTTGACCTGTTCGACAAGTTTAAAGCCCGACTTCTCGATCTCGGCGATCACGGCATCTTTTGGCGCGCGCACATGACCGGTCTGGCCGCCGGTCTTGGCCAGCTCCAGCACAAAAAGCTGGCCATCGGGCTTCAGTGCGCGGCGGATATCGGCGTTCATCACCGCCGGAAATTCAAAGTGGTGATAGACGTCGGAATGAAACACCACATCCACCGACGCGGCCGGCAGGTTGGTGGCGCGGTCGCCGCCCTGCACCGTCTGAACGTTTTTCAGTCCATCTTTCGCGGCGTTCCGGGCGATGTAAGCGAGGAATGGCGGCGCGATGTCGTTGGCGTAGACCTTTCCCGACGGACCGACGGCCTGCGCGAACAGCCGCGTATAGATGCCGGTCCCGGCCCCGACATCGGCGACCGCATCGCCGGGCTTCAGCGCCATCGCCTTCACCACGTCATGGCGCGCATGAAACGCCTCGCGGCTTTCCCCGGTGAAGCGCGTTGCCCAGCCTTCCACATCCAGGTCGGCGCTTTTGAAGTTCTGGTTGATGGTGGGGGCGACACTCGCCTCCTGCGCGCTGGTCGACGCGATTCCCACTGCCACAAAAGCCGCGACGGCCAGTATCCTGCGCATGACATCCCCTTCGAGCCAGTGAGCGTGACCCGACTCTAGTACAGGCCGGGGGAAAAGCCAGCTATAGGCAGCGTCCTTCACAAAGCGCCGGCGGTCCTCTATCACCCACCCTGCCTTTCCCCTCGGGACCGCCGTGCACACCGACCTGTTTTTCTACGCCGTCGCGATCCCCGCCGTTGTGCTGGCGGGGCTGGCCAAGGGCGGGTTCTCCGGGGTGGGCCAGGTCTCGGTGCCGTTGCTGGCCCTGGCGGTATCGCCGGTACAGGCCGCCGCCATCCTGCTGCCCATCCTGCTGGTCCAGGATGCGGTCGGTGTCTGGGCCTTCCGGCACAATTGGGACGCGCACGTGTTGAAGGTGATGCTGCCGGGCGCCGCCGTCGGCATCTTGGCGGGCTATGTGCTGGCGGCCTGGGTTTCGGTCACCGCGGTGCTGGGCACGCTGGGCGCCATCTCCATCCTGTTCGCGCTTTATCAATTGTGGGGCCGCCGCGCCGCCAGGGCGCTGGCGGCGCCGACGCCGTCTTCGGCGTCAACCGGATTTGCGCTGGGCATTGCGTCCGGCTTCACCTCGCAGATCGCCCATGCCGGACTGCCGCCCTTCCAGATGTGGGTGTTGCGCAAGAAGCTTTCTCCCGCCTCCTATATCGGGACCGCGGCGCTGTATTTCGCGATCGTCAACTGGGTGAAGGTGCCCGCCTATGCCGCGCTGGGCCAGTTCACCCACGAAAATCTGCTGACGGCGCTGACGCTGATGCCAGTGGCGATCGCCTCGACCTTCGCCGGCGTATGGCTGGTCCGGCGTGTGCCGGCGGAAGGTTTTTACACCGTGATCTACCTGCTGATGATCGGTGTGGGCTGCGAACTTGTCTGGCAGGCGCTCAACATTGGTTAGGGCGTTCCTGGCCGGATGGGGATTGGCCGCGCTGCTGCTGATCAGCGCCTGTGACCAGCCCGATCCTGCCCGCGACAATGTCATCGCCTGTCACCGCCAGTTGATGAAAAGCGAGCCGCACCAGCCGGGTGACATTATCGAGGTGATGGAGCACAGTCCGATCCCGGCCTGCATGGCGGCCAGAGGATTTATCTTTATGGGTGACGTCGCCGAATGCTCGCAGCGCGTGATCGATGTCGACAACCCGGCCTGCTACCGCCAGGTGGGACGGCCCTAGCCGGGTTGCGCAGGTTCCGCGCCTGCCTATGATGCGAAAAAACGGGAGATGGTCATGCGGCGCGCTTTGGTGCCTTTCGCGATGCTGGTTTGGGCGGGAGGGGCGATGGCGCAACCCGCGCCCGTGCCGCAGGCCGCACCGCAGCGCGTGCTGAAACTTGCGCTGGCGCCGCGCCCCGATCCGCTGACGGCCTGGAAGGCGCCCAACCGGCCGCATTGGAAATTGCCGGAAATCCTGGCGGCGCATTCCCAGCCGAGCTGGTCGCAGACCGTGGTGCAGGACCAACACTTTACCGGCCGCTTCATTCAGATGGCGTCCGGCGACAAGACCAGGCGGCTTATGTATCCCGACACCGAGATGTTCTGGGTGGTGCAATCGGGACAGATGCGCGTCAGCGTCGAGGGAATGGAGCCTTTCGTGGCCGGCAAAAGCGTCATCGTGCAGATACCGGCGCGCACGCCGTTCCATCTCGAAACGCTGGGCGAGGCGGGGACGAAGTTCGAGCATGAATGCTATG
>JAZKDV010000049.1:0-4846 GCA_040387395.1 Pseudomonadota bacterium | reverse complement strand
CCAGAATTTCACGGCCGCTACGCCTGCTTTCCCGAACGGCAGCTTCTCCCGTTCGGTGCAGCGCATTTTCCACGACCACCAGTTCTGGAACGAGCGGCTGGCGGTCAGCAACGATGCGGTGATCGGCGGGCTTCGCAACCGCTTCACGCTGGGCGGCGAATACAACCACACCGACTTCCGCAACCCGCGCCAGCAAAGCCCGGTGGGCGGCAACGCGGCCGTTCCCATCGCGGCGGTTGATCCGTTCAATCCGCAGGTCGGCACTTTCCCGACGGCGAATGCGGCCTATTCCACCACCAATGTGATCTTCGATTCCAAGCTGGATACGGCTTCGGTCTTTGCCGAAGATGCCCTGAACCTCAACCCGGACTGGCTGCTGGTGGGCGGGGTGCGCTACGACCATATCGAACTTGGCCGCCAGATCACCGATCTGAACGCAGGCGGCGCGGTGACGCGCGGGGCGCCCACCTACACGCCTTTTTCGTGGCGCATCGGCACCACCTATGACGTGAGGGAAGATGTCACGCTGTACGGCCAGTACACCACGGCGGTGTCGCCGGTGTCCTCGATCCTGCTGCAGTCCATCGTCAACACGACCTACAGGCTGACAACCGGGCGGTCGTATGAGATGGGCTTCAAGGCCTCGGCGCTGGACAAGCGGCTGACGGTGACGGGGGCGTTCTACAACATCGCCCAGAAAAACATCCTGACCCGCGATCCCAACAACCCGGCCCAGGCGATCCAGGGCGGTGAGCAGTCGTCGCAGGGTTTCGAGCTGAGCACCGGCTATGCCGTCACCGAGCAACTGTCGCTGACCGGCGGCTTTTCCTATACCGATGCCAAATACGATGCCTTGAGCGAGCTGATCGGCGGGGTGCGCATCGACCGCAGCGGCAAGCACCCGATCAACACCCCGTCCACCACGCTGAACCTGTCGGCGCTATATGCCCTGCGCGATGCGCCGGTGACCTTCGGGGCCTTTGTGCGCGGCGTGTCGGGCTTTTATACCGACACCGCCAACACCATCTTTGTGAAGGGCCGCACCACGTTTGACGTCACGGTCAGTTACCAGGTGACGCAGAATGCCGCGCTGACCCTGCGGGGCCGCAACCTGACCGATGCCTTTTACGGCGAATATTCCGGCTATCCCACCACCAACGTCTATATTGGTGCGCCGCGCAGCGTCGAACTTGCGCTGACGACCAACTTCTGACGGGAATAGAGCATGGCCAGCCCCGGATCACCCGCCAGCAAACTCTACCGCGCCATCTGGCGCTGGCATTTCTATGCCGGGCTGGTGGTGGCGCCGTTCCTGCTGATCCTGTCGCTCACCGGCTCGATCTATCTGTTCAATGACGAGGTCAACGACTGGCTGCACCCGGAATACCGCTTTGTGCAGAACCAGGGCCCCGCCATGCCGGTGTCGCACTGGATACAGGCGGCGCAGGCCGTCCATCCCGGCGCGGTGACGCGGGTGGATCTGCCGGCGACGCCCGACCGGCCGGGCGTGGTGTTCATCACGCCCGCCCAGGGCGAGCCGGTGCGGGTGGCGGTGGAGCCCGCCACCATGGAGGTGCTGGGCTCTTATATCTATGCGCGCACCCTGGTGGGTTTCGCCGACGAGATGCACGGCTCGCTGACCATCGGCACGCTGGGCGACCGCATCGTGGAGCTGGCGGCCTGCTGGGCGCTGGTGCTGATCGGCACCGGGATTTATCTGTGGTGGCCACGCGGCGCGGCGTTCAACCTGGGCGGGGTGTTCTTTCCGCGCCTGGGCCTGCGGGGGCGGCTGCTGTGGAAAGACATCCATGTCGTCACCGGCGTGTGGACGCTGGCGCTGATCGCGTTCCTGATCCTGACCGGCCTGCCCTGGGCGGGGGTGCAGGGCAATGTGCTCAAACAGGTCACGGCGGCGCTGGGCATCGGATACCCGGCTTCCAATCGCGGATACGGCGCGCCCGCCAGCGTGCCGATGAAGACCGCGCTGAAGGAAGCGCCCTGGACGCTGGAAGACGCGCCCATGCCCCAATCGGTACCCAGCACCGAACATGCCGGCCATCCCGGCCATGACATCGCGGTGGCGGGGCCGGATGCGCAGGCGGTGGCGGGCGTGGACCGCATCACCGATGCCTTGTGGACGCGCGGGTTGACCGGCGGCTATCGCCTGTTCCTGCCGGCGGGTCCGACCGGCATCTACACCGCCTACACCTATCCCGACCAGCCGCAGGGCCAGCGCACGCTCTACTTCGACCGCTATAGCGGCAAGCTGATCAAGGAAGTCGGTTATGGCGATTACGGCTGGGGCGCCAAGGCCATCGAGCTGGGCGTGCAGCTGCACATGGGCAATTATTTCGGGCGCGCCAACCAGATGCTGATGCTGGTGCCGTGCCTGGGCATCATCCTCTTGGTGATCAGCGGCATCACCATGTGGTGGAAGCGCCGCCCGGCGGGCAAGCTGGCCGCGCCGCCCAAGGTGCCGGACGCGCGGCTGAAGATCGCGCTGGGATTGATGGCAATCGCGGGCGTGATCCTGCCGCTGTTCGGCGCGTCCTTGATCGCGGTGTTTGCGCTGGACCGCATCGTGGCGATGGCAAAGCCCAAAGCTGCCTGACCAAACGAGCGGGGCCAAAAGAAATGCCGCCCGCGTCGTAAGACGCGAGCGGCATATTCATTTCAGGACCGATTAGGCCTTGTTGTCGTGCTTGTCGGTCGTGCCCGGCTCGGTCGTCATCGGCTTCTTGCCGTCTTCGATCCGGCCTTCGTTGCGCAGGTTGCGGCCTTCCTGGGCCTTGGCCTTGTCCTCGGCGGACGTGCCATGCTCATAGGCTTCTTCCTTGACGTAGCCGGCGGCTTCCTTGATCTGACCCTTGACGCTCATGTCGCTTCTCCGTTGTTTGGCTGTGGTGAAAACCGCCGCCAGAAGGAATGGTTCCGGTTGTTCCCCGCCGGGGCTTTGTGCGATGGCGCACCGTTCGCGGGCCGGTTCATCATCTGCGTGGCGGCGGCACCTGCGATCATCGCGGCCAGCGACGGCAGCGAGGTGAAGCGGCCGAGGCCACCGGCCGGCCCGCGGCGGGCAAGCAGGCGGCTGACCGCCAGCAATCCCAGGCCCAGAAGCAGTTTGCGCATGTACATCCTCCCAAGTGAAATCGCCTTGGGAACGCACGCGCCCGCCGGTTGGTTCAACCACTTCAAAACCTGGTTACCGCAACATCCACTTCCAGGCGCTGGCCGTCGCGTTCCAGCAGCAGGCGTTTCATCTCGCCCGGCTTGCCGTGCAACGCCGCCAGCATCTCGCCACGGCTGGCGGCGGCGGTGTCCAGTTCGCCGATCTTCAGCAGCCTGTCGCCCACTTCCACGCCGCTGACGGTGGGCGCACTATTCTTCGCCGCGATGCCGGTGACGGTGACCACGCCCTTGGCGCGGCCCAGCACGATGCCGACCTGGTCGAGGTCATGGATATCGAACGGGCCCTGCGCCAGCCAGTGGCTGGTGCGCGCGGGATAGTCGAGGGTGACGCGGAAGTTCTTCAGCACATTGCCGCCGATCCAGCCCTGGATTTCCTCGCCGGCCTTTTCGCCGTACCAGTCCCAGAAAGCACCCTTGGCCAGGAAGTATATCAGCGCGGGCATGCGCGGTTCCTGCGCCCCCAGTTCCGGCAGCGTCAGCGCGCCCAGCGCGGCATCCGGAATCTTGATCACCGGCGACAGCGCATCGGCGCCGCCCGGCGCGAACAGGTAGTTGGCCCAGCCGATGCCGCCTTCACTGCGCAGCCAGGCGGGATGGGCGTCGATCACTGGCGCGACATCGCGCAAGGTCGAGAAGCTGCCGCCATTGTCGATCACCAGAGGGGTGCGCTTGCCGTCCAGCGTGGCATCGATGGTGGCGAAGCCGGTGCGGGGATTGACGCGGATCGGCACCGCCACGCCTTCGGGCGCCAGCGTGCCCGGCGCGGCTAGGGTCATCGTGCGCGCGCCATAGTCGAACACCACCTGGAAATGCTGCAGCAGGCCGGGCGAGATCACCGCGTCGATCTTGTGGGGCGCGAAGAAGTCGGCATTGGGCTCTTTCTCCTTGGCCATGTCGGCGGCGCTGGGCGCGCCGCCGAAAGGATTGAGCGTCAGGTGCAGGCCGTTCGCCAGCGCCAGCGGCTGGACGGTGCGGCCGTCCAGCGCGATCTGCATGGCGCCGAATTTCAGGCGCAGCGGACGGCCATTGCCGGGATTGATCTCGCGGAACAGCGCGTGGGACAGGCCAAAGGCGCCGCTGCCCATGTTGACGAAAGCCAGCACCTTGCGTTCGCCGCCGCCGGGCTTCAGCAGCGTGATCTCCACCAGCATGCGGCCCGCATCCAGGATGAAGGGCAGGGTGACGCTGCGCGGCGCGGCGCCCGTCAGGCTGGGCGAGCGGATGGCGGTGCGCATGTCGGG
This sequence comes from Pseudomonadota bacterium, assembly GCA_040387395.1. GTDB lineage: Bacteria > Pseudomonadota > Alphaproteobacteria > Micropepsales > Micropepsaceae > Rhizomicrobium. The sequence continues at coordinate 416 of JAZKDV010000049.1, read as the reverse complement.
CACCGGCGGCATGCGCAGGCAGGCGCCCAGCGCCAGCAAAAGCCCAAGCACCATCATTCGCGAAAGCCGCGTTTTTGCAGGCATGAAAGTCTCCTTGCTCTAAAGCCCTAGAAACATTGAAATGCGTTCAGCGCGCCATTGGCGTCCGGATGCGCGGCGCAGATGCGCTGGCCGCCGGAAAATTCCACCGAATAGACGCGAAAGAAATCGTCCCCGCCCGTATTGTCCAGATCGGGCGAGGTGCCCAGCCAGGCGACATGCTCAACCTGTCCCAGCGCGTCGGTGGCGCGGGGCAGTACGCCGCGGTCTGTTTGCAGCCGGGCCAGCAACGCCGTTCCCTGAGCATCCGCTGCACCGCCTGGGGTAATGCGGGTGCTGCGCGATGGCGCGGGCGCGTCGTGGGAAATGCCTGAGAA
>JAZKDV010000048.1:0-4314 GCA_040387395.1 Pseudomonadota bacterium | reverse complement strand
GCGGAAATGTCCGGCCGGGTCGAATTCGGCAAGGACTACAAGAACAAGCGCCGCGTTATCGTGAAGCCCAAGTCCGACAAGCTGGAGCCGACCGAGTATCTGATCCCCAAGGGCCGCCATATCAGCGTGCGCGAAGGCGATTATGTGGAGAAGGGCGACTATATCGTCGAAGGCAATCCCTCGCCGCATGACATCCTGCGCATCAAGGGCATGGAAGAACTGGCGATCTACCTCGTCAAGGAAATCCAGGACGTCTATCGTCTGCAGGGCGTGAAGATCAACGACAAGCATATCGAAGTGATCTGCCGCCAGATGATGCAGAAGCTGGAAATCACCGACGGCGGTGAAACCACGCTGATCGCCGGCGAACATGTCGACTCGCTGGAACTGGAGACGGCCAACAAGAAGGCGACGGACGAGGGCCACAAGCCCGCCGAAGGCCGCGCCATTCTGCTGGGCATCACCAAGGCGAGCCTGCAGACCCGTTCAGTGTTCTCGGCTGCGTCCTTCCAGGAAACCACCCGCGTCCTCACCGATGCGGCGGTCAATGGCAAGGTCGACATGCTGGAAGGCCTGAAGGAGAACGTGATCGTCGGCCGCCTGATCCCGGCGGGCACCGGCGGCGCCATCGCCCGCCTGCGCCACATCGCCATGGAACGCGACAAGGCGATCCAGGAAGAAGCGGCGGCGCAGCAGCCTATCGCGGCGCTGGAAGCACCGGTCGCGGCCCCCGCGGCGGAGTAATCCGCAGGAAACGCCAAGAATCAGGGCCGCCTGCGAGGGCGGCCCTTTTTCTTTGGCGTTTCGTCCCGATATCCAACGGGTGAAATGGGAGGCGGTGCTTTCTGGGCCGCGCTAGTGTCTGGGCATGAAATACCCCGAGCCAATGTCCTGGGACCGCGCCGAAGCCCGCAAGGGCAAGTTCGACGGCAAGTTCATCCTGGGCGTGATGACCACGGGGATTTACTGCCTGCCGTCCTGCGCCGCGCGGCCGCCCAAGCCCAAAAATGTGCGGCTGTTCTCCACGGAAACGGAAGCAAAGGCGGCGGGCCTGCGGGCCTGCAAGCGCTGCCGACCCGATCTTTATTATCGCGGCGAAGACGAGAACATCTCTTTGTTCAATGGCTTGGTGGCGCGCGTTGAGACTTCACCCGAAGATTTTTCCGACGCTTCGGCGCTGGCCAAAAGCGCCGGCGTCAGCCTGACCAAGCTGGGCGACCTGTTCCGCGACCATGCCCATCTCGCGCCGGTCTCCTGGCTTCGCCGCATGCGGGTGAGGCGCGCCGCGGCCGAACTGCTGTCGGGCCGGGACAAGGTGGCCGAAATCGGTTTCGGCGCCGGGTTCGAATCCGAATCGGTGTTCCACCGCCAGTTCCTCAGCCAGCTGCGCATGACGCCGGGGGCCTATCGCGCCTTGGATGGAGCGCAGGTGTTTCTGCTGCATCTGCCGGCGGGCTACCGGGCCAGGGAAGTTCTGGCCTATCACGCCCGCGATCCGCTCGCGGTCAGCGAAAAGAGCGAAGGCAATCGCATCTGGAAGGCGCTGCACACCGATGACGGTCCGGCGGTGCTGGAGATCAGCATCGAGCCGGGGCAAGCCTGGGTCCGGGTGCATGGGATGCGCAAGTTTGGCCGTGCCAGCATGGCGAGTCTGCATGCCGCGGCGCTGAAGATTCTGGCCCTGACCCATGACGTCGCCACCTTCGAGACCCGCCATCCCGATTTCGTCAAGACACGGCGGGGCCTGCGCATGCCGCTGCTGCCCACCGGCTTTGATGCCTTGTGCTGGGGCATCATCGGCCAGCAGATCAATGTGAAATTCGCCTCGAGCCTGCGCCGCGAAATGGTGGAGCTGGCGGGTGAGAAGATCGGCGACATGCGCGCCCACCCAACTGCTGAGCGGGTCGCCAACATCGACATGCAGGCTTTGACTTCGCGGCGCTATTCGCGGTCCAAGGCCAGCTATCTGCTGGATGTCGCCGCCGCCGTCGCGGCCGGCACGCTCAAGGTAGAAAATCTGGGCGACGGCTCGGCCATTGCGGCCGAAAAGGCGCTGATGGCCCAGCGCGGCATCGGCACCTGGACGGCGCGATATGTGCTGATGCGCGGCGGCTTTGCCGACGCCGCGCCGGTCGGCGACAGCGCCCTGGCCACCGCCCTGCAGCGGCTGCACAAGCTGCCCGAACGTCCCGATGGCGATCAGACCGCGCGCCTGATGTCGGCCTTCGCGCCGCATCGCAGCCTCGCCACCATGCATTTGTGGACCAGCCTGAAGGAAGCGTCATGAGCAACCGTTACTGGAGCCTGATCGATTCCCCGTTCCAGAAATTTGCCGCCTGGGTGGACGATGAGGGCAGGTTGCTGCGCTTTTATTTGCGCGCCGCCGGCGCCGCCAAGGTCGATCCGGAAGCGGAGAACAATTCGCGCAAGCTGGCCGAGGTGCAGCGCCAGGTGAACCAGTATGCGCAAGGAAAGCGCCGCGACTTTGAATTTGAACTGGCGGCGGAAGGGCCCGAGTTCGACAAGAAGGTCTGGAAGGCACTGCTCACCATCCCTTTCGGCACCACCACCAGCTATGGAGCCATCGCCGCGAAGGTCGGCTCGCCCAAGGCGGCGCGCGCCGTGGGGGCCGCCAATGGCGCCAATCCCATTTCGCTGATCGTACCCTGCCACCGGGTGATCGGCGCCAATGGCAAGCTGACCGGTTACGGCGGCGGACTTCCGCTCAAGCTAAAGCTGCTTGAACATGAAGCCCGCGTCGCCGGAACGCGGTTCGATCTGTTCAGCTAGTTGGTCGCCAGCCTCGCCACCAGCCGGATGTTGCGTCCCGGGCTCACCACCCGGTCCTTGTTGAAGGATGCGGCGTTGCGGGCCACCTCATCGGCCAGGTTGCGCCCGATCAATGCCAGCTCGAAATTGGGATTGCTGGCAACCGGACGCCAGGCGATCTGGGCATCCACCGAAACGTAACCGGGAGTCGGGGTGTCAAAGAGTCCGGGCCGGGCCTGCTCGCCCACCTGCAGCACCTGGAATCCGCCGTCCAGCCGCTCGCCCTCCCAGGACAGGCCGCCGCCGAAGCGATAGGGCGGGATGCGGGGCACATTGCCGCCGCCCGCCAGGGTGGCGCGCACATAGTCGCCCATGGCGGTGACCTGCAGCACGCCGTCGCCGGTGTGCCAGATATCGTAAGACATCTTTCCTTCCAGTCCGCGGAAGTAAGCGCCTGCCTGGGCATAGTTGAGCTGGCGCAGTTCGGCGGGCCCCGGACCGCACACCCCGTCTTCGTCGCATTCCTGGCCCGTCAGAACGCCATAGATGTAATTGTCGAACCAGTTGGCATAGGCGCTGCCGTCGAAGCTGAATTCGTGGAAGCGCAGCCGCAGCGTGGCTTCGACAGAATTGGCTCGCTCGATGGAAAGGCCGGGGTCGCCGGTCTCGAAGGTGCCGGAGCCGTCATGGGCGCCGCGCGAGAACAGTTCGGTCTGGCCGGGCGCGCGCGCAGTGCTGGAGGCGGTGAAGCCCAGCTTCACCTGGTCCGTGGCCTCCCACAACAGCCCCAACGCGCCGCTGACCGGCGTGAAGGACCGGCGCGTGAAGAGGTTGGAGGCCGGGGTTCCTTCCACCACGGCCTGTTCGACGCGGGCACTGGCTTCCAGGTGCAGCGCGTCGGTCAGGTTGGTTTCGGTGAAGAGGAAGCCGGCGTAGTTCTGCGTCTCGGTCGGCAGCAGGTAATCGGCCCCATGGCCGTCGGCGGAATACTTCCGGTTCTGCACTTCCACGCCCAGCGCTGCGCTGGAGAGGGGACCGATCGCGCCGGTCAGGCTTTCGGCGCGCAGGTCGAACTCCTTGTTGCGGAAGGTGGCATGAACGCTTTCGTTCGGGTCCTTCTCGTGATGGACGTACTGGCCATAGCTGCCGTCCACGTTGAGCGTTCGGAACAACCCGTCCCCCAGCGCCAGCGACGATCCCAGCATGTATTTGGTCTGGCGCATGTCGATGAAAGGGATGTCGCCCGGAATCCCGTACTTGGAATCGTAATGCACAACGGCCGCGCCGATCCGGCTACCGGGGGTGAGGAAATAGGACGAGCCCAGCGACACACCGTCTCCCTTGAAGAAGGAGTTGGCCTGCGGCCCCAGCGGCGTGTCGTAGTCGCCGGTGCCGCGGTAAAAGCCGTCGGCATGGATGGCGAACTTGCCCATGGCAATTTCGCCCAGCAAGGCCACTTGGCCGGCATCGGAGACGGAATCGAAAGCCGTATTGACCTCGCCCCTGGCTTCCTCGGGCAAGGTTAGCGGGATGCGGTTGTTGATG
>JAZKDV010000047.1:0-3931 GCA_040387395.1 Pseudomonadota bacterium | reverse complement strand
ATTGCGGGGCTTGCCACCATCACGCCGGCGGCCGGCGTGGCGGGGCCGCTGGGCGCGGTGGTGCTGGGCGCGGCGGCGTCCTGCCTGTGCTATTTTGCGGTCTGGCTGGTCAAGAAGGTGATGACCGTGGACGACGCCCTCGACGTGCTGGGCGTGCACGGCGTGGGCGGTGCGCTGGGTTCCCTGGCGCTGCCTTTCGTCGTGATGATCGGGATCGGGGGCGGCAAGCTGAACCATGCGCCGCTGGAACAGTTCGGTGTGCAGGCGATCGGTGTTATCGTCGTGGCGCTGTTCTCGGCCGTTGCCACCTGGATCATCACCAAGCTGGCCGACATGCTGGTAGGACTGAGGGTAGACGCGGAGCATGAAACGCAGGGCCTGGATTTCGTCAGCCATGGCGAAACCGGCTATCACACCAATCGCTAGGAGCTTTGCCCATGAAACTCGTCACCGCGATCATCCAGCCGCACCGCCTCGACACCGTGCGCGAAGCCCTCACCGCCATCGGCATCAATGGCATGACGGTCACCGAGGTGCGCGGCTATGGCCGCCAGAAGGGCCACACCGAAATCTATCGCGGGGCGGAATACACCATCTCCTTCACGCCCAAGCTGAAGGTGGAAGTGGCGCTGAGCGATGACCGGGTGGACGAGGTGATCGGCGCCATCACCCAGGCGGCGCGCACCGGCAAGATCGGCGACGGCAAGATTTTCGTCGTGGACCTGGATGCTGCCCTGCGCGTGCGCACCGGCGAAACCGGCGACAGCGCGCTGTAGCTTGCCCTTTGGCAGGGGCTGTGGAATCCATGCCCGCCTATGACCGGCGATCCCCATAAGACTGTGCTGGACGCCCTGGCGGCCAAGGGCCGGCTGCGCGCGCTGAGCCCGCGTGGCGGCCGCGATTTCACCTCCAACGATTTCCTCGGCCTGGCGGAAAGCCGCGCCTTGCGCGATGCCGCGAGCGAGGCCCTGGCGCGCGGCGTGCCGGTGGGGGCGGGCGGCTCGCGCCTGCTAAGGGGCAATCATCCCGAACATGAGGCGCTGGAAGAAGAGGCCGCCAGTTTCTTCGGCAGTGAGACGGCGCTGTATTTTCCCACCGGCTTTGCCGCCAATGCCGCCCTGATCGCCACCCTGCCGCGCGAGGGCGACCTGATCGTTCACGATGCGCTGATCCATGCCAGCATCCGCGCCGGACTCGATCCGGCCCGCATCACCTCGCTGCCATCGCCGCACAATGATGTGGCGGCGATGGACGACATTATAAAAGCATGGCGCGTGCAGGGCGGCCCGGAAACAAAAAAGGGCCGCGTATGGATATCGGTGGAGACGCTCTATTCCATGGACGGCGACCGCGCGCCGCTGGATGAGCTGGTGGCGCTGGCCAACCGCCATGACGCGATCCTGATCCTGGACGAGGCCCATGCCACCGGCGTCTATGGCGATCAGGGACGCGGACTGGGCGCGGCCTATGAAGGCGCTCCCAACATCGTTTCCCTCCACACTTGCGGCAAGGGACTGGGCGCGGCGGGTGCGCTGATCTGCCTTCCGCGCCTCTATCGCGATTTCCTGGTCAATCGCGGACGCGCCTTCATCTATTCCACCGCGCCGTCGCCGCTGATGGCGGCGGTGGTGCGGGCCGCGCTGAAAATCTGCGCCGGGGCCGAGCAGGAACGCGCCCAGCTTCAGGCGCTGGTGCGCCATGCCGCGGGTGCGATGAAAAACCTGGGGCTGGCCGCGTCCGGTTCGCAGATCGTGCCGGTGATCCTGGGCGCCGACAGCCGCGCCGTCGCGCTGGCTTCGGCGTTGCAGGCGCGCGGCCATGACATTCGCGCCATCCGTCCCCCCACCGTTCCGGAAGGCACCGCGCGGCTGCGCATCGCGCTGACGTTGCACGTGACGCCCGATGATCTCGATGCGCTGTTCGCCGACCTGTCCGTCGAAATGGCCAAAGCATGAGATTTGTCGTGACCGGCACCGACACCGATATCGGCAAGACGGTGTTCGCCGCCGGGCTGGCCGGGCTGATCGGCGCGCGCTACTGGAAGCCGGTGCAGGCGGGCGAGCCCGGCGACCGCGAAACGGTGGCGGAACTGGCAGGGGTCGAAACCGTGCCCGAAATCTACCGCCTCAAGCTGGCGGCCTCGCCGCATCAGGCTTCGGCGGAGGAAGGCATTGTGATTGATCACGTCGCCCTCAATGCCCCCGATGGCCCTTTGGTGATCGAAGGCGCGGGTGGGCTGATGGTGCCGCTGACCCGCAATACGCTCTTTATAGATGTCTTCGCCCGCTGGCGGATTCCGGTAATCCTGTGCGCCCGGACCAGGCTCGGCACCATCAATCACACTTTGCTGTCGCTGGAAGCGTTGCGCGCCCGCGACATCCCCGTCTGCGGTGTCGCCTTCATCGGCGACGCCAATGATGAGAGCGAAGGCATCATTGCCGAAAAGGGCAGGGTGAAGCGGCTTGGACGGTTGCCGCTCATCATGCCGCTGACGCCCGCGCGCCTGCAGGCGGTGTTCAGCGAGAATTTTAACAGGGATGATTTCGCGTGAGTTCCCCCGCTCCCCCATCACCCGTCTGGCACCCCTTCACCCAGCACGCACTCGCAGCCTCCATGCCTCGGGTGGATCGCGGGGAAGGCGCCTGGCTGGAAACCGAGCATGGCCGGTTACTGGATGCGATCTCTTCCTGGTGGGTGATCACCCACGGCCATCGCCATCCCAGGATCATCGCGGCGATCAAGGCGCAGGCCGACCGGCTCGACCAAGTGATTTTCGCCGGCTTCACCCATCAGCCGGCGGAGACCCTCGCGCGAGGACTGATCGACCTCGCGCCAAGGGGCCTCGCGCACGTATTTTATTCCGACAGCGGCTCAACCTCGGTGGAAGTGGCGTTGAAAATGGCGCTGGGCTTCTGGCGCAATCAAGCGCAGCCGCGCAACCGCATCATTGCGCTGGAGCACGCCTATCATGGCGATACCATCGGCACGATGTCGGCGGGCGCGCGCGGTGTGTTCAACGCTGCCTATGAACCGCTGCTGTTCGATGTTGCACGCCTGCCGTTTCCGCAAGGGCGCGGCTGCGACACGCTGGCTGGGCTGGAAGAGATGGCGAAGGGCGCCGCCGCCCTGATCGTCGAGCCGCTGATCCTGGGCTCGGGCGGTATGCATATCTACAGCGCCGAACTTCTCGCCAAGATGAAGAAAATCTGCGAGCGCCACGGCACACTGTTCATCGCCGATGAAGTGATGACCGGTTTTGGCCGCACCGGCACGCTGTTCGCCTGTGAGCAGGCGGGCATCACGCCCGACATCATGTGCCTGGCCAAGGGGATGACCGGCGGCAGCCTGCCGCTGGCCGCCACCCTGTGCACGCCCGAGATTTTCCAGTCGCATTATTCACCCGACCGCAGCCGGACGTTTTTCCATTCCAGCTCCTTCACCGCCAATCCCATCGCCTGTGCCGCAGGCTGCGCCAATCTGGAAGTCTGGCGCGAGGAACCGGTCGCTGCGCGCATCGCCGCGCTGGGGGAAATGCAGGAGGCGGGCCTGGCCCGGTTCCGGGAAGATAGCCGGTTTGAGAATGTCCGCCGCCTGGGCACTGTTGCCGCGCTCGACCTCAAAGTGCCCGATCCCGGCTACCTTGCCGGGCGCGGCCCGGAACTCACGGCCTTTTTTCATGCGCGCGGCTTCCTGCTGCGCCCGCTGGGCAATACCATTTACGTCATGCCGCCCTATTGCGTGACGGCGGCGGAACTCGAGTCGGTGTATGATGTGATCGGCGAGGCCGCCTCGCAGTTCGCCGGTTGATCTGAATCGTATGGCCGCGCGTAGAAGACGAGGAGCCCCTGATGCAACATCTCAAAGCGCTTGTCCTGGCCGCCGCCACCGTCGCGGCGATTGTCGCCATTCCGGCTTTCCTGTCGTCGCGCGT
>JAZKDV010000046.1:9386-32038 GCA_040387395.1 Pseudomonadota bacterium | reverse complement strand
TCGATCACTTCCACGGCGCGGTCGCGGTTGACGGCGGGGTCCACCGGTTCGGCGGCGGCCGCGGCATCGCCCATGGCAAAGGCCCCGACGCCGCGCGCCGCGCCCTTGATGGTATGGGTGACTTCGCGCCATTTGCGGGCGTCGCGCTGGTCCAGGATGGCCAGCAGATCGCCGACCATCGCGCTGACCTGGCCGTCGAACAGCTTCAGGATCTCGGCATTCAGCACCTTATCGCCGCCGGTGTAGCGGGCGAGATGGTCCAGATCGACGGGCGCGGCGGACATGGCATTTTCCTGCGAATACAGGCCAATCCTGCGCTCCTGGCCGCTAAAGCCGCGTTAATGCGCGCTTTTGAGTGTGAAATGCCCCCCGATCGTGCTTAACATGGCAAAAGGCGTGGCAAATTCAGGGCTTTAGACGATGGCCAGAACGTTCGGGAAAACCGTCCCGCTGGACACTCCGGCGCAGCCCGCCAACAGCCAGACCGCCGCGCCCGCGCCCATCCCGCGCCTCAAGCCAAACCGTTTCGCCAAGCTGGCGCTGGGGACCGGCGCGCTGCTGTCGTTGTTCTGGGTCGGCATCGGATGCGCCTTCGTGTGGGGCTGGCTGGGGCCTCAGGTTTTGGTCCAGCCGCTGTCCGCCCTGGCGCTGATCGCCGCCGCCATCCTGCTGCCGCCCTTTCTGTTCGTCGCCATCGCCGCCGTGCTGGCCCGCAGCGCCGCCATGGCCGACGCCACCAAGCTGATGCTGGTTGCCAGCGACCGGCTGTTCGCCGCCGACGAAACCACCGCCAACAATGCCGCACGGCTGGCCCGCGCCGTACGCCGCGAGTTGGACGGCCTCAACACCGGTCTGGATGTCGCCTTCCAGCGCATGCGCACGCTGGAAGCGGTGCTGGAAAAACAGATTTCCACATTGGATGACGCGGGCGCCCGCGCCCAGGTGCGCGGCGACACCATCGCCGCCCGCCTCAACCAGGAAAGCCAGCGGCTGGAATCGCTGGGCGACAATCTCACCGACGCCGCCAGCCGCGCCGGCGAAAGCGTGGCGGGCCGCGCCGCGCAACTGAAGTCGATGATGGAATCGGCCGAAGGCACGCTGAAGATGGCGACCCAGTCGCTGGATGTGCAGGCTGCCGGTTTCCGCGCCGCCATCAACGCCGCCGCCGAAACCCCGCTGGAAGCCGCCAAGACTTTGGACGCCCAGGCCTCGCGCATCGAGGAAGTCTCAGACGCCGCCGTCAGCCGCGCCGAATTCGTGCTGGCGCGCCAGGAAAAGCATCGCGCGCAGATGCAGGAACTGGTGCAGAAGCTGAAGGACGAAAGCGAAGCCTTCGAAACCGCGCTGTCGCAGCAGCGCACCGGCATGGAATCGGCGATCGATGCGCTGGGCGGCGAGGCCAAAAAATTCGAAATGGTCACCGGCGATGCCGAGCGTCATCTGGAACTGATCATGTCCAACGCCGCCAACCGCGCGGCGCAGCTCACCGGGGCCTTTGCCCGCGAAGCCGAACGCCTGACCGAAACCAGCGAAGCCGCCGCCACCGTGCTGGCCAGCCTGTCGGCTGCGCTGAAGGATGCCGGCACTGGCGCCCAGACGTTGATCGGCGAAAGCGCCGCCCAGGCCAAGCATGACGCGCGGCTGCTGGTGGGCGAGGCCATGGCCGAATGCGAACGGTTGCTGCGCGCCAGCGGCGAGATGAGCGCCGAAGCCGGCAAGATCCGCAGCCTGCTGTCGGAAACCACCCGCGACGTGGAAAAGCACCTGATCCGCCTGCCGGGCCTGGCGCAGGAAGAAGCCCGCCGGGTGCGCCAGATGATGGCGTCGGAAACCGAACAGCTGCTCGACCTGTCGGCGCGCACCATGTCGACGCTGCACACCCGCTCGACCCAGAAATTCACCGCGCCCGACCTGGGCGGGCCGATGAAGCCGCAAGCCGAGCCGGAAAGCGAAGGCCTGAAAGGTCTCGCCCGCAAGCTGACGTCGCGCAAATCGTCCGACAAGACCCCGGGCGGCAAGACCTGGGAAATGAAAACGCTGCTGGCCGCCGCCGAACAGGGCGATGACAAGCGCCTGCTGCCCCGGACCGGCAACGATCACACCGCCACCCTGGGCGCGCTGGAACTGGCGCTGGCCGACATGGCGATTGATCTTTCGGCGCTGGAGGAGGTCCAGCCGGGTGACGAGGACTGGAAGCGTTACCTGGCGGGCGACCGCGCCGTCTTCGCGCGGCGGCTGGCCGAGACCATCGACGACCACGCGGTGGACCGCATCGCTAACCTTTATCGCGACGACAAGCGCTTCCATGACGCCGCCGATGCCTATCTCAGCGAATTCGAAACCTTGCTGACGCGGGCGCGCGAAGGCGATGGCGGCGGCCTGCTGACCTCGACCCTGCTGTCGGCGGATACCGGCAAGGTCTATCTCGCCATCGCTTACGCGTTAGGCAGACTCTGATCGCTTCAACCGTGCGGCGTAGAACCCGTCCATGCCGCCCTTGTCGCTGAAGTAGCAGGGCAGGGTGCGCAGGTCGCCGTCGGGCGTGATCCAGTCGCTGTTGCCGAAGACTTCCTCCGCCGCGATGGGCAGCCTCGCAAATTCCGGATGCTGCGACAGGAAGACGGCGATCTGTTCTTCGCCCTCTTCACGCTCCAGCGAGCAGACCGCGAAGACCAGCGTACCGCCCGGTTCCACCAGCGATGCGCCGCTTTCCAGAATCTCGTACGCCGCGCCCGCCGACACCGTGACGTCGGCGGCGCCCTTGATCCAGGGCAGGTCGGGATGACGGCGGATGGTGCCGGTGGCGGTGCAGGGCGCGTCGATCAGCACGAAGGGCGCCTTGGTGTCGAAATCGCGCGCATCGGCGGTCGCGATCTGCGCCGACAGTTTGGTACGGGTCAGATTCTCCTGAATGCGTTCGGCGCGGCCCGCATCAATCTCCACGGCGATGACATTGGCGCCGCTGGCTGCCAGCTGCATGGTCTTGCCGCCCGGCGCGGCGCACAGGTCGATCACCGTCTTGCCGCGCACATCGCCCAAGAGACGTGCGGGCAGACTGGCGGCGCAGTCCTGCACCCACCAGTCACCTTCCGCAAAACCCGGCAGGTCTTCGATGCGTCCGGGATCGGTGAGCCGTCGCACATTGCCAAACAGCGCGTCGCTGGGCGGCTCAATCGCATCGGCGGATTTCAGGATGATGTCGATGGGCGCTTCGTGCTGATGGGCGCGGGCGATCACCCGCGCGGTGCCGGCGTCATACTGCGCCGCCCAGCGCGTCCACAGCCAGTCGGGGGTGGAAAGCCGTTCGCGGTCCAGGCCCGACAGCACGCTCTCGCCTTCCCTGGCCACCTTGCGCAGCACGGCGTTGATCAGCGGCTTGAAATGCACCGCCTTGGAATCCTTCGCGGCCAGCTCATTGGCGGCATCCACCGCCGCATGGGCCGCGACTTTGAGGATCAGCAACTCGCACGCGCCCAGCAGCAGGATCTCGCTGGCCGCGCCCGCCTTGTGCGGCACCAGCGGCTTGGCGATGAACTTGCGCAGTACCGCATCCAGCGCGCCCATGTGGCGCAAGGTTTCGCTCGCCAGCGCGCGGGCGAAGCCGGCATCGCGCGGTGCAAGCCCGGCCAGATGATCCAGCCCGGCGTCCAGCGGACGGCGCTTTTGCAGAACGCCGGACAAAATGGCGAGCGCCGCGCGGCGGGCAGGAAGTCCCGTGTCAGTCATGGCCCCTCTTTAGAGCAAGGCCGCCGCCGGCCATAGACCCCTTGCGGACCCGGTGCCTGCGGGCATTATCGCGCTTCATCTCAGCAAAGGGTGGGCGATGACGGCGTTTGATCTGACGGGAAAAGTCGCCCTGGTGACCGGCGGCAATGGCGGCATCGGGCTGGGCATGGCCAAGGGCCTGTCCGAGGCTGGCGCCAGCGTGATGATTGCGGGGCGCGACGGCGACAAGAACCGGCGCGCGGTGGAAATCCTGGGCGGCAATGCCGCCGCCTTCGCCGCGGATCTGGCGGAGGAGAACGGCGCGAAGGCCGCGGTGGATGCGGCGGTACAAAAGTTTGGCCGGCTCGATATCCTGATCAACAATGCCGGCATCAACATCCGCAAATCGCCGCAGGATTATTCCCTGGAAGAATGGCACCGCGTGCTGAACATCAACCTGACCAGCCTGTTCGTCTGCTGCCAGGCGGCCTATCCGCATTTGAAAGCGCGGGGCGGCAAGATCATCAATATCGGCTCGATGATGTCGATTTTCGGCGCGTCCTTTGCGGCGCCCTATGGCGCCAGCAAGGGCGGCGTGGTGCAGCTGACCAAGTCGCTGGCTGCTGCCTGGGCCGCCGAGAACATCCAGGTCAATGCCGTGCTGCCCGGCTGGATCGACACCGAACTGACCAAGGGCGCACGCGAGCAGGTATCGGGATTGCACGAAAAGGTTCTGGCCCGCACGCCAGCCGGCCGCTGGGGCGCGCCGCAAGACATGGCGGGCATCGCGGTGTTTCTCGCCAGCCCCGCATCCGACTTCATCACCGGCACCGCCATTCCGGTGGATGGCGGCTATTCTGCCCAAGGCTAGTTCGGTTTAGCTCCAGGGGCCCTTGCGCGCGCTGACAATCTCGCGCCCACCAATCCACGGGCCACGGCCGCCGGTCACCACCGGCTGGTTGCTGCCCGCCATGGCATTCAGACGCGCGATGCGGTCTGCGGTGGCGGGGTGGGTCGAGAACAGGCCCGAGATGCCGCCATGCAGCGGGTTGATGATGAACAGATGCGCCGTCGCCGGATTGGCGTCGGCTTCCGGGTTGGGCACGCCGCTCTGCACGCTGCGCTCCATCCGGCCCAGCGCGCTGGCCAGCCATTGCGGGCGGCCCGAAATTTCCGCGCCCATGCGGTCGGCTTCATACTCGCGCGAACGCGAAATCGCGGCCTGCACCAGCATGGCGGCGATGGGCGCCAGCAGCGAAACCACAAGCGTCAGGGCAATGCCGCCCGGCTGGTTGCGCCCTCTTTCACCACCCATGCCGCCGCCCATGAACATCGCCATGTTGGCCAGCATCGAGATCGCGCCCGCGATCACCGCGGTGATGGTCATGGTCAGCGTGTCGCGATGCTTGATGTGCGCCAGCTCATGCGCCGCTACGCCCGCCAGTTCTTCGGGTGAAAGCTGCTCCATGATGCCGGTGGTGAAGGCCACCGCGGCATTTTCCGGATTGCGGCCCGTGGCAAAGGCGTTGGGCTGCGGATTCTCCATGATGTAGACCTTGGGCATGGGCAGCTGCGCGTTCGCCGCCAGCTTTTCCACCATCGCGTACAGTTGGGGCTCGCTGGCGCCATCGACCTGGCGCGCGCCATACATGCGCAGCAAGACCTTGTCGGAATTCCAGTAGGCGAACAGGTTCATCGCCAGCGCCATGCCGAAGGCGATCATCACGCCCGAGCTGCCGCCGATCATTGCGCCGACCGCCACGAAAATGCCGGTCATCAGCGCGAGCAGCATGCCGGTACGAAGGGTATTCATGTCTTTATTCTCCTGACCTACCTCATGTAATCTCGCGCCATGGCCAATCAAGCATCGCCCGAACAGGTTGCCGCCCGCCTTGCCGAAGCGGCCGCCCGCGCAAATGCGGAAGCTGAGGCCCGCCGCGCCGCCGAGACTAAGCAGGAATTGCCGCCGGAATTGGGCGGCCGCAAAGGTCCCGAACCCACCCGCTACGGCGACTGGGAAAAGAAGGGAATTGTTTCTGACTTTTAAGGTCAGAACGCTTCTTCGGTCAGCGCTTCCAGTTCGGCGCGCACATCCGCCGGCCAGGCCTCGATATGGGCGGCGAACTCGTCTTTCTGCCCGGCATACAGAGCGCGGATGGCTTCCTCATATCCCGGGGCATTGCCCACCAAAGCGGTGGCGAAGCGGTAGGCGGCGTCGCGGCGCTGGCGCTGCTGGGCCTTGGGATTGCGGCTGGCCTCTTCCACCAGCTTGCGCAGGGCGACCGAGGCCCCGCCCGGCTGGGTCGCCAGCCAGTCCCAATGTTTTGGCAAAAGCGTGATTTCCCGCGGCACCACCCCCAATTTGGGCCGGCCCGGCTTGGGGCCGTCCTCGGCGGTTGGCGGGAAGCGGGGGTCAATATCCACCACCCGCCCGGTCTCCCGGTCGAAGATCAGGGCGCTCTGGACATTACGGCTGGCGGCATAGGCCTCAGCCAGGGAGCCGGAGGCGAGATGGTCGAAGCCGGAAAAGGCGGAATAGTTCATTTCCATTGATTACCCGGATAAAATATGTGAGTCAATATCATCCGGATAAAAGTATATCCTGCCCAAGCCTTGATGATGCCGCCGCCGAGGTTCATTTATCCAGTGACAGTCAAAGAGCCCGCCATGTTCATCCAGACCGAATCCACTCCCAACCCCGCCACCCTGAAATTCCTGCCCGGCCGGGATGTGATGGGCGAAGGCGGCGTGGCCGACTTCCCCGATTCCTCCTCCGCCGGTCGCTCGCCGCTGGCCAAGGCGCTGTTTTCCATTCCCGAAGTCAGCCGGGTGTTTTTCGGCGCCGACTTCATTTCGGTGACCAAGCGCGATGGCGACTGGAAGCATCTCAAGCCCGCGATCCTGGGCGCGGTGATGGAGCATTTCACCGCCGGCCTGCCGCTGCTGGAAGGCGGCGCCGACGAGGCCGAGGAAACCTTCAGCGACGCGGATTCCGAGATCGTGGTGCAGATCAAGGAACTGATCGAAACCCGGGTGCGTCCTGCCGTGGCACAGGATGGCGGCGACATCATCTTCAAGGGCTTTGACGGCGCCAGCGGCGTGGTTTCGCTGAAGCTGCAGGGTTCGTGCGCCGGCTGTCCGTCTTCGTCGATGACGTTGAAGAACGGCATCGAAAACATGCTGCGCCATTACGTGCCGGAAGTGACCGCGGTCGAATCTGTGTGATAGCCTCGGGCATGAGCAATGCCGAACCCTATCTGGCGCAAGCCGATCACGCGATTTCCGACGCGGCGCTGGACACGATATTTCGCAGCGCGCGCACCCTTCGCCAATGGCAGGACAGGCCGGTTTCGCCCGCGCTGCTGATGGCGGTCTATGACCTGATGCGCTGGGGACCGACGGAATCCAACATCACCCCGGCGCGGATTCACTTCGTGGTGTCGCAGGAGGCCAAGGCGCGGCTGGAGCCGCTGCTGGACGAAGGCAACCGCAAGCAGACCATGAGCGCACCGGCCACCGCCATCATCGGTTACGACCTGGAATTCGCGACAACGCTGCCCAAGCTGGCGCCGCGCGCCACCTCGCTGCCGGACACGCTGGCCAAGGATCCCGACAAGGCGCGCTTCATGGCGATGCGCAGCGCCGGCCTGCAGGGTGGCTATCTTATCGTTGCGGCGCGCGCGCTGGGGCTGGATTGCGGCCCCATGTCGGGTTTCGACCGCGAGAGCGTGGACAGGGAATTCTTCGCCGGCACCGCCATCAAGTCCTATTTCCTCTGCAATCTGGGCTATGGCGTGGAGGGCAGCGTGCGTCCCCGCGCCGCCCGGCTGGGCTTCGACGAAGCCTGCAAGATTCTCTAGTGAAGCTGCTGGCCGTAGACACAGCTTTGGGCGGCTGCTCCGTGGCGCTGCTGGACGGCGACAAAACCCTTACGCACATTTTTGAAGCGATGGACCGCGGCCATGCCGAACGGCTGGCGCCGATGGTGGATGAAGCGATGCGCGCGGCGGCAACGGATTTTTCTGCCCTGACGCATCTGGCGGTCACCACCGGTCCCGGCACCTTTACCGGCCAGCGCGTCGGCCTGGCCTTCATGCGCGGTCTCAGGCTGGCGCTGCACATACCCCTCACCGGCGTCACCACGCTGGAAGCGATCGCGCTGGCGGCGATGGATGAAACCAAGCTCGGTAAAGCAGCCGTGATCCACGATGCACGGCGCGAGGAAGCTTATCTGCTGCTGCGAGACGGCGACGCGGTGGTGGTGCAGCCCTGCGTAATGGGTTTTGCCGATGCGGTGGAGCGCATCCGCAAATTTGGCCCCTGCGCGCTGGCCGGGACGGGCGCGGCCACAGCGAAGGATACCCTCGGCGCGGACTTCCCGCTGTCGGCCATCCGCCAGCCCGATGCCTTGTGGGTGGCGCGGTTGGCGCGCACCTTGCCGGTATCGGATACGGCGCCGGGACCGCTGTACCTGCGCGCCCCCGATGCCAAATTGCCGGGGGGCAAATCGCTTGTTTGAAGTGGTGCCTTTTGACTCCCGCGCCGGCACGTATGAGCTGGCGGCGCTGCACGCGGCCTGCTTCTCCCAGCCCTGGGACGCCGCTGCGATCAGCGCATTGCTGGTCACGCCCGGCACATTCATCTTTGTCCATGAAGACGGCTTCGTGATAGCGCGGGCCGCGGCCGGCGAAGCAGAGATTCTCACTTTGGCGGTCAGTCCCGAGAAACGTGGCAAGGGCCTGGGACGGTCCTTGTTGCAAGCCGCTATCAAGAAGGCGGGCGAGATGGGCGCTGGCAGCATGTTTCTGGAAGTGGGCGTCGACAACCCGTCCGCCCTGGCATTGTACGCCGGGTTGGGCTTTTCCAAGGTCGGAACGCGAAAAGCCTATTATAATGGCCGCGATGCTCTGGTACTGAGGCTTCCGCTACCCGGCAATTTCGCCTAACCTTTGGCTATCATGACCCGCATCGAAAAACTCTGTGTCGACAAAGGCCTGCGCATGACGGACCAGCGCCGCGTGATCGCGCGCGTGCTGTCCGATGCCGTCGACCATCCCGACGCCGAGGAGCTCTATCGCCGCGCCAGCGCGATCGATCCGCATATCTCCATCGCCACGGTCTATCGCACCGTCAAGCTGTTCGAGGATGCCGGCATCCTGGAACGCCACGATTTCCGCGATGGCCGTTCGCGCTACGAGGAAGTGCCTGAATCCCATCACGATCACCTGATCGACGTGGCGACCGGAAGCGTGATCGAATTCCGCAACGAGGAAATCGAAAAGCTGCAGCGCCGCGTCGCCGAAGAACTTGGCTTCGAGCTGATCGATCACCGCCTGGAACTGTACGGCGTTCCCAAGGGCCGCAAGCCCCAAAATTGATGCCGCGGGTGCGCGCTGCCGCCATCACGGCGGCCTTCTTCCTCCTCACCCTGCTGGCGATGCCGGTGCAGTGGCTGCTGCTGAAGCTGCGTTTGCCTGCCGCCCGAACCCTTCCCTATTTCTATCACCGCATGGTCGCCGCCCTGTTCGGCATCCATATCAGCGTGCGCGGCAATCCGGTCCGGGGTGAAGGCGTGCTGCTGGTGGCCAATCACACCAGCTGGGCCGACATCATCATCTTCTCCGCGGTGGCGCCGATCTCCTTCGTCTCCAAGGCGGAAGTGGCGCGCTGGCCGTTCTTCGGCACCCTGGCGCGGCTGCAGCGCACCGTGTTCGTGGACCGCAACCGGCGCAGCACCACCGGCGAAACCCGCGACGCCATCCGCGACCGGTTGCTGGAAGGCGACGCGCTGGTGCTGTTTCCCGAAGGCACCAGCCATACCGGCAATGCCGTGCTGCCGTTCAAGAGCGCGTTGCTGGGGGCGGCCGAGGCCATCCTGGCCAATGGCCAACATGTGAAGGTGCAGCCGGTCTCGACCGCCTTTACCGGGCTGCACGGCCTGCCCATGGGGCGGGAAAACCGGCCCTTTTTCGCCTGGTATGGCGATATGGAGATGTTGCCGCATCTGTGGGAGGCGCTGCTGGCCGGACCGCTGGATGTGGTGGTCCAGTTCCACGAACCCTTCAGCCTGGATGTGATGGACCGCAAGGAATTGGCCCGCCGGGCCGAAAATGTGGTGCGGACGGGGCAGGCGGAAGCCCTGGCGGGGCGCCATTAACTTGAAATCCGGGCCTGCGGACCCGATAACCCGCCCGTGCGCCATAGGCGCACCCTAAAACAAAGACCCATGAAGAAGCTCTTCGTCAAAACCTATGGCTGCCAGATGAACGCCTATGATTCCGCCAAGATGGCGGATCTGCTGGCGCCGCTGGGCTATGCCCAAGCGGATGCGCCCGAGGGCGCCGACATGGTGATCCTCAACACCTGCCATATCCGCGAACGGGCGGCCGAGAAGGTCTATTCCGAGCTGGGCCGCCTGAAGCAGATGAAGGCCGCCAAGGCCAAAGACGGCGGCAAGATGCTGCTGGCGGTGGCCGGCTGTGTCGCCCAGGCCGAAGGCGAGGAGATCGTGGCGCGCGCACCGCAGGTGGACCTGGTGGTGGGGCCGCAATCCTATCATCGCCTGCCGGAGATGATCGCCCGCGCCGCGCGCGAGCAGGGTCACGCGCTGGAGACCGATTTTCCGGCGCTGGAAAAATTCGACTCGCTGCAGCCCCCGCAATCCAGCGGCATCAGCGCCTTCCTCACCGTGCAGGAAGGCTGCGACAAGTTCTGCACTTTCTGCGTGGTGCCCTACACGCGCGGC
Organism: Pseudomonadota bacterium; assembly: GCA_040387395.1. Taxonomy (GTDB): domain Bacteria; phylum Pseudomonadota; class Alphaproteobacteria; order Micropepsales; family Micropepsaceae; genus Rhizomicrobium. Next base: position 21,588 of record JAZKDV010000046.1, on the reverse strand, counting down.
TCGGAACATTCGCGCAGCCCGGAGACCATCCTCACCGAGGCGCGGCAGCTTGCCGACAAGGGCGCGCGCGAACTGGTGCTGCTGGGCCAGAACGTCAATGCCTATGACGGCGATGGTTGGAGTTTGGCGCGGCTGTGCGATGCCATCGCGAAGATCGATGTGATCACGCGCATCCGCTACACCACCAGCCATCCGCGCGACATGGGCGACGATCTGATCGCGGCCCATGCGGACAATCCCAAGCTGATGCCCTATCTGCACCTGCCGGTGCAGTCTGGCAGCGATACGGTGCTGGACGCGATGAACCGCCAGCATACGGGCGATGATTATCGCCGGCTGGTGGATCGCATCCGCAAGAGCCGTCCTGACATCGCCATGACCTCCGATTTCATTGTCGGCTTCCCCGGCGAAAGCGATGCGGACTTCGAAGCCACCATGAGCCTGGTGCGCGACATCGGCTATGCCACGGCCTTTTCGTTCAAATATTCCAAGCGTCCGGGCACGCCCGCGTCCACCCTGCGCAAGCAGGTTGCCGAGGATGTGAAGGCGGCGCGGCTGGATGCGCTGCAAAAGCTGCTGCTGTCGCAGCAGTATGCCTTTGACGACTCCCAGATCGGCAAGATCCTGCCGGTGCTGTTCGAGAAAGTGGCGCGCGAACCGGGCCAGATCATGGGCCGTACGCCCTATCTGCAGCCGGTGCATGTGAAGACCGATGCGGCGCGCATCGGCCAGGTCGCCAGCGTCAAAATCGAAAAGCGCACCGCCAACAGCCTGCACGGAGTGCTGGCTTGAGCGCCAGGAAGACGCCCGTCACCACCCTGGAATTTCCGGACAACAAGCTGCTGCGCGGCCTTTCGGGTCCGCACGCCAAGAATTTCGCGCGGCTGGAACAGAAGCTGAATGTCGGCATCGACATGCGCGGCAACCTGGTGGCGGTCGAAGGCAAGGACCGTGAACGAGCCGGCGCGATCCTGCGCGCGCTGTATCTGCGGCTGGTGGCGGGCGAAAGCGTGACGCTGGCCGAAGTGGATGCGGAAATCCGTTTCACCGACGAGGCGCGGGTTTCGGCGCCCGGTGCGATCAAGACCGCCTCGTCGCGCGCGGTCAGGCCGCGTTCGCCGGTGCAATCCGCCTATCTGGAAATGATGCGCCAGTGCCCGCTGGTGTTCGGCATCGGTCCCGCCGGCACCGGCAAGACCTATCTGGCGGCGGCCTTTGCCGCCCATATGCTGCATGACAAGCGCGTCGAGCGCATCATCCTGTCGCGGCCCGCGCTGGAAGCGGGCGAGCGGCTGGGTTTCCTGCCGGGCGATTTGAAAGAGAAAATCGATCCTTACTTGCGTCCACTCTATGACGCGCTGTTCGACGTGCTGGGCGATGCCGCTGGCCGGCTGATGGAGCAGGGCGTGATCGAAGTGGCGCCGCTGGCCTTCATGCGCGGCCGCACGCTCTCCCGCGCCTTCGTCATCCTGGACGAAGCGCAGAACACCACCCCGGCCCAGATGAAAATGGCGCTGACCCGGCTTGGCGAAGACAGCCACATGGTCGTCACCGGTGACATTTCGCAAAGCGACCTGCCGGGCGGCGCGGCGCTGGGCCTGAACGAGGCGCTTTCCTTCCTGGAAGGGGTAGAAGGCGTGGGTGTGACGCGGTTTGGCGAAAAAGACGTGGTGCGCCATCCCCTCGTGGCGCGGATCGTCGCTGCCTACAATCGCGGCGCCAAATCATGAGCGGGATCACGCTGGTGGTCGAAGACAAGGCCTGGCGTTCGCATCGCGGCCTTCAGACGCGCCTGACCCAGGCGGCGGACGCCGCGCGCCGCAGCACCAAGCTGAAGGGTGGCTTTTCCATCCTGCTGGCAGGCGACAAGCGGCTGCGGGCCCTCAACCTGGATTTTCGCGGCAAGGACAAGCCGACCAACGTTTTATCCTTCCCGTCTGCCGACCCGGACTATCGCGGCGACATCGCCATCGCCTATGGCGTGACCAAAAAGGAAGCGAAAGCAGCGGGCAAGAGCCTGGCCGACCATGCCAGCCATCTGGTGGTGCATGGCGTTCTGCACCTGGCAGGCTATGATCACGAGCGTCCCCGGGATGCGAAGCTCATGGAGCCGCTGGAAGTGAAGATTCTCAAGCGGCTCGGCATCGCCGACCCCTACGCCGCAACCGACAAGGCGCCATGAGCGAACATCCCCCTATCCTGAAACGCCTGTATCACGCCCTGACCGGGCAGGACGCCTCGTCGGCGTCCATCCGCGAAAGCCTGGAAGAAGTGATCGAGGAGAGCGAGCGCGAGTCGCCCGCCATCTCCGCCCAGGAACGGGTGATGCTGGGCAACCTGCTGCGCTTCGGCGACCTGCGGCTCAGCGACGTGATGGTGCCGCGCGCCGACATCATCGCGGTGGACGAAAGCTTCAGCCTGGACGAACTGGTGCAACTGTTCCGCGAGGCGCAGCATTCGCGCCTGCCGGTCTATCGCAGCACGCTGGATGATCCCACCGGCCTGGTGCATGTGAAAGACGTGCTGGCGCGTCTTAACGCCGAAGACGATTGCTATCGCCTGGCGCCCAGCACCATCGTCCAGTTGCGCCGTCCCATCCTGTTCGCGCCGCCCTCGATGCGGGCGCTGGACCTGCTGCTGAAGATGCAGCAGACCCATACCCATCTGGCGCTGGTGATCGACGAGTATGGCGGCACCGACGGCCTGGTCTCGATCGAGGACATTATCGAGGAAATCGTGGGCGACATTGCCGACGAGCATGACGAGGCCGATGTGGTGCTCAAGCCGGATGGCGATGGCGTCATCGCCGATGCGCGCATGGACCTGGACGATTTCAAGGCCCAGACCGGTCACGACCTGGAAGTGGCGGACAGCGAACAGGATATCGACAGCCTGGGCGGGCTGGTGACGTCGCTGCTGGGGCGCGTGCCCCAGCGTGGCGAGATCGTCGCCCATCCGAACGGCTATGAATTCCAGGTGCTGGAAGCCGATCCGCGCCGGGTGCGCCGGTTGCGCGTCAAGCTGCCCAAAAAACCCGAATGAGCCTTCCGGCGCGCATCGCGGCGCAACTTCGCGCCCTTGGCGGCTGGCGGCGCTGGCTGGCGGCGTTCGCGCTGGGCGCCTTGTCCGCCGCCGCCTTCGCGCCGCTGAATTTTTTCCCCGGGATGCTGCTGGGCTATGCCGGGCTGTTGCTGCTGATCGACGGCGCCGATGCCAGTCCCGGGCCGGTACGCAGCGCTTTTGCTGCGGGCTGGTTCTTCTTCCTGGGCCAGTTCCTGATCGGCCTGCACTGGATCGGCTATCCCTTCGTGATCAATCCCGAAGCGCATCTGTGGATGATGCCGTTTGCGGTGGTGTCGATGCCGGCGGGGCTGGCGCTGTTCGGGGCGCTGTTCTGCGCCCTGGCCGCCTATTTCTGGCAGGACGGGCCGGCGCGGATTTTTGTCTTTGCGGTTCTGCTGGCCATCGCCGAATGGCTGCGCGGCCATATCTTCACGGGCTTTCCCTGGAATCTGTCCGCCTATGGCTGGGGCGAGTCGCTGGGTGTGCTGCAGACCGCCAGCCTGGTCGGCGCCTATGGCCTGTCTTTCCTCACCATTCTGCTGGGCGCGTCGCTGGCGGAATTGGGGAGCGCGCGCTGGCGCATGCCGGCTGCCTTTGTGCTGTTGTTCGCGCTGTTATGGGGCTATGGCGCGTATCGCATCGCCTCCACGCCGATCACCGATGTGCCGGGCGTGTCGCTGCGGCTGGTGCAGCCCAACATTCCCCAGCGCGAAAAATATGACCGCGCCCTGATGCTGCGCAACTGGCAGCGGCTGATGGCGCTCTCCTTGCGCCCCGAAGACAAGGCGCTGGGCCGGCCCACCCATATCATCTGGCCCGAAGCCGCCACCGGCTTTCCGGTGGCGCGCGCCCCCGGCGCGCTGGACCAGATCGCGCTGTTCACGGCGCGGGGCCAGACGCTTCTGACCGGCTCGGACCGCATCGAAAGGGATGGCGAGGGCCTGCGCTTCTACAACAGCCTCTATCTCTTCGGCCCGGGCGGGGTACTGCCGGTGGTCTATGACAAATTCCACCTGGTGCCGTTCGGCGAATATGTGCCCTTCGCCAGGCTGCTGGGCAGTCTCGGCGTCACCAAGCTGACCACCGGTGGGGGCTTTTCCAGCGGGCCGGGCCCCCGGCTGCTGGCGGGTGCCGGCGCGCCGCCGCTGTCGGTGCTGATCTGTTACGAAGTGATTTTTCCGCACGCAGTGACCGACCCCAAGGCGCAAAGGCCGGGCTGGTTCGTCAACATCACCGATGATTCCTGGTTTGGGCCATGGGCCGGGCCGCGCCAGCATCTGCTGATCACCCGCACGCGTGCGATCGAAGAAGGTATGGCAATCGCGCGCGCCGCCAACACCGGCATCAGCGCGGTGATTGATCCCCTGGGCCGGCTGCGCGGCGCCCTGCCGCTCAATCAGTCCGGCGTCGTGGATGCCCGTCTTCCTGCTGCGTTGCCGCAAACACTTTATTCACTCTTCGGCGATCTTTTGTTTTTGCTGCTTTTGGTTACCGGTGCGTTTGCCGCTTTTGTGTTGGCGCGGAAATGACAATCGCTGTCTGAAAACAAAATTAGGTGTTTGCGTCCGCGCAGAGATGATGCAAGTTCCCGCCCGCATTTGATTATGAGTAGCAGGCGTGCCGAAGAAGCAAACCAATCCCATTGACGTTCAGGTCGGCAATCGCGTGCGTATCCGGCGCATGCTGATCGGCATGAGTCAGGAGCGGTTGGGTGATCTCCTGGGCCTGACATTCCAGCAGGTGCAGAAATACGAAAAGGGCGTGAACCGCATCGGCGCGGGCCGCCTCTACGAAGTGTCGCGCATCCTGAATGTGCCCGTGGACTTCTTCTACGAAGGTGTCGCGTCATCCGGTCCGGAAGGCGAAAGCGCACCGCCGGTGATGGAATTCGTCTCCAGCGGCGAAGGCCTGCAGCTCGCCTTGGCCTTCATGAAGATCAAGGATGTGCGGGTGCGCAAACGTATGCTTGACCTAGTCAAGAGTCTCGCCGAAGAAGAAGAGCAGAAAGCCTAGGCGCGGCCTTTTTGCCCGCTGAGGGCGTCGCACATCGCCTCATGGGCTGATCGCCCACATCGGCTCGCGCTCCTGCTCAGCAGCCAAAAATCCTCGCGCCTGCTATTGGGAACGAGAAGCCTTCTCGGCCAGCCCGGATGTGCCTTCACGGGCCCTTAGCACCGCATAGACATCGTCCGGTGTGATGCCGCTGGCGGCCCACAGCACCAGCAGGTGATAAAGCGCGTCGGCGGATTCCTTGGCCAGCTCCGCCTTGTCCTTCTGGATCGCCGCGATCACCGTTTCGGTGGCCTCCTCGCCGAACTTGGCGGCGCACTTCTCCACGCCCGCCGCCAGCAGCTTTGCGGTGTAGGACTGGCTGGCGTCACCACCCTTGCGGGCGGCGATGATGGCGAAAAGGCTGTCGAGAACATCGGACATGGTGGGCCAAGTAACACGGGCAGGGGCAGAGGAAAATCCTGTTGACACAGATTACTCTATTGAATAGAGTAATCTGGAACTGGGGAGAACAGCCATGATCACCGCCGAACAAGCCGCCGATGCCTTGAAGGAAGTTGCCGCCGCCGAGCGCCGCAGCTTCGAGGCCTACAGCTACAGCCAGAGCGCGCCTTACTGTTTTGTCTGGGGCGTGGTGTGGCTTCTGGGCTATGGCGCGCAGGCACTGGCGCCAGCCCCCACACGCATGTGGCTGGGCTGGTGGTGGATCGCCCTGAGCATCACCGCCGCGCTCGCGATCATCAGCGTCCTGATCGGCCAGAGGCAGAATGCCGGCCGCCCCGGCCGAGCTTGGCGCATGGGCATGCTGGTCGTGATCCTGTGGCTATTCAACTTCGCGCTGTTTTCGGTGCTCAAGCCGCAAAATTATCTGCAGGTGGGTGTTTATTACCCGCTGCTGTTCGGATCGATCTATGCGGCGATCGGGCTGTGGCTTGGCCTGCGCTATATTCTGGTGGGCATCTTCATGGCGGCATCGGCCCTCATCGCCTATTTTTACCTGCCCGACTATTTCTTCCACTGGATGGCGCTGGTGGGTGGCGGTTCGCTGCTGCTGACGGGTCTGTGGATGCGCAAGGCCTGAGATGGACCAGCCCGACAATCTCATTCACCAGCCGGTGCGGCTGAAGATCATGGCGGCGCTCAAGGCGTTGCCCGCCGCAGAGCAGATCGAATTCGTGCGCCTGCGCAAGCTGGTGGACGCCACCGAAGGCAATCTCGGCGCCCATATCCAGACGCTGGAGCAGGCGGGCTATGTCGCGGTGGAAAAGGACTTCGCCGAAAACCGCCCGCGCACCCGCGTCAAGCTGAGCAAGCAGGGCCGCCGGGCCTTCGAGGATTACACGGCCTTCCTGCGCGAACTGATCGACGGCGCGTCCTAGATCCCGATGCGGGCGCGGATGTCGGCGGGGGTGAGGCCGGCTTCGCGCAACGACTGCAGCGACACCGCGCCGTCGCGCTTGGAAAATTTGCGCCCGGAATCGTCCAGTACCAGAGGATGATGGGCATAGGCGGGCTCGGGCAGCTTGAGCAGGGCCTGAAGCAGCCGCTGGATGTGCGCGGCCGCCAGCAGGTCCTCGCCGCGGGTCACCAGCGACACCTGCTGGTGGGCGTCATCCACCACCATCGCCAGATGATACGAGGTCGGCATGTCCTTGCGCGCGATCACGATGTCGCCGAAGCGAAAGGGATCGACCGGATGCAGGTGGCCATGTTCCTTGAAGGTCAGCGCCCCGGTCTGCGCCGCCGCCTTGGCCACGTCCAGCCGCAGGGCATAGCTTTCGCCCGCGCCCATCCGGCGCAGGCCTTCTTCCGGCGATAGCGCCCGGCAGGTGCCGGGATAGAGCGGGCCTTCTGGTCCATGCTGGGCCTCGCCGGCGCGGGCGATTTCTGCTGCGATCTCAGCGCGGGTGCAAAAACAGGGATAGACCAGGCCGCGCGCTTTCAGGTTCACCAGCGCCTCGGCATAGGCGCCCATGCGGGTGGACTGGCGCAAGCTGGGTTCGTCCCAGCTCAGGCCCAGCCATTTCAGGTCGAAGAAAATCGCCTCGATGAATTTGTCCCGGCTGCGGCCCTTGTCGATGTCCTCGATGCGCAGCAGGAAATCATCGCCGCTCTCATGGGCGGTGATGGCGGCCAGGGCGTGGCCCAGATGCAGCAAGCCCGTTGGACTGGGTGCGAACCTTGTGACAATCATGGCTTTTCCAATGGTCGCGCCACGAGGCCCTCGGCTTCGCCTCGGGTTCGTGGTCGCTCCGTCAACCTAACGTATAGAAATCCAATATGGCACTGACCGGTCCGACCCTTGCGCCCGTGCGCGGCCCCGCTACCCATCTGGTGGTGCTGGTGCATGGCTATGGCGCCGACGGCAATGACCTGATCGGGCTCGCCGCGCATTGGCAGGGCCTGCTGCCGACCGTGGCCTTTGCCGCGCCCAACGCGTCGACGCGCGTGCCCGGCGCCCCCGGTTTCCAGTGGTTTCCCATTTCCCGCATCGATCCGCATGAGATGCAGAAGGGCGTGGAGATCGCCGGTCCGGTGCTGGAAGAGTATCTCGACGCCGAACTGGCGCGCCTTGGCCTCCCGCCCGAGAATCTGGCGCTGGCCGGGTTCAGTCAGGGGACCATGCTGTCGCTGCATGTCGGCCTCAGGCGCAAGGTCAAACCCGCCGCCATCGTGGGATTTTCCGGCATGCTGCCGGCGCCGCCGCCGCAAAGCGCCGCGCCCTATCCACCCGTGCTGCTCACCCATGGCGACAGCGACCAGGTAATCCCGCCCCAGGCGCTGTTCATGGCCGCCACGCAACTGGGCCTGTCGGGCGCCCTGGTGCAATGGCATCTGGCCCGCGGCATGGGCCATGGCATCGACCCGGACGGCCTTGCCATCGCCGGACAGTTTCTGAACCAGGGTTTTGCGGGCCTGTTGAAAACAACCGGCGAGACACACTGTGTCTGCAAACCGTCATAGCGAATCGGCTAGCCTCTTGAGGCACCGAAGGGCTTGGCCCTAAAGTCGGACCCGCAAAGGAGATTTGCCTTCAGGGGATTTCTTCCGTGTTAGCCGCCGCCGTTACCTCCGGCAATTGCCCGGCGCTTGTGCTCAATGCCGACCATCGGCCGCTGAGCTATTACCCCCTTTCGCTCTGGTCCTGGCAGGACACCATCAAGGCGGTGTTCCTGGATCGCGTCACCATTCTTGAGGAATATGACCGGGTGGTGCACTCGGCCCGCTTCGAGATGAAGCTGCCCTCGGTGGTGTCGCTCAAGACCTATATCCGCCCCGCGCGCCGCCCCGCTTTCACGCGGTTCAATGTTTTCCTGCGCGACCAGTTCGAGTGCCAGTATTGCGGCGATCCCAAGGACCTCACGTTTGACCATGTGATCCCGCGCAGCAAAGGCGGGCGCACGACCTGGGAGAATGTCGTTACGGCCTGTTCACCCTGTAATCTCACCAAGGGCGGGCGCATGCCCAACCAGGCCCGGATGCATCCGCGCATCCGGCCGCACCAGCCGACGGTGATCGAGCTGCGTGAGCATGGCCGCCGCTTTCCGCCCAATTACCTGCACGAAAGCTGGACCGACTATCTGTACTGGGACTCGGTGCTTGAACCCTGAGGCTCAGATTTTCTCTGAGAGCTTGATGGCAATCCGGCAGCCGGCCTTGATCGTCTCGCTCAGCAGCTTGTAACCGGGCGCCTGTTCGGCGCCTTCCGCCAGCGCGGTGTCGCGATGGGCGGCTTCGTCGGCGCGGAATTCCTCGATCTGCCCTTTCAGCGCCGGGTCCTTGCCGTCTTCTAGTGCCTTGATCTGGGCGGCGTAATGTTCGTCTATCACTTCTTCGACCGCGGCGGTGCAGGCAAACGCGGCTTTTTCGCCCAGGGCGGCGGTGGCCGCGCCCAGCGCGAAACCGGCGACGCGCCACACCGGCTCCAGCGCGGTGGGCCGCACCTTGCGTTCATTGATCAACTTGTCGAAGGCCTTCAGATGGCGCTGTTCCTGTTCGGCCATGTGCGCGATGGTCTCGACGCTGTGTTCGGCGCCCTTGCGACTGCGCAGCACCGCAAGCTGGCCTTCATAGATGCGCACCGCGCCATACTCTCCGGCATGATCCACCCGGATCATGGCCTCGATGTCGGCGGCGTTTCCCGGCGCGGCGGGTTTCGGTTTGCGGGTCATGCGCGCTTCTTCAAAAGCAGTACGGTCGCAATGGCGGCGGCACCCAGCGAGAAGATGGCATTCAGCGCCGCCAGCGACAGGCCGAACAGATCCCAGGTCACGACATTGCAGCTGATTTCCGGATCGGGCGCGCCGCTGCCGACGATATAGGGCTTGGCCACGATGCAGGCGGTGGGTCCCGGCAGGATGCCTTCCTGCATGCCGGTTTGATAAGCGCCCAGAAGGCCGGACACGGCCACCAGCACGATGGCCATGATCGCAAGTCCATGCACGCCTTTCTGTGACGCTGCCAGGCCCGCCAGTGCCACCGTGACGAGTGCGATGTAGGGCCATAGCGGCGGCGCGGTGAGAACAAGTCCCAGTCCGGCGGTCAGCGCGATCGCGCCCACGCTCAGGATCCTGCTGTCCCATTTCCACACAGTGGCGCCCAGCAAACCGATCGTGGCGGCGGCGATGTGCGGCCAGCGCTGCCAATGGCACATCTCGCACGGCGGCAGATGATGGATGTATTGAAAGCCCAGCGCGCCCAGCAGCAATGCCAGCGCCACGATGCTTGCAAATCCTGCAATCTGTTCCGGTTGTTTCATTTCTTTGGGAAACATGACGCGAATAAATCTTCCGGTGACGGCGCGATCCGGGCTACATATCACACATCAGCGCGCGAGGCATATATCCGGTGTTTTTCAAGTCCAAGCCTGAACCGGTCCGCCGCGAGCTTCTCAAGATCGATGGCCAGATGCTGGAAGTGAAGGTGCGGCTCAATCCGCGCGCCCGGCGCATGATCGTCAAGGTTCATCCCGCCACCGGCGAAGTCAGTGTCACCGCGCCATCGCGCCGCGGCCTGGCGGTGGCGCTGGAATTCGCGCGCGGTGAGACCGCATGGATTTCCGGCCAGCTTGCCAAGGTGGCCGGCCCCGTGGCGCTCGCGCCCGGCGCGGTCATTCCCTTCAAGGGCGTGCCGCATGAAATCCGCGCCTGCGCCAAGGGTCCCGCGCCGGTGTGGCGCGAAGAAGGCATCATCTGGGTGCGCGGGCGCGAGGCCCATGCCCCGCGCCGGGTGCTGGATTTTCTCAAGCGTGAAGCGCGCGCCTTGTTCGAGGAACGCTCACTGGCCCATGCCGCCCGCCTGAACGCCAAGCCATCGCGCATCACGGTGCGCGACACCACCAGCCGCTGGGGCTCCTGCTCCTCGACGCGCTCGCTGTCTTTTTCCTGGCGGCTGATCCTGGCCCCCCATTTCGTGCTGGATTATGTGGTGGCGCATGAAGCGGCGCATTTGCGCGAAATGAACCACAGCCCGCGTTTCTGGGCCCATGTGCGTTCGTTGGTGGATGATCTGGATGGGCCGCAGGACTGGCTCAAGGCGCATGGGCGCGAGCTTCAAAGATACGCTGCGTAGCGAACTGAACGCTGCGCCCGCTATTCGATTGGGCGCGTCCGCGCCCGGGGGCCTAGCCGCCGAACAACCCGCTGAGGATGCGCTGGAAGGCGTCCGGGCGGGATTTTTCGTCCTGCGGCTGCTCGGGCGCATCCTGCGCCACGACCTGCTCCGCCGACGCGACCAGGGTGGTGCCGATCAGGGGACGCGGGGTAAGGTTCTTGCCCGCATCGTCCATGAAGTTCTTGAAGATGCGCGCCGGTAGCCCGCCGCCAGTGGCCTTGATCATCGGGGCATTGTTGTCGTTGCCGATCCACACGCCCGTGACCAGGTCGGCGGAAAAGCCGACAAACCAGGCGTCGCGGAAATCCTGGGTGGTGCCGGTCTTGCCGGCGCTGTCGCGGTCCGCCAGCCGGCCGGCCTTGCCGGTGCCGGTGGCCAGCGTCTGCATCATCAGGCGCGTCATCTGGATATTGTCGTTGGCGGTCATCACCGCGTCATGGCCGGGCGCCTTGCGCGCATACAGGATTCTGCCCGCCTTGGTGCGCACCTTGAGAATTCCGAAGGGCTCGACGCCGATGCCGCCGTTGGCGAACGGCGCATAGGCGCCGGTCAGCTCCAGCGGCGTGACGCCCGATGTGCCCAGCGCCAGCGACGAGACTTCCGCCATGGGCGAGGCGATGCCAAGCCGCCGCGCGGTGCGCGCCACCACCTTGGGACCGACCTCGGCGGTGAGCTGGGCGGCGGCGGAATTGGATGAGCGCGCAAAGGCTTCGATCAGCGGAATCTGGCCCATGAAGCGGCCTTCGAAATTCGTCGGCTTCCACCCTTTGATGTCGATCGGCGCGTCGTTGATGGTCTCATCCGGCGTGTGGCCATGCTCCAGCGCGGCCAGATAGACAAAGGGCTTGAAGGCGCTGCCGGGCTGGCGCACCGCATCGGTGGCGCGGTTGAAGGTGGAGGCGCCATAGCTGCGTCCGCCGACCATGGCCCTGACCGCGCCGTCCGGCGTCATCGCCACCAGCGCGGCCTGTCCCGCATTCAGCGCTTCGCCATCGCCCGCCAGTCCGCGTGTCACGGCGCGCTCGGCCAGGGTCTGGGTCTGAAGATCGAAGCTGGTCTCGACAATGATGGGCTCGGCGCTGACGCCGACATGGTCGCGCAACCGCGACACGATCCAGTCGGCGAACCAGCCCGCGCCCGGCGTGCCGGTGACATGCACGATGCGCGGCCGCGTCGCCTGCGCCATCGTGCGGGTTTCGTCGTCGATATATCCGGCATCCTGCATGGCTCTGAGCACGATGCGGGCGCGGGTCAGCGAGGCATCGGTATCCGCGATGGGATTGTAGCGGGCCGGGGCCTTGACGCTGCCCGCGATCATCGCCGCTTCCGTCAGGCCCAGCTCGCTCGCATGCTTGCCGAAGAATTTCTGCGCCGCCGCTTCCAGGCCGTACACGCCAGCGCCGAAATAGACGCGGTTGAGATACAAAGTGAGGAGCTGGTTCTTGGTGTAGCGCGACTCCAGATACAGGGCCAGCATGGCTTCCTGCGCCTTGCGTTCGTAAGTGCGGCTGGGGCT
>JAZKDV010000046.1:0-9376 GCA_040387395.1 Pseudomonadota bacterium | reverse complement strand
GCTGAGTCAGCGTCGAGCCGCCCTGCACCACGCGGCCCGCCATCATGTTGGTCGTGGCGGCGCGCACCAACCCGATGGGATCGACGCCCAGATGGCTGCGGAAGCGGCGGTCCTCGATGGCGACAAAGGCGTTGGAGACGTAATCGGGAAGGTCTTCAGCCTTGACCATCTGGCCTTGGGTCAGCCCGCGCCGCGCGATCTGGCGGCCGCGGTCATCCAGGATGGTGATGTCCTGCGATGGGCCGGCGACCATCAGGTTGCCGACGTCGGGCAGGCTGGACAGGAAATGCGAGAAGAACAGGCCGCCAAAGATCAGCCCCCAGGCGGCCAGCATCACCAGGACATAGGGCCAGGTGGCGCGGCGCCGGGGTTCGCGGGGCGGGGAGTCGGAATGGGCGGAAGCCGGGCGCGAGGTGGGATTTGGGGCGCGGCTGCGCCGGCGTGGGCCGGGCGCGGAAGGGGTTACGGATTTGGGCGGGGGCTTTCCCATCCCGCTGTTCTAGAAGCCAGTTGTTAACGCGCATTAAACAAGACGTTAACGGCGAGGCGTCCAAGAGATGAATCTAGGCCGAGAGGCGATAGCCGCCGCCCTCGGTCAAAAGGATCTGGGCCCGGGCCGGGTCCTGCTCGATCTTCTTGCGCAGGCGGTAAATGTGGGTTTCCAGGGTGTGGGTGGCCACCGCCGGGCCATACCCCCAGACTTCATGCAGCAGGATATCGCGCGGCACCGTGCCGGCGCTGGCATGAAGGAACTTGAGAATATTGGTTTCCTTCTCGGTCAGCCGCACCTTGCGCTGGCCCGCCTGCAGCAGCTTGGCGGACGGGTGGAAGGTGTAAGGCCCGATCCGGACCGCCGCATCGCCGCTGCCGGCATGATGGGTCATCAGGGCGTGCATCCGCGCCAGCAGCGCGGAAAAACGGAACGGCTTGGCCAGGCTTTCCTGGGCGGTGCTTTCGCCCAGCAGCAGCAGGGGCGCGCTCAATCCCGCCGCCCGCAAGTCCGCCGCCGCGTCTTCTCCCAGCCCGACAATGGCGAAGGCGAAGGTGCCGGTGTGGGCCGCATGGGCCGCATCCTGCGCATCAGCGGCGGCCACCACGTCATAGCCTTCATGCTGAAGCTGCTCGGCCAGGCTGGCGCGCAGAACGGAATCGCTTTCAGCCAGAAGGATGCGTGTCGGCATGAGTCGCTTTGCGGTTTGGGGTCGCCAAGACTAGACCGCTTGCGCCGCGGGCGGCAAATCTTGCCGGGCTGATGCGCGGCATGGGGACTGAATTTGCAGCAAAGCCGCGGGAAAATTGCTGGCGCGGCGCTTGCTTTGGTTCAGGGTGATGATGACCTTCGACCCGGTGCGCAAGACGATGGTGGCCATGCCGCCATACGGAACCCTGCGCACGCCGGCGGCCCCGCCTGCGGCCGCCGAAGCCAAGGTCGCCGACGCCAAAACTGCGCCGGAGGAAGAAGATTTTTTCGATCACCTGTGGGACGTGGTCAATCCGCTGCAGCACCTGCCGGTGATCGGCACCATTTACCGCGCCGCCACCGGCGACCGCCTGGACCCGGTGGAAAAGATCGCGGGCGGCACGCTGTATGGCGGACTGTGGGGCGCGGTGGGCGCCGTGGCCAGCCTCGCCTTTGAATCGCTGACCGGCAAAAGCGTTGAAGACACCGTCATGGCCTGGCTGGACGGCGATGACGAAGCGGCGCCTGCGCGCGTCGCAGCGGCGAACATCACCCCGAAACTTTCTCTGCCCTCTGGCGAGTTGCCCCATCTGCCGAACATGGACATGGCTTCTTTATCGGTCGCTCCGGCTTTCGCCGACGCTCCTGCCTCGCCCGACACGCTGGAAATGCTGGCCCTGACCGGCGCGATGTCGGCCAAGGGCGTGGACGGCGAAACCGCCAACCGTGCGCTTTACGCCTATCGGCGCAGCATGACGGATACTGCGCCCTATACCCCGGTTATCGCCAGCCTCCATTGAGGCTATTGTCCTTCCATGAATCTGATCGTGACTTCAGGCGCTGACGGCGCGTGGCTCGACTGGGGCGCGGGGCTTCGGCGCTGCGCCATCGGTCCGGGCGGCATTGCGGTGAAAGGCGGCGAAGGCGACGGCATCACGCCGCGCGGCACCTGGCCGGTGCGCGAGATTTTCTACCGCGCCGACCGCATCGCAAAACCACAAACGTCTTTACCGCTGCGCGCGATTGAAAAAGACGATGGCTGGTGCGATGCGCCGGGCGATCCCCATTACAACCGGCTGGTGAAGCTGCCCTATCCCGCCAGCGCCGAGGATATGTGGCGCGAGGACCATCTCTACGATCTGGTGGCGGTGCTGGGTTATAACCACGATCCGGTGGTGGCGGGCAAGGGTAGCGCGATTTTCCTGCACCTGGCGCGGCCCGATTTCTCCCCGACCCATGGCTGCGTCGCGCTGAATTATGCTGACGCGCTGGCGGCGATCGAACAGTTTCAGCCCGGCGATCTGGTTCAGATCGACTGATCGTCCAACGGGGCGCGCGCGCCGAAGATCGCCGTGCCCACCCGCACATGCGTCGCGCCGAATTTCACCGCCAGCTCGAAATCCCCGCTCATCCCCATGCTGAGTTCTGAAAGGCCATTGTCGCGCGCGATCTTGGCCAGCAGCGCGAAATGCGGCGCGGCGTCATCGTCGGCGGGCGGAATGCACATCAGGCCTTCGACCGGCAGGTTCCTGGCGCGGGCATAAGCGATCAGTGCTGCGGCCTCGCGCGGCAGCACGCCTGCCTTTTGCGCTTCCTCGCCGGTGTTCACCTGCACCAGCAGCCGCGGAATCCTGCTTCCCTTTTCCTGTTCTGCCGCCAGCGCATCCGCCAGCTTCTCGCGGTCCAGAGTCTGGATCACGTCGAACAGGCCAATCGCGTCGCGCACCTTGTTGCTCTGCAGGGGGCCGACCAGATGCAATTCCAGGTCGGGAAACTGGGCCTTCAGCGCCGGATACTTGCGCTGGGCTTCCTGCACCCGGTTCTCGCCGAACAGCCGCTGGCCGGCCAACAAGGCTTCGCGAATGCCGTCTTCCTCCACCGTCTTGGCCACGGCCACCAGCCGGGTGTGCGGGGCGGGCGCGATTGCCGCCTTTCGCGCCGCATCGATGCGGGCCAATATGGCGGCCAGATTTTCCGGGATGCTCATGGCGGCGAACCTAGCAAGGTGGCAGGCGCGTCTCAATCACGAGATGCCGCTGGTGCTGATGACCGATGACCGCAAGGCCGACTGGGCCGGTGCGGCATCGCGCCTGCCGCGCGGCGGGCTGATAGTGGTGCGCAGCCGTGACGCACGCAAACGCGCGGCGCTGGCGCAGGAGCTTCATGGCATTGCGCCGCTGCTGATCGCCGATGATCCCGAACTGGCGCAAGCGATCGGCGCAGCCGGCCTGCATCTGCCGGAGGCGCGCATCCGCGAGGCGATGCATTGGCGCTGCCGCCATCCGGACTGGATCATCACCGCCTCGGCGCATTCGCTGCGCACGCTGATGCAGGCGCGCGAACTGGATGCGGTGTTTCTTTCGCCGGTCTTTGCCACTACCAGCCACAAGGGCGTAGCCGGGTTGACCCCGGCGCGGGCGGGGTTCATGGCGCAGCATGGGATGGTGCCGGTCTATGCCCTGGGCGGGGTCACGCCGCGCAATGCCGGCCTGCTCCCCCCCGCCTTCAGCGGCATCGCGGCAATCTCCGCATTGCTCTGAAGGCGAGGGTTCGCCCGTCAGGTTACCAATCCGCAATCCGGTTTCGATCTAAATCATTGAAATTAAAAGCAAATATGCCGCCGCAGGATGCCCCCGCCGCCGTTGCGCCTTTTCGGCCCCGCCGCTATAAGCGCTTTCGGCCTTAGTGCCCTCCAGACCCTGGGAAAATGATGTCCATGCGCGTTCTGCCTGCCCTGTTGTGTGCGCTGCTCCTGGCGGCTTGCGGCTCCTCGAATGACGGCACCCGGGACATGGAAACCGGCGTCAATATTTCCAGCGGCTCGACCCGCATGACCTTGGGCGTCAATTCCTTCCTCTGGCACGCCTCGCTCGACACGCTGCGCTTCCTGCCGCTGGTCTCAGCCGATCCGTTCGGCGGCGTCATCATCTCGGAATGGTATGTCGCGCCCGCCAGCCCCAATGAGCGCCTGAAAGTGACCGTCTACATCATGGACCGCACCCTGCGCGCCGACGGCCTGAAGGTCGTGGTGTTCCGCCAGGTGCGCCAGGGCAATGCCTGGGCCGAAGCCCAGCCCAGCCCGGACACGGCCCACAAGCTGGAAGATTCCATCCTGACCCGCGCCCGCGAATTGCGCCTCGCCAGCGTCACCGCCAACTAAGGCTTCGCGACATGGCGCGTTACAACGCCAAGGAATCCGAAAAACACTGGCAGCAGGAATGGGATGCGCGCGCGCTGTTCGCCACGCCATCCCAGTCCGGCAAGCCGAAATACTATGTGCTGGAGATGTTCCCCTATCCGTCGGGGCGCATCCATATGGGCCATACCCGCAACTACACCATGGGCGACGTCATCGCCCGCTTCCGCCGCGCCCAGGGCTACAACGTGCTGCATCCCATGGGCTGGGATGCCTTCGGCCTGCCGGCGGAGAATGCGGCGCGCGACAAGGGCGTGAGCCCGCGCGACTGGACGTATGAAAACATCGCGGCGATGCGCGACCAGCTCAAGATGATGGGCCTGTCCATCGACTGGAGCCGCGAGTTCGCCACCTGCGATCCCGAATATTATCACCAGCAGCAAAAGCTGTTCCTGGAATTCTACAAGGCCGGTTTCGTCTATCGCAGCGAAGCCGATGTGAACTGGGACCCGGTCGACATGACCGTGCTCGCCAATGAGCAGGTGATCGACGGGCGCGGCTGGCGCAGCGGCGCCATCGTCGAGCGCCGCAAGCTGTCGCAATGGTTCTTCAAGATCACCGCCTTTGCCGACGAATTGCTGCAAGGCCTGGAAACGCTGGACCGCTGGCCGGAAAAGGTCCGCACCATGCAGAAGAACTGGATCGGCCGCAGCGAAGGCCTGCGCTTCCAGTTCACCTTGTCCAACAGCGAAAAGCTGGATGTGTTCACGACGCGCCCCGACACGCTGTTCGGCGCGTCTTTCGTGGCGCTGTCGCCCGATCATCCGCTGGCGCAGGAGCTGGCGGCCAAGGACAAAAGCCTCGAAGACTTCATCGCCGAATGCCGCAAGACGGGCACGGCGGAAGCCGAAATCGAAAAGGCCGAGAAGCTGGGCTATGACACCGGCCTGACGGCGGCGCATCCCTTCGATCCCGACTGGAAGCTGCCGGTGATGGTGGCGAACTTTGTGCTGATGGGCTACGGCACCGGCGCCATCTTCGGCTGCCCGGCGCATGACCAGCGCGACCTGGATTTTGCCCGCAAATACAAATTGAACGTCACACCGGTGGTGTTGCCGTCGGATGCCGATCCCAAGACCTTTGACGTGGGCAAGGAAGCCTATGTCGGCCCGGGCAAGCTGGCCAATTCGCGTTTCCTGGACGGCATGACGGTGGAGCAGGCCAAGGCGGAAGTCGCCGCGCGCCTGGAAAAGGACGGCATCGGCGAGCGCACGGTCAATTACCGGCTGCGCGACTGGCTGGTGTCGCGCCAGCGTCCCTGGGGCTGCCCCATTCCCATGGTTCATTGCGCCAAATGCGGCGTGGTGCCGGTGCCCGTTGACCAGCTTCCGGTCAAGCTGCCCGAAATCATCAACTTCAACGTCAAGGGCAATCCGCTGGATGCCGACACGGCGTGGAAGACGACCACTTGCCCGACCTGCAAGGGCGCCGCGGTGCGCGACACCGACACGCTCGACACCTTTGCGGACTCGTCCTGGTACTTCCTGCGCTTCACCAATCCCCATGCCGATGCGCCGGTGGACAAGACAGACGCCGATTACTGGATGCCGGTGGACCAGTATATCGGTGGCATCGAGCACGCGATCCTGCATCTTCTCTATGCGCGCTACTTCACCCGCGCCATGTCCAAGCTGGGCCTGGTGAGCGAACCCGAACCCTTTGCCGGCCTGTTCACCCAAGGCATGGTCTGCCACGAGACCTACAAGGATGCGTCCGGCAACTGGGTGACGCCGGACGAGATCGAGAAGCGCGACGGCAAGGCCTTTTTCCTGGGCACCGATACGCCGGTGGCGATCGGCGCGTCCGAGAAAATGTCCAAGTCGAAGAAGAACGTGATCGCGCCGGAGACCATCATCGCCGACTACGGCGCCGACACCATCCGCTGGTTCATGCTGTCGGACACGCCGCCGGAACGCGACATTGAATGGACCGATGCCGGCGCCGAAGGCTGCTGGCGCTTTGTCCAGCGCATCTACCGCTTGTGCACGGAAGCAACGGACCTGCCCGCGCCCGGAACCGCGATCAGCGCCGATGACGCGGACTCCAAGACCCTGCGCCAGGCGGTGCACAAGGCCGTCCAGGCCGTGACCGAACATCTGGAAAATTTGCGCTTCAACAGCGCCGTGGCCCAGCTTTACACCCTCGCCAACGCCATCGGCGCCGCGCCCAATGCCAATCCCGCCGCCCGCCGCGAGGCGCTGGAAGCCATCGTGCTGCTGGCCGCCCCGATGATGCCGCACCTGGCGGAAAGCTGCTGGCAGGCGCTGGGCCATGCCAAGCTGGTGGCGGAAACCCCCTGGCCCAAATATGATCCGGCCCTGACGGCGTCGGACTCCGTCACCATCGCCATTCAGGTCAATGGCAAGCGTCGCGGCGAGATCAGCATGGCCAAGGATGCCGACAGCAAGACGGTCGAGGCCGCTGCCCTGGCGGACGAAGGCGTGATCCGCGCCCTGGAAGGCAAGGCGCCCAAGAAAGTGATCGTGGTGCCAAACCGTATCGTCAATATCGTCGCATGATGCGGATCGCGGCCCTTGCTGCGCTTGGCATCCTGCTCGGGGGCTGCGGTTTCCAGCCGCTGTATGGCAGCAACACAGCGCCGCAGATGTCGGCGATCTATGTCGAGGACATTGCCGAGCGCAACGGATTCGAACTGCGCACCCGGTTGATCGAGATCCTCAATACCGATGGGGTGCAGGCGGGCAAGCGCTATCGCCTCAAGGTCACCTTGAGCGAATTCAGCCAGGGCATTGCGCTGCAGAACGACGCCACCATCACCCGCTACAACACACGGATGCAGGCCCGCTATGTGCTGAGCGATGCCGGCGGCAAGGAATTGTATCGCGGCAACCAGAGCGAATTGTCGTCCTACAACGTGGTGCAATCGCCCTATGCCACCCTCGCCGCCGAGCAGGATGCCGGCAAGCATGCGGTGCAGGACATGGCCGAACGCATCCGGCTGGAACTGGGTGTCTGGTTCCGGCGCCAGAAATGATCGTCAAGAATCACGAAGCCGACCGCTATGCCGCCGCGCCACCCAAGGGATTGATGCTGGCGCTGGTCTATGGTCCCGATGCAGGCCTGGTGCAGGAACGCGCCGAAAAGCTGCTCAAGAGCGTGGCGCCCGATCTCACCGATCCCTTCAATGTCGCGGACCTGAGCGAGACGGTGCTGCTGGCCGATCCGGCGCGTCTGGCCGATGAAGCTGCCGCCATTTCGATGATGGGTGGGCGCCGGGTGGTGCGGGTGCGCGGCGCGGGCAATGACCTGGCGGGAATCGTCGAATCCTTTATGGACGACACCAAGGGCGACGCGCTGGTGGTGATCGAGGCCGGCGACCTGGCCAAGAGCTCGGCGCTGCGCAAGCTGTTCGACGATCACAAGAGCGCCGCCGCCATCCAGTGCTATCCCGACTCCGTGCGCGACCTGGGTGATGTGGTGCGCGATGCCCTGCGCGCCGAAGGCCTGTCCATCGCCCCCGATGCGCTGGAAGACGCGGTGTCGCGGCTGGGCTCGGACCGGGGCGTGACCCGCAAGGAAATCGAAAAGCTGCTTCTCTACATGCACGGCAAGAAACAGGTGGCGCTGGAAGATGTGCGCGCCGTGATGGGCGACGAGGCCGAGGCGCGCAGCGAAAGCGCCTGCGATGCCGCGGCCAGCGGTGACCTGGTGAAACTGGACCGCGAGCTGGAACGGCTGTGGGTCTCCGACACCAACCCCGCCCAGATCATCCGCAGCGCCATGGGCCATTTCCAGAGGCTGCTGCAGGCGCGCGAAAGCACCCAGCGCGGCGAAGCCCTCGACACGGTGATGAAGCGGCTTCGGCCGCCAGTGCATTTTTCGCGCAGCGCGGCTTTCAAGGCCCAGGCCCAGCGCTGGAATACCGACAAATTGGGCGAGGCGCTGGACATGCTGCTGGAAGCAGAAGTATTGACCCGCACCACCGGCGTGCCCGCCGAAGCTGTGACGGGCCGCACCCTGATGAACATCGCCGCCATGGCGAAGGGACGCATGTAATGCTCAAAGTCCGCATCATTCCTTGCCTCGACGTCAAGGATGGCCGCGTGGTCAAGGGCGTGAACTTCGAGGGCCTGCGCGATGCCGGCGATCCGGTTGAGCAGGCCATTCTTTATGACAAGGCCGGGGCCGATGAGCTCTGCTTTCTCGACATCACCGCCAGCCATGAAAATCGCGGCACGATCCTGGATGTTGTACGTCGGACAGCGGAAGTCTGCTTCATGCCGCTGACCGTGGGCGGCGGGGTGCGCACCCTGGAAGACATCCGCGCGCTGCTGCTGGCGGGCGCTGACAAGGTCTCGATCAACACCGCCGCCGTGTCGAACCCGGAATTCGTCAAGGAGGCGGCGGAAAAGTTCGGCAGCCAGTGCATCGTCGCCGCCATCGACGCCAAGAAGGGCGAAAAGGGCAACTACGAGATTTTCACCCATGGCGGGCGCAAGCCCACCGGCATTGATGCCGTGGAACATGCCCGCAAGCTGGTCGGCTATGGCGCCGGCGAAGTGCTGCTCACCTCCATGGACCGCGACGGCGTCAAGTCGGGCTATGACCTGGAACTGACCCGCGCCGTGGCCGATGCGGTGCCGGTGCCGGTGATCGCCTCGGGCGGGGTGGGCAATGTCCAGGACCTGGTGGATGGCGTGACCAAGGGTCATGCCAGCGCCGTGCTGGCGGCTTCGATCTTCCACTTTGGTGAAGTCAGCATCGCGCAGGCAAAACAAGCGCTGGCAGCCGCCGGCCTGCCAACGCGCCCTATTTGAGGCCCCACGATTGATGCCTCGCGCGCTTTGGTCCTAGGGTCGCGGCCATGGACGATCCGCGCGTCACCATTCATTCCCTTGTCCGCCGCAATCTGGGTCCGGCCCAGCCGGTCAAGGCGGCGCCGTCCTATGTGGCTGCCGGGATGCGGCCCGAGGAAGCCTTTCGCGCTGCCCTGTCCGATTGCCTCGCCCAGATCACCGCCAATGCCGCCACTTTAAGAT
>JAZKDV010000045.1:0-5667 GCA_040387395.1 Pseudomonadota bacterium | reverse complement strand
AAATAACACGGACCTCCCATCGGGCATTAACATCGGGCTATTACCGGAACCGCTACGGGGCGGAAAAAGCGCATGACGACGTTCGCTGCCACCGTTGGGAGCTACCGTAATCACCTCGAAGACGCGTGACGTGGTGTCTTCACCGGGGAATGGCTCCATCATTGCCATCGGGTTCTTGGAGCGGCTCTGGCGGGTGAAGGAAATACGCCCATCAGACATGATCTGGGCCGGCTGACTGAAGGCCAGTTGCGTGATGCGGTCTTGCGAGCAGGTGCCCATGTTGATTCGGCGCAGCTCCCAACTGCCGCCGTCCCAGGGCGAGGCCTCGGTCGGCGCGACCGTGCGCGCGGTCACCACCAGCGTGCCGCCCTTTTCCCAGCGCGGATGAATGAAGGCGGTGGCCCCGGCGCAGCTTTGCGTGACCTTGCCGCTGGCGACATCCAGGACGTTCAGCGCGCCCAGCTTTTCGTCATGCCAGCTGGCGAAGGCCAGCCTGGTGCCGTCGGGCGACCAGGCTGGCGTGATCTCGGCCGGTCCCTTGCCGTCACCGGCGATCATCGGCGTCGCGGCGGCGTTGCCGGCCATGTCCTTGCGCCACAAGCGGCCCAGCGCCCCGAACACCAGGGTGCGCTTGTCGGGCGACAGGGCGGGCCACAGATACAGGCGCGGCGTGAAGTTGGCGGCATTGGCGGCGTTGAGCTTGGGCTTTACCAGTTCGCTGACGGTGCGCTGATAGCGGGCGGTGAAGGGAATCTGGGTGACGTCATTGGTTGCCACATCCACCTTCCACAGATGGCCTTCGCGCCAGAACAGCACCGACTTGCCGTCGGGCGTCCAGTCATGGCCGGGCATCTGGGTGTCGACATAATAAGCGTGGGAGCGCGAGACATCGCGGGTGACGGGATTGACCAGCACCTTCTCGGTCCTGGTCTGGGTATCCAGCAGCACCAGGGCGGTGGTGCCCTTCAGGTGATGGCGGCGCCAGAAGTAATTGTCCTCCGGCATTTCCTTGGCATAGGCGACGTAGCGCCCCGAGGGATCGGGATGCGGCTCCATCTCCGCCGGGCTGCGTTCGTCCAGCTCGTGATAGGCCATCACCCAGGGCGTGGCGATCCTGCTCTTGGTGAGGTCGGGCTTTTCCGGCGTGGTGACGGTTTCCACCTTACCCGTCGCCAGCTCGATGCGCTTCACCTTCTGGCGGTACTGGAAAATGGAAAGCCCGCGATACGCCATGATGGCGGAATGGAAATAGACGTAGCGTCCGTCGGGCGAGAAGGTCGGGGCATAGTACTGGTCCGAGGTGCCCGCCAGCAGTTCGCGCGGCTTGCCGCCGCCCGCCGGCACCAGCGCCAGCGCCCAGGTGCGCCGGTGCCAGCCACGGCCCGGCGACGGCACGTTGCGCACCGCCACGATGGTCCTGCCGTCCGGCGACCAGGCCGGGTCGGTGAAACGCATGGTGGGATCGCTATAGAGAATGCGCGGACTGGAGCCATCGGCATTCATCACCCACAGATTGTCCTGGCCGCCGCGGTCGGAGACAAAAACGATGCGGTTGCCGTCGGGCGAGAAACGCGGATGGGCGTTGACGGCGATGCCACTGGCCTGGGTCAGGGATTCCGCCGTGCCGCCATGAATGGGCAATCGGTATATGTGTCCCAGCAAATCAAAAAGGACACTGTCGCCTTTGGGCGAGACCGAAAGCCCCGCCATGGTGGCCTCGTCCACTGTGAAGTCGAGCTTGTTGGGGTTTGCCCCCTTGGCACGGATGAACTCCGCGTCCGCGCCGGCGCCCACGCCGCTGGCGCTCCGGATCGGCGGCAACTGCGGCGGGGATTGGGCGCTGGATGTCAGGACCGGCAGAACAAGACCGGCGCACAGCGCCGAGGCCACGAACAGATACCGTTTCATGCCCTACCCCATATGTTGCGCGCATCTTCGGCGCGTCTTGCATGGGGCAAGCGTGAGCGAGCGCCCCGGACAAGTCAAATGGTCCGGAAGCCAGATTTCGCGCCGAAATCCGCCGGTCAGGCGCGGATTTTCCGGGCCTTCACCTTTACCCGCATCAAATGCTTGTTGGCGGCGATATAGAGATAGCCATCGGCGCCCAGCTCGCAATTGGCGGCCGGTCCCGTGATGCGGATGACGCCGATGCGCTTGCCCTGCGGATTGACGATGCTGATGCCGTCGCCCGACATCCAGAGATTGCCCATCGAATCCACCTTGAAGCCGTCGCCGCTGGTGGACTTGAACCCCTGCGCGGCGCGGTCGATGAACGGCCGCGACGAAAGCGAGCGGCCCTGCGCATCCAGCTCATGCACCACCCAGCCCATCTCGCGGTCGGTGTGATAGAGGCGGCGGCCATCCGGGGAAATGCCCACACCGTTGGGCGCGCCATACTTGCCGATCAGGCTGATGCTGTTGTCGGGCGCGACGCGGAATACGCCGGTGAAATCCAGCTCGCGGTCCGGCGATTTTTCGGTGCCGGTCAGGCCATAGGCCGGATCGGTGAAATAGATTGAGCCATCGACCGGCGAGACGCACAGGTCGTTGGGACTATTGAGGCGCTTGCCCTCGAAGCGGTCGACAATGACGGACCGCGTCTTGGTGGCCAGGTCGATCTGGGTGATGCAGCGGTTGCCGCTGTCGGCGACCAGCAGCCCGCCGCGCCCCAGGAACAGGCCATTGGAGCCGGCTTCACGCAGGCGCGGCGTGGGCGGGCCCTGATAGCCGGACGGCCGCAGCCAGACGCTGCCGCCGGTCTTGGGCGACCATTGATGGATCACATTCTGCGGCGGGTCGGAGGCGAGCAGATGGCCGTCCGCGCCGCCGATCCACACCGGGCCTTCCGCCCATTGATAACCGTCCATGATGACTTCGACCGGCGCGTTGGCGTCGATCAGGGCGTCCAGGCTGGGGTCCAGCCGCTCGACATGGGCCGTGGGCGCGGGGCCGGTGGTGGTGCCGCCTTGCGCCAGGGCAGTGCGTGAGAGGCAGGCCATGCCGGCGAGAGACAGTCCGGTCGTCATCATCAGGCGGCGGGAAATGTCGGACATGGTCCAGTCTCCGGTTTTGGGAGGAGGGAGAATGGAACAGGCCGGGCGCACAGGCAAGCAACCGCCCCGCCCCTTCGTCCCAACAAAAAAATTCCGGGACTGGTTTTCACCAGCCCCGGAAAGTTGGGGGAAGACTCGGAATTTCGATTTTGATGCGATTACTTGCCGGGCGCGTAGATCTGGTCGAAGACGCCGCCATTGGCGAAGTGGGTGGCCTGCGCCTTGTCCCAGCCACCAAACTCCTTGTCGATGGTGCCAAGCGAGATGTCGGGGAATTGCTTGCGATACTTGGCCAGGATCTTGGCGTCGCGCGGACGGTAGAAGTTCTTGGCCACGATCTCCTGCGCCTGCGGCGTGTAGAGGAAGCGCAAGTAAGCTTCGGCGGTGGCGCGGGTCTTCTTGCGGTCAACATTGCTGTCCACCACCGCCACCGGCGGTTCGGCCAGGATCGAGCGCGACGGATAGACGATCTGGTAGGCGCCGCCGGTTTCCTTCAGCACCAGATGGGCTTCATTCTCCCAGGACAGCAGGACATCGCCGATGCCGCGCTTGGTGAAAGTCACCGTTGAGCCGCGGGCGCCGGAATCCAGCACCGGCACGTGCTTGTAGAGACCGGCGACATAAGTCCTGGCCTTGGCTTGATTGCCGCCAGGCTGCTTGGCGGCCCAGTCCCAGGCCGCGAGATACGCCCAGCGCGCCCCGCCCGAGGTCTTGGGGTTGGGCGTGATCACCTGCACGCCCGGCTTGATCAGGTCGGCCCAGTCCTTGATGCCCTTGGGATTGCCCGTCTTGACCAGGAACACGATGGTCGAGGTGTAGGGCGAGGAGTTCTGCGGTAACCGCTTCTGCCAGTCGGCCGGCAGCAGCTTGCCATTCTTGGAAATCGCATCGATGTCGGCGGCCAGCGCCAGGGTCACCACATCGGCCTGCAGGCCGTCGATCACCGAACGGGCCTGCGAACCGGAGCCGCCATGGCTGTTGGAGATGGTGACATTGTCGCCCTTGGCTTTCTGCTGCGCGGCGAAGGCCTTGTTGATCTCGACATAGAGTTCGCGCGTCGGGTCATAGCTGACATTGAGCAGCGAGACATCGGCCGCCTGGGCAGCGGTTGCGGCAAGAATGCCCACCGCTGCGATGACAGAAAATATCCGTTTCATGTTTTCTCCGATTCTCATTTTCCGGGCTGGTAAATCTGGTCGAACACACCGCCGTTGGCGAAGTGGGTGGCCTGGGCCTTGGCCCAGCCGCCGAAATCCTGGTCAATGGTGGATAACGCGATGGTGGGGAACTGGCTGCGATACCTGGCCAGGATTTTGGGATCGCGCGGTCGGTAGTAATTCTTCGCCTCAATCTCCTGCGCCTCCGGCGTGTAGAGATAAGCGAGGAACGCTTCGGCCGCCTTGCGGGTGCCGTGCCGGTCGACATTGACATCCACCAGCGCCACCGGCGGCTCGGCCAGGATTGAACGGCTGGGGTAAACGATCTGGTACTGATCGCCGCCCGTCTGCTTGACCGCAAGCTGCGCCTCATTCTCCCAGTTCAGCAGCACATCGCCCAGCCCGCGCTTGGTAAAGGTGACGCTGGAGCCGCGGCCGCTGGAATCCAGCACCGGCACGCGCTTGTAGAGCTCCGCGACAAAGGCCCTGGCCTTCTGGGCGTTGCCGCCGGGCGACTTCTCCGCATAGGACCAGGCCGCCAGATAGGCCCAGCGCGAGGCGCCGCCGGTCTTGGGGTTGGGCGCGATCACCTCGACGCCTGGCTTCAACAGGTCGTTCCAGTCCTTGATCTGCTTGGGATTGCCCTTGCGCACCAGGAACACGATGGTCGAGGTGTAAGGCGCGGAATTGTGCGGCAGGCGTTTCTGCCAGTCCGCCGGCAGCAGTTTGCCATTCCTGGAAATGGCGTCGATGTCGGCGGCCAGCGCCAGGGTCACCACATCGGCCTGCAATCCCTCGACCACCGAGCGGGCCTGTGCGCCCGAACCGGCATGGCTGGAGCGCAGCGTGATCCTCTCGCCGGATTTGCCATGCTGGGCAGCAAAGCGGGTGCCCAGCGTCTGGTAGAGCTCGCGGGTCGCGTCATAGCTGGCATTCAGCAGGGTGACGTCGGCAGCCTGGGCCGATGCGGCGGTGAAAAAGGCTGCCGCCATCACGAGGGAAACGATGCGCTTCATGACAAACTCCGAAAAAGAACCGGCCCCCAACATAGCGCATGCGGGTTGGGGGCCGTACTTCACAGTTTAGAGCTGGTAACGCAGGGTCAGGCCGTAGGTGCGGGGATCGGCCGGCTGACCGGCGATCAGGCCGGTATTGCTGGGCGTTACCGTCAGCTGTTCGAAATAGTCCTGGTCCAGGGCATTGCGCAGCCACAGCGACAGGTCGAGACCGTCATCGGTGCGGAAACCGACACGGAAGTTGTGCAGCGAATAGCCGTCCACATCCGTGTAGATCGAGCGCGAGGCGTTCGAGGAGAACGTCGAACGGAAGCTGCCGTCGTAGCCCAGATAGACAGTGCCGGTCTTGCCCGCAAAACCGGCCGGCTGAGTGGCTTCCGCGCCCCAGGACAGAGCGTATTTGGAAATGCCGGGCAGCCACTGGCCGGAAATGTTGCAGTT
>JAZKDV010000044.1:0-22365 GCA_040387395.1 Pseudomonadota bacterium | reverse complement strand
GCGTTCCGGCTCTTTCACCTCTTCGGCGACATTCAGCATGTCCTCAAAGCCGAGAAAGGAGAAAAAAGTGAGGATCGCGCCCTGCAGCAGCAGCGCGGCCGTCAGGGCGCCCGCGGGATTGGAAGGGCTGCTCGCCACTTCCAGAAGGTCGGCATCGCCCCAGAAACCGATGCCGACCGCCACCACCAGCACCAGGCCCGAAATCTCCACCAGGGTGCAGATGGTGTTGGCCAGGATCGACTCGCTGATGCCGCGATAGACGATTCCCGCCACCACCAGCAGGAAGCCGATCGCCAGCAGCAGTATCTCCAGCGGCGCGCCGGCGACGGTCACGCCGGTATTCAGGCCGAACAGGCTGTTGAGGTTGATCGCGATCACCTTGGATCCGGCGGAGATCGAGGCAATTCCCGACGCCACCACGGTCAGGCCCACCAGGTAGCTCAGCCAGGGAATGCCGAATGCGCGATGGGTGACATAGGCAGCGCCGCCCGCCCGGGGATAGCGCGAGGCAATCGAGGCATAGCTGAGGCCGGTGAACAGGGCCGCCGCCATGGCCAGCAGGAACGCCATCCAGACGGCGCCGCCCATGATGCCCGCGCCCTTGCCGACCAGGCCGTAGATGCCCGCGCCCATCATCGAGCCGATGCCGTACAGCATCAGCTGGCCGGTGCTGATGGTCCGTTTGAGCTCCGCCATGTCCGTCCCCCGCCGGTCAATCCGGTCCGGCCAGTATGAAGCACACTGTGCAATTGTGGTCGAAATAATCAGCCGCCGGAGGCCTTTTGCGCCACCTGCGATTGTTGCTAGGCTGCCCCCATTGGCACGCATCGCGTGTTTTTCAGACACGTCACAGATGTGCGCCGGAAAACCGCAGGAGCGAACGCCATGACCGGAATGCTCAGTGACCAGGAATTGGCGGCCCTCACGCCGTCCGAGCTTTGCCCGCACCGCACCCCCATTCCCACCCAACAGGTTTCCAGCGACGAATATTATCCCGCGCCGCAGAATGAGAAGCAGCGCGAGGTTGAAGCCCGTCTGCTGGCCATGGCAGACGAACTGGGCACCAAATCCGGCCTGGACCGGCGGCGCTTTTTCCAGACCGCCTCGGGCATGGCGGCGGCATTTGTCGCCATGAACCAGGTCTATGGCGGGCTATTCGAGGCCCATGCCCAGGAGGCCGCGACGCCGGAAGCCGCCAAGGCCCGCGCCGACGGTCTCAAAGACCAGTTCATCATGGACATGCACACCCACTTCCTGCGCGACGACACGCGCCTGACAGGCTTTGTCGCCATGCGCGCCAGCGTGGGCAAGCAGGGCTGGAACAAGGCGCTGGCCGAAAAAGAGCAAACCATCGAGGACCTGAAGTTCGAGAACTACAAGAAAGAGATGTTCCTCGACAGCGATACCAAGATCGCGCTGATCTCTTCCGCGCCCTCGGAAATTCCGCAGGACTGGTTCCTCACCAACCAGCAGATGGCCGACGCCCGTGCCCGCGTGAACAAGGAAGCCGGCAGCCGCCGCCTGTTCGCCCATTGCATCTTCACGCCGGGCCGTCCCGGCTGGCTGGACGACCTGGATGCCGCGCTGGCGCTCAAGCCGGAATCGGCCAAGGGCTATACGGTGGGCGACAACACCCACAAAAACCTCAGCATCTATCCCTGGCGAATGGACGACGAGAAAACCGCCTATCGCGGCTATGAGAAGATGGTGAAGGCGGGCATCAAGAATGTCTGCGTCCACAAGGGCCTGTTCACCGCCGCCACCGCCAAGAACTTCCCCAAGCTGGAAGCCTATGCCGATGTCTCGGACGTGGCGAAGGCGGCGAAGGACTGGCCGCAGCTCAATTTCATCATCTACCATTCCGCCTATCGCAACGAAAATCCGGCCGCCTCGCTGGCGGAGTTCGACCGCACCGGGCGGCTGGAATGGGTCAGCGACCTGGCCGACATTCCGCAAAAGCATGGCGTGAACAATGTCTATGGCGATCTGGGACAGATTTTCGCCTCGACCCTGGTGGCGCAGCCGCGGGTCTGCGCCGCGATCATGGGCATATTGCTGCGCGGGCTGGGGCCCGAGCGGGTGGTGTGGGGCAGCGATGCGCTATGGACCGGCTCGCCGCAATGGCAGATCGAGGGCCTGCGCCGGCTGGAGATTCCCGAGGACATGCAGAAGAAGCACGGCTTCAAGCCGCTGGGCGGGGCGCGCGGCGCGGTGAAAACCGCGATCTTCGGCGACAACAATGCCCGGCTGTACAACATCAACCAGAAGCGGGCGTCGCTGGATGCCGGCCTTGACCGTTTTGCAGCGCTGAAGCTGGACTATGAAAAGGCCGGCCCCGATCCCAGCAACCTGCGCTATGGCTATATCAACACCGCGCGCGGGTAGCGCCTGAAACAGAAACGCCGCCGACTTTAAAGGTCGGCGGCGTTTTCATGTCCGATGAAAGAAAACTAGTCGGGCGACCGCTTGGTGTCGACTTTGCGGTCCTTGAGCAGCTGGATGTAGAAGACGCGCAGCTTTTCCGGGCCGACGCGGTTGACGAAGCTGCCGGGCGAAATGCGGCGCTGGTCCACAACATTCAGGGCGGCGCCCTTGTCAGCCAGATAGGTGATGACCTCTTCATACTGGTCGGAGTTACGGTTCTCCACCACCATGTGCATGATGCTGCGGCCTTCCTGGGCGACGGCATGGATGTCGGGATCAAGCTCCAGCGCGTATTTCAGCGCTTCCAGGTTGCCGCCGCGCGCCGCAGCCAGCGCCAAGGTCAGACCGTCCGCGCCCTTGGCCTTGGGATCGGCGCCCGCCGCGATCAGAACCTTCATCGCTTCGACAGAACCGGACTGGGCCGCCAGAAGCAGCGGCGGCGTCGCCGTGCCCGGCGGCGGCAGCAGATATTCAAAGGCTTCCAGCGGACGGCGCTTGACGCCCTCGGCATCGGTCTTGACCGGCTTGGGCGAGGCGCTGCCCAGGGCTGCGATCTGCACCGGCTTGTCCCAGGCGGGGCCGTTCTGGATCAACATGGCGGCGTAAAGCACGCCCTTCTGCTGCTCGATCGGCGGCGGGGTGGTCAGGGCATTGGCATTGCCGCCCTTGGCCAGCACTATCTTGATCAGTTCGGGATTGCCGCTGAGGGCGGCGGTGTGAATGAGCTGCCAGCCCTTGGAGTCGCGCTGGTTGACGTCGGCGCCGCGCGACACGACCTGCATCGCGAAGGGATCGTTCTTCATCAGCAGCGCGGCCTGGATCACCGTGGTGCCGTCCGGCAGCACGGCCTTGGCGTCGGCGCCCGCGTCCAGCAGCGCCATCGAGGCGGCGGGGGTTTTACTCTGCAGCGCGAAGAACAGCGGGGTGAAACCCTTCTTGGCGACGGCATTCACGTTGGCGCCGGCCTTCAGCAGCACCGCGATATTGTCGGTGCGGCCCTTGGCGGCGGCCCACATCAACGGCGTCTGGCCCTGCATGTCGGCGGCATTCACGTCGGCGCCTTTGGCGATCATGCCCTTCAGCGCTTCGGACGTGGAGGTGCCGGCGCACAGCGCCAGCGCCGAAACGCCGTCAGCTCGGGCCGCCTTGCCGTCGGCACCGGCTGCAAGCAGGCTGGCGACGATACCCGGATGGCCGCGTTCGCAGGCCAGCGTCAGCGGCGAAGCGCCGTTGATGTCGACGACACTCGACTTGGCGCCGGCCGCCAGCAGCATGCTGACCGTTTCCGGGTCCTGACGATCAACCGCCCAGGACAGGACGGTCGAATTGTCGGGAAGCGGTGCGTTCGGATTGGCCTTGCCGTCCAGCGCGCGCTTGATGGCAGCGTGATCGTTGTTGCGCACCGCGTCTACCAGGCGGTCCTCCGATGCGCCGGCCCAGCCGGTCACCGGCAGGGCGGCGCCCAGAAGCAGAAAACCAAATCCAAATGCCTTCTTCATCTGCCCCAGTTCCGTTCTTTAGGCCATGTAACCGTTGAGACGGCCGGTGCTGTCGCCCAGCTTCTCCGCCTTGACGCCCAGCTGGTCCATCATGGACAGCATCAGGTTGGTCATAGGCGTGCCCTTTTCGGCGACCAGATGGCGGCCGCCCTGGGTCATGCCGCCCGCAACGATGGTCGGCAGGTCGCGATGGCTGTGCTTGTTGGGGTCCGCCAGGCTGGCGCCGGCCAGCAGCAGCGTGTTGTCCAGCAGCGTGCCATTGCCGTCCTTGGTCTCGCTCATGCGCTTCAGGTAATAGGCCACCTGCTCCATATGCAGGGTGTTGATCTTGGTCAGCTTGGCCAGCTTTTCCGGATCGCTGCCGTGATGGCTCATCGGATGGTGCGCGTCCGGCACGCCGATTTCCGGGTAGGAACGGCCGCTGACTTCGCGCGCCAGCATCAGGGTGTTGACGCGGGTCAGGTCGGCCTGGGCCGCCAGCACCATCATGTCGATCATCATCTGGGCATGTTCGGAGAAATTGTCCGGGATGCCCGAGGGACGGGTGTAGTTGGGCAGGGCCGCAACGTCCGAGCCGCCCTGTTCGATCTTCTGGATGCGGCGTTCGATGTCGCGCACCGAGGTCAGATACTCGTCCAGCTTGCGCTTGTCGTTGGCGCCCATGTTGCCCGACAGGCGGCGGGCGTCATCGGCGACGAAGTCCAGGATCGAGGCCTGGCGCTTCAGGCGCATCATGCGGGTCTTGGCGTCCAGGCTGTCGCCATCGCCGAACATCCGCTCGAAGATTTCGCGCGGATTGACGGTGACGGGCAGCGGGGTGGTCGCGTTGCTCCAGGACAGGGTGTTGGTATAGGCGCAGGAATAGCCGGTGTCGCAGCTGCCCACCAGGCTGGGAGGCTCCAGGCCCATTTCCAGCGAGGGGATCTGGGTCAGTTCGGCGAACTGCTGGGCCACGACCTGGTCCATCGAGATGCCGTTGGTCAGGTCGGCGCCTTC
Source organism: Pseudomonadota bacterium (assembly GCA_040387395.1). Classification (GTDB taxonomy): domain Bacteria; phylum Pseudomonadota; class Alphaproteobacteria; order Micropepsales; family Micropepsaceae; genus Rhizomicrobium. The sequence continues at coordinate 17,446 of JAZKDV010000044.1, read as the reverse complement.
GGTCTTCTTGACGTGCATGCCGGTCAGGTAGGTGCCGCAGCAACGGCCGTGATCGCCGGCGCCGTCGCCCAGGGCTTCGGCCTGGCCGTGATCGAGGCCGCTGATCACCTGGAACTTGTTGCGGTAGGGCTCCAGCGGCTTGAGGATCGGGGTGATCTCGTAATCGGCGCCCGCCTTGGCCGGGGTCCAGTTCTCCATCTGCATGCCGTTGGGCGCGTAGATGACATGCAGGCGCTTGCGCGCGGCATGCTGCACTTCGGCGGCGACGCTGCTGGCCGGCATCATGGCCTCCATCAGCGGCAGGGCCAGGACGGCGCCAGTGCCGCGCAGCAGGGTACGGCGGTTCATCGACTTGCGGATCATTTCTCGGGTGTCCTTCTCATGACGAATGGGGTGCTTTGAACAATGGCCAGGATGATGGATTGCATGCGGTTGTCGTCCTTGGCGGCGGTATCGCGCACGATGCGGACGGCCGGCATGTCATAGGCTTCGACGCCGCGGCCCAGGGCGTAGGTCATCAGCCGCTCGGTGAAGGCTTCGACGAACTGTTCCTTGCGCGACAGCAGGACATTCTGCAGGCCCGACGGACCGGCGAACTTGGTGCCGTCCGGCAGCACGGCGGAGACGTCCAGCGGCTTGCCGGCGTCCTTGTCACGCCAGGCGCCGATGGCGTCGTAATTCTCCAGGCTGAAGCCGAACGGATCCATCTTGGTGTGGCACGAGGCGCAGACCGCGTTTGTGGCATGCGCCGCCATCTGCTCGCGCACCGTCATCGCCTTGCCGTTCTTCACCTCGTTCAGGGCCGGGATATCCGGCGGCGGCGGCGGCGGCGGGGCGGCCAGGATATTTTCCAGGATCCACTTGCCGCGCAGCACCACCGAGGTGCGGTTGTTGTAGGAGGTGACGGTCAGGATGGACGCCTGGTTGAGCAGGCCGCCATGGCGCTGCTGCGGGTCCAGCTTCACCTTGCGGAAGGTGGTGCCATACACGCCCGGCACGCCGTAATGATCGGCCAGGCGCTGGTTCAGATAGGTGTAGTCGGCATCCAGGAAGTCCACGACGCTGCGGTTTTCCTTCACCACGCCGTCGAAGAACATCTCGGTTTCCGCCAGCATCGCCGCGCGCAGGCGCTGGTCGAAGCTGGGGAACACCCGGCGGTCGGGGCGCTGATGCTCGAGCTTGCGCAGGTACAGCCACTGGCCGGCGAAGTTGTGGGTCAGGGCCTTGGAGCGCGGATCGTTCAGCATGCGCGCGATCTGCTGCTTGAGTACGGCCGGCTTGCCGAGCTGTTTGCGTTCGGCGGCCTGCAGAAGCTGTTCGTCCGGAATGCTGCTCCACAGGAAGAAGGACAGGCGGGTCGCCAGTTCCAGATCGCTGATGCGGTGCACGGTGCCCGGCTTGCTGCCGGCCGGATCGCTTTCGCGCATGAACAGGAAGCTGGGCGAAACCAGTACGGCTTCCAGCGCGGCGCTGATGCCGTGATCGAAGTCCGAACCCTTGCGCCCTTCGGCATACAGCTTCATCAGCGGCTTGACGTCGGCGCCCGTCACCGGGCGGCGATAGGCGGCGCGCGCCAGCGACGTCAGGATGCGGGTGGCGCAGGCATTTTCCTGTCCGGCATTGGCGGGCTGGCAGATGAAGATCTTGCGGCGGCTGGGCGTGTCGCCGGCGCCCTTCACGTCGTAGGGACCGGCCACCGAAATCTGCATCACGTCGCGCAGATAGAAGTTCTGCTGCATGGCCGGGCCGTTGGCGTAGGACGGCACCGAGATGGTCTGCATCCGCGCGCCATCGACCCACACATCCATGGGAAGCTGTTCGGCGGGGCCGACCGGCTTGACGGGGCGCGGGCCGGTGGTGGTCCTGGGCAGCAGGTTTTCGTCCAGCGACAGCTGCTTGCGGAACGAGGCGCCGATGGTGCGCAGGCCCGCCTTCAACGGCACCTTCACTTCGTAGCGGTTATAGGCGTCGATCTCGTTCTCGGTCTGGGTGCCGGAATTCAGGTAGATCTGGATCGCATAGGTGGCGTCGTGCGGGGCGTAGAACTTGAAAGCGCCGCCGCCGCGCGAATCCAGCGGCAGGTCGTCGCTGGCGCGCTCGTTATAGGCCGGGACGCCGAAGGCATTCTCGAACAGGTCGCGGGTAAGCTTGTAATCGGTGGTGATCACCCGGTGCGAGGTCTGGCCGGTGGCCAGGCGCGCGATCTTGCCGGCGGTGTTCATGTAGCGGTCCATCAGCGTCGGCGAGACGGTGAGGATGTCGGCGATATTGTCGAAGCCGTAACCGGTGTCGTCCACCGGCAGGTCCTTGCTCATATCGACTTCGAGGGCCAGCAGGTCGCGCACCGCATTGGCATATTCGGCGCGGTTCATGCGGCGCAGGGTGGCGCGGCCCGGATTGGGATTCGCTTCGCCCATCTTGTCGAGCGAGGATTCCAGCCAGCCGGTGAAATCGGCGATCTGTTCCTTGGACGGGCGCTTCATGCCGCGCGGGGGCATTTCGCCCAGGCTGATGCGGCGCAGGATCTTTTCCCAGGTGGGATTGTGGGCTTCCAGGTTGGCGGCATCCAGCGGCAGCACCGACATGCCGGCGGTCTTGGCCTTGTCGTTATGGCAACCGGAGCAATATTGCAGCAGCAGCTTCTTGCGGTCGGCGGGCGTGCCGCCCAAGGCGGCATCGGCGCTCTGCGAAACCGGCAAGGCGGACGTTGCGGCGGTAGTGGCCTTGGCCGGAACGGTTTCGGCGGTAGCGCTGCCAAGCAGCTGCAAGCCGACAACACCGGTCAGGGCGATAATGGCCACCGACGTCAGGACTTTTCCCAGCAAGCTGCGCGTAGTTCTCGGCGACATTCGTTTCCTGCCCTTAAGCAACACAGGCGGCTTTGCCACCTTGCCCTTCGTACCGTTGCACGAAGGTATTTTTATGATCACCTTATTATTAGCGCATATGGCGTTCTTCTAGAAGGATTCCAGTGTTCTTCCGGGTATCAACAGCTTGAAGCCTGACTAGTGTTTCCGCCGCCTAAATCCGCGAAATTCCTGACAAACTGCAGACAGCGCGTCTGAGTATTTGTCATTTCGCTGCAACGCAGCATAAGAAACTTCTGGAACCGGCAATGCCGGCTGGTCTTCCGCGCCGAACAAAGGCGAAGTGAGCACCTGGAAATCAGGCAGGACGACTCATGGACCGGCGGACACTTCTCTCATCAATCGGCGCCCTGGCGCTGTCGTCGCCGCTTCGGGCGCAGGAAGCTCCGACCTGGAGTTCGCCGGTCCTGGACCTGCACTGGCACATGCGCCGCACGCCCGAAGCCAACCTGGCGCATATGAACGGCTGCGGCGTCGCCCAGGCCAATCTCCTGACCGGCGGCAATGCGCTGGAAGCGGTGAACGTGCTTCAGGCGCAGAATCCGCACCGCTTCCCCAGCTGGTTCGCCAGCGCCGACATCACCAAGCCGGAAGCACAAGCCATCCTGACCCAGGCGGTAAAGAACGGCGCCCGCGGCTTTGGCGAAATCAAATTCCATGTCGCAGCGGACGGGCCCGAGCTGAAGCGCATGTACGCGCTGGCGGGCGAACTGAATGTGCCGATCATGGTGCATTTCCAGGAAGTGGGACATACGCCCACCGAAGGCACCTTTGCCACTGGCTGGAAACGCTTCGCCGCCATGCTGAAGGAATTCCCCAAGACCAAGTTCATCGGCCATGCCGACGCCTTCTGGGCCAATATCAGCGCTGATTACGCCGAAGCCGATGCCTATCCCACGGGTGCGGTGGTGCGCGGCGGCGTCACCGACAAGCTGCTGGGCGACTATCCCAACCTGTTCGGCGACATGTCGGCCAATAGCGGCAACAACGGCCTGTCGCGCGATCCGGAATTCACCAGGGACTTCCTGCATCGCCACCAGGGCAAGCTGATGTTCGGCAGCGACTGCAATTGCAGCGACGGGCGCGGCAGCAACACCGAACGCGCCGCCCCGCGCATGCAGGGCAAATGCGTGGCGCGAGAAACGCTGACCGTGCTGAGCAATGCGGCCACGCCCGCGGTGTTCAAGAAGCTGGTGTGGGACAACGCCCACACCGTGCTGAACCTGCCGCGCTGATCCTTACTTGGTGCTGAACATCCAGCGCAGCACGCCCGGCAGCAGCCAGCCGCCATGCACGTCCGAATGGGCGCCATCGCCCCATTCATGGCGCACGTCATAGCGCGGGCCGGTGTCCTTCTTTTCGTCCGCATTGGCATTGGCCCATTGCAGCGCCGACAGCATCTCCTGATTGGCCAGGAACCAGTTGCCATGGATGTTGTTCAGGTCGCTGGAGCCGTCCTGCAGGAAGATGCGGATGGGGCGGATCGGGCTTTTGCGGATCAGGCCGGGATAGGTGTCGCCGCCCACGATCACCGGCGTGGTGGCGGTGGCGGGGCGATAGCCGATCGAGGTGTAGCTGCCGATGTAGCTGATCACATTGCTGAAGGCTTCCGGCTTGTTCCACGCCACGGTCCAAGCGCAGATCGCGCCGCTGGAAGTGCCGCCGATGGCCCGCTTCTTGGGATCGCTGGTGAAGCTGTAGCTCTTGGCGACTTCGGGCAGCATCTCCTCGGTCAGGAAGCGCGCATAGGTGTCGTTGACCGCGTCATATTCCTGGGCGCGGTTGTTGGGATTGCCGGTGCAGGCGTAACCGGTGCAGCCGGCCGGCCCTAACCCGTCCGGATACTTGTCGGTGCCCTTGTTGCCGGGCGTAATGAAGATGCCCAGCGTCGAAGGGATGTCGCCCTTGGCGATCAGATTGTCCAGCACCACCGGAATGTTCAGCGGGCCCTGCGGATTGATGGCGCGCTGGCCGTCCTGGAACACCAGCAGGTTTGGCGGGTTCTTGGCGTCGTAGTTGGCCGGAACATAGATCCAGTAGCGGCGCACCGTGCCTTCGATGATCTTGCTCTTGAACTCCAGCGGGCCGATCAGCTTGCCCTTCTTGACGCCGGGCTGCGGGATGGAATCGGCCGTGAAGGGATATTCGCCCGGCTTGCGCGGCTCGGCCGCCAGGGCCGGTCCGGCCAATATCGCCAATGTCAGAACACATGCCGTGAAGAATTTCATCGTCCGCCCCTTATGGATTGCCTTGATGCAATTTTCGCGAGTTTGCTGCATTTGATGCGGGGCCACAACACCGACAATTGGTCATGTTTTCCGCGCCCGCGAAGCGCTATCCTCATGGGCAACAGGCGCGAAAGGAACGTGCCGCTGCGAGGGAGGCCTTGTCATATCATGCGCGCCATACGCTTTGGATTTTTGGTCGGCCTTTTTTCCGTTCTGGCCGCGCCGCTGCCGGCGCAAACGCCGTCACCCTTTGTGGTCGAGCCGCCCAGCAATGAAGAGGTCGGCATCTCGATCGACCGCTACATTGGCAACCCCGCCATTTCGCCGGCCAGGATCAGCCATGACACGATGTACATCCAGCGTATCTTCGGCGAAGGCGACAAGTTCACCGGCAGCGCCGGCAACATCCTGGCGCCGGGCCAGCAGACCGATCTGGCGACCTTGCTGCCGCGAGACGTCACGTCGCTCTTCGCCACCAAAAAGCAGCTGATCTTCTATGTCATCAGCGGCCAGGGGCGGCTGGACGATGGCCGGCATTACTGGGATTTGCATGACGGCATCGGCGCCGTGGTGCCGGCCAGCATGGCGCATCGTCTTTCCAACACCGGCGACGAACCGCTCAAGATGATCATGTATTCCTTCACACCCTGGTCAGGGGCGCGGGTGATGAAGGAGATTGTGGTGAAGGACAGCCACAAGCTTCTGATGATCGAGAACAATGTCCATTGGCAGCACAACGCCAAGCTGCTGTTCGGCCCCGAATATGGCGTGGGCCGTGTGCTGGTGATCACGTTTGGGCCCATGACCATCGCTGGTCCCCATGCCAGCCCCGACAATCCCAATCCCAAAGGCGGCGGGGTGCAATGGATCAATGTCAGCGACAGCAAGATGATCATGCAGCTCGGCAGCGAGATCCGGCACTGGCCGCTCTATACCGGCTTCATCACGCCGCAGAACGCCAGGACGGTGCATGGACGGCTGAATGTCGGCGACACGGTCGCCACCACGCTGTTCATTTCCGGCGGCGGGCTGCCCAATCCGGCCGCGGCCGAAAATGCGCCGCCGCCCAGCTTCTGGCACGACCCGCCGCTGCCGGGCGAAATCGCCAGCGCGCAGATCGCAAAATCTTACTATGACGCTGCGGTGCCCGGCCGGCCGCTGCCAAAATAGCCCGGAAAAGCTGAGTTTGCTGCGGATGCGATAAGGAATTCCGACGGGGGTGCGACAGGTGACCGCACCCTTTGACCCAGCTATGCTTTGCCCATCTGGAAACGGTTGCGCGGCTTTCCGCGACCCGACGGTGACGTCGCCGCCAGGCGCGACATGCGCGTAACCCCATTTTGGGAGAGCGCGATGACGATCAGAAATCCGATTGAATGGAGTGGTGCGCAATTTGTCTCTGCGGCCCACGCCGCCAGTTCGTTCCAGCGCTCGATCGAGCACATGCAGGACACCGCCCATTCGCCCGCGCCGACCGTGCGCCGCATCACCAACGCGGACGTGTGGCAGTCGCTGCGCCAGGGCTTTGACGATTTCACCGCCTATCGCAGCGATGTGCTGTTCCTCTGCGCCACCTATGCGCTGGTCGGGCTGGTCATGGCGCGGCTGGCCTTCGGCATGGACCTGCTGCCGCTGTTGTTCCCGCTGGCGTCGGGCTTTGCCATTGTCGGTCCGCTGGCCGCGGTCGGCCTGTATGAGATGAGCCGCATGCGCGAACGCGGGCAGGAGGTCGGCTGGGCCAATGCCTTTGACGTGCTGAAGGCGCCGGCCGTGGGCGGCATCGCCGCGCTGGGACTCCTTCTGATCGCCTTGTTCCTGGCATGGCTGGGAACAGCCTGGGCCATCTTCCAGGCGACGATGGGTCCGACGGTGCCGACCGCGCCCATGGCTTTTGTGAATGACGTGCTGTTCACCGCGCCTGGACAAGCGATGATGGTGGTGGGCGTCAGCGTGGGATTTGTTTTCGCGCTGCTGGCGATGATGATCAGCGTGGTATCGTTCCCGCTGTTGCTGGACCGTGATGCGGGGCTCGATACGGCCATCCGCACATCGTTCCGCGCGGTCATGGCCAATCCTGCACCCATGGCATTGTGGGGTGCGGTTGTGGCGGCTTCGTTGATCGCAGGATCGGCGCTGTTCTTTGTCGGGCTCGTGGTGGCGGTACCCGTGCTGGGCCATGCCACATGGCATCTCTACCGCAAGCTGGTTGCACCCGACTGATACGATGCTATCTCCACGAGTTGTTGACGGCGCAAACGTGGACCTGTCGAATGTGTTGCCGCTATAGCTTGTCAAACCAGTTTCGCAGGGATGCTTATGGGCCCGCAGGTTCTCATCGCAGAAGATGAAAAACAGTTGAGAGAATTGCTGGCGGAGGCGCTGGAGAGCAGAAATCTGCGCGTCGCCCAGGCGGCGGATGGCGTCGAGGCGATGGATGTCCTGGAAAGCCGTTCCAGCATCCAGCTCCTTCTCTCCGATATCCGCATGCCGCGCATGGACGGTTATGACCTTGTCGAAAAGGCGCTGGAGTTCAGTCCCGAACTGAAGGTGCTGATGATGACCGCCTATGCCGACCAGCACCCGCCCACCTCGGCGCTGAGAGCCCGCGAAATCCGCACCCTGCAAAAGCCGTTCGACCCGGACAAGCTATGCGACCTGGTGCATGAGATGCTCGCCCGTCCCTGAGCCCCGCGACCGGCGATAACCCTTGAAATAACAGGCAAAACACGCGCCCCGCTTCTTGGTGGGGGCAGGGGTTTGTGTTTAAGCTTGTCCCAGGCCGGCCTTTTCAAGAACCGGCTTTTGGGTGGAGGGGATATTGCCGAAGATCAGCGCACGCGTTCGCAGCATTGCCATGGGTCTGGCTGGGGGGCTGCTGTTCGGCGGCGCCCAGGCCGCGCCGCAGGACGACTGGCCCAACATGGGCCGCGACCCGGGCGGCGCGCGCTATTCCCCGCTGACCCAGATCACGCCCGCCAACGTGGCCAGCCTGAAAGTGGCGTGGAAGCACGATCTCAAGCCGGCCGGGTCAGAGCTGCGCAACGCCGCCTCCCAGACCACGCCGCTGGCGATCGACGGCATCCTGTATCTCGCCAACCCGTATGGAAAGATCCAGGCGCTGGACGGCGCAACCGGCAAGGAAATCTGGTCCTACACCCTGCCGGACAATCAGCGTCCCAACACGCGCGGCATGGGTTACTGGCCCGGCGACAGCAAGAACGATCCGCGCCTGATCTTCACCACCGCCACCGGCAGGCTGGTGGCGGTCAACGCCAGGACCGGCAAGGCGCCGGAAGGCTTTGGAGACCAGCATGGCATGGTCAATCTGCGCACGCCCGACGTGATGCGCGGTTTCCCCGACCGGCCCTATGGCGTCAGTTCGGCGCCGCTGATCTACAAGAATCTTGCCATCACCGGCAGCGCGATGGGCGAAATCCCCAAGGGTCCGTCGGGCGCGGTGCGCGCCTGGGACGTGCTGACCGGCAAGATGGTCTGGAGCTTCAAGACCGTGCCCGGTCCGGGCGAGCTGGGTTACGACACCTGGGCGCCGGGCTCCACCGAAGACCGCGCGGGCGCCAATGTCTGGGGCCTGATGAATGTGGATGCCGAGCGCGGCATCGCCTATCTGCCCATCGGCGCGCCGTCGTCCGACCGTTATGGCGGCGACCGTCACGGCAGCAACCTGTTCAGCGGCTCGCTGGTGGCGGTAAATGCCGCGACCGGCAAGTATCTCTGGCATTTCCAATTGGTCCATCACGACATCTGGGACCATGACATGGACACGCCGCCGGTGCTGCTGACCGTGCGCCGGAACGGCCGCAACATTCCGGCCGTGGCGACCATGACCAAGAGCGCTTATCTCTTCATCCTGGACCGTGTCACCGGCAAGCCGCTCTATGAAGTGAAGGAAGTGCCGGTGCCGGCCAGCACCGTCACCGGCGAACTGGCCTCGCCGACCCAGCCCATGCCGGTCAAGCCGCCGGCCCTGGCGCGCCAGAGCTTCTCGGCGGCGAAAGACATCGCCACCGTGACGCCCGAGCACAAGGCCTTCTGCGAAAAGCTGATCAAGGACAAGAAGCTGCATGACAGCATCGCCTATTCGCCGCTCACCATGGATTCGCGCATCGCGCGTTTCCCGGGCAGCGGCGGCGGCCCGGAATGGGCCGGCGGGGCGATGGATGAAAAGCGCGGGCTGTTCATCATCAACACCCATGACATGGGCAGCATCGAGATGGTGGAGAAGAAAAAGGAAGGCCATTGGGGCTCCGCCGACGGTCCGGACAGCTTCTTCATCGATGAAGGCAAGAAGCTGATGTGCCAGGAGCCGCCCTGGGGCACGCTCTATGCCATCAACGTCAACACCGGCGACATCGCCTGGAGCACGCGGCTGGGCGTTACCGACAGCCTGCCGGAAGCGTCACGCAACACCGGCCGGCCCAGCATCGGCGGACCGACGGTGACGGCGGGCGGGCTGATCTTCATCGCCGCGACCGACGACAGCCGCTTCCGGGCGTTTGAAACGGCCACCGGCAAGGAAGTGTGGACCCACAAGATGGACGTGTCGGCCCATGCCTCGCCGATGACCTATCGCGGCAAGGACGGCAAACAGTATGTCGCCATTGTCGCAACCGGCGGATCGTTCCTGCAGAGCCCGGCGGGCCCGGGAAGCCTGCTGGTCTTCGCATTGCCGTAGAACTGAACTCAAAGAAATCAGGGGGAAACACATGACAAATTTCTTCAAGAGTAAACTGTCCCGCCGTGGGTTGTTGCAGACATCGGGCGGCGCCTTGCTGGCCGGTGCGGCCGGGCTGCCGGCCTTGGCGCAGCAGGGGCCGAACGCGCCCCATAACCCCACGCCCGCCAAGCGCATTGGCCAGCCGCAGGAAGGGCCGGACACGCCCAAGCTGACCATCTACATGAACGACATGCTGGACAATGCGGAGGCGATCCGCATCAAGCAGCTCGGCATCAACTGGATCGACGCCTCCGCGGTGCCGGCACAACCCTGGGGCATGGATTATCTGCAGCCGCGGGTCGAGGCGCTGAAGAAACACGGCATGCACCTTGGCATCCTGATGCTCCGCTGGTCGCACCAGGGCGGTCTTGATCCCGAAATGAACAAGATCGTGCGTGGCCTGCCGGGCCGCGACGAGGAGATCGCCAAGATCAAGCAGACCATCGTCAATATGGGAAAGCTGGGCATTCCGGTTCTGGAATGGAATTTCTACACCCATCGCGCCACCGACGGTTACAAGCAGATGCCCGGCCGCGGCGGCGCCGGCTATTCGGATTTCAATTACGACCGCATGAAGGACCTGCCGCCGCTCCCAGCGGACGGCGCGGTCCAGAATTATGAGGATACCTGGAAGCACCTGACCTACTTCCTGAAGGAAGTGATTCCGGTGGCGGAAAAGAACAAGGTGGTGATGTCGGTCCATGCCAACGATCCGCCGTCGCCGATGAGCCGCGGTTCGGCCCAGGTGCTGAACAGCTTCTCGGACTGGAAGCGGCTGGTCGAGACGGTGAACTCGCCCTCCAACACCCTGACCTGGGACTGCGGCGTCACCCGCGAGCTGGGCGAAGACCCGGTGGTGGTGGGCAACTGGCTCGCCTCGCGCAACCGCATCGGCCAGGTGCATTTCCGCAATGTGATCATGCGCAAGCCGCGCCTGGATTATGTCGAGACCTTCCCTGATGACGGCGACAACGACATGTATGAAGTGATGAAGGTGCTGGTGCGCAACCGCTATACGCGCCTGATCTTCCCCGAGCATCCGCGCGCCCTGGATACCGACAAGTTGCTGCCCCGGGAAGCGCAGAGCACGAATTCCGGCTGGGCCTATAATGTGGGCCATTGCCGGGCGATGTTGCAGATCGCCTTGCGCGAACTGCGCGGCATGTAACGGGCGTCAGGCTTCGTCCAGATAATGATTCACCACTGGCGGGCGGGCGAAGAAGTGTCCGACCACCGCCCGCCAGTCGGTGAAATTGCTCGACTGCTTGAAGGTCACGGTGTGGTCTTCGAGCGTCTGCCACCACACCACCAGGACAAACGTATCGGGCTCCTCGATGCCGCGGCGCAGTTCGAGGCGGTGGCAGCCTTGCGATTGCTCGATGAATTTCCGTCCGCGCGAAAAGGCCTCCAGGAACTGATCGGCCTGGCCGGAATGAATCGTGAAGACGGCGGTTTCCAGGATCATGCGGGCTTCTCGTCCCATTTGAGAAATTTCAGAACCAGGCTGAGCACCGCCGAGGTCAAAGCGCATCCCGCCATCACATAGAGCCCGGTCGAGAAATCACCGCCGCGCGCGGTGGCGCCCACGATATACGGCCCCAGGAAGCCGCCGAGATTGCCCGTGGCGTTGATGGCGGCGATGCCCGCTGCCGCCGCCATGCCGCTGAGCATCAGGGGCGGCAGCGACCAGAACACCACCGCCTGCGCATAAAGCCCGATGGCGGCGATGGAGATGGCGACCAGAGACCAGACCGATGGACCCAGGAAGGCGCTTATGGTCAGGCCGCCTGCCGCCAGCAGCATGGCCGCGATCACATGCCAGTGGCGTTCGTTGAAGCGGTCGGAGCTCCAGGCCCAGGCCACCGCACCCAAGGCAGCAGTAAGGAAGGGAATGGTCGCGGCAAAGCCGACCTGCGTGTTGGACAGGCCGGCGCCCGACAGGATCAGCGGCAGGAACAGGCTTACGCCATACATCGCCATGTTGCGGGTGAAGTAGATCAGCGACAAGAGGCCCGCACGGCGGTTGAGGATGGCGCGGATTTGCTGCCATGCGCTGCCATGCGGCGTGCTGGTCTGCACGGCGCGTTCCAGCCAGCTGCGCTCTTCTACCGTCAGCCATTTGGCGTCGCGCGGCCGGTCACTCAGCGCCTTGAGGATATAAAAGCCCAGCAGCACGGCGGGCAGCGCCTCGACGACGAACATCCATTGCCAACCCGTGAGACCCAACACGCCGTTCATCGCCAGCAGCGGCACCGACAACATCCCCGCCACGGCATTGCCCATCGGCGCGGCGAAGAAAAAGATCGCGGTGGCGCGGGCCCTATAGCCCGGCGGAAACCAGTAGGTGATGTAGAGCACCAGCCCCGGCACGAAACCGGCTTCCGCCGCGCCCAGCAGGAAGCGCACGATCAGGAAACTGGTCGGCCCGGTCACCAGCGCCATGGCGCCGGAGATGATCCCCCAGGTGATCATGATGCGGGCGATCCAGCGCCGCGCGCCCACCCTTTCCAGGATCAGGTTGCTCGGCACTTCGAAGGCGAAATAGGCCAGGAAGAAGATGCCCGCGCCCCAGGCATAGGCCGTGGTCGACATGCCCAGGTCTGCATTCATGGTCAGCGCCGCAAAGCTGACATTGACCCGGTCGAGCTGGTTGATCAGGAACATCAGGGCCATCAGCGGCGGCAGCCGCCACATGACCTTGCGCATGGTGCGCCGTTCCAGCTCGGCGTCGCTCATGGCGTTCAGCTTTTCGGTTTTTCGTACAGCCGCGCCACAGCGGCGCCGTCCACCATTTCATTGTCGGCGGCAAAAGCGTGATAGCACTCGACCGCCTTGGCCAGCAGCGGCAGCTCCAGCTTGTGCGCCTTCACGAACGTCATGACGTTCTTAAGGTCCTTGTCGAGCTGGCGGGCATAGCTGCGCGGCGGCAGGTAATCGCGCGCTTCCTGTTGCGGATAGATGCGCCGCAGCACCGTGCTGTCGGCCATGCCGCCGGCCAGCGCAGCGGGAAGGCGCCTGGCGTCGATGCCGGCGGCCTCCGCCAGCGCCAGGGTTTCGCCCATCATCACATAGCCGATGCCGACGATGGCCTGGTTGATGATCTTGGCGGTCTGGCCGGCGCTCAGCGCGCCGATATGGGTCAGGTTGGTGGCAAGGTCGTTCAGCACCGTGCCGGCCCGTGCCACGTCCTCATCGCTGCCGCCCATCATGATGGTGAGCGCGCCATCGCCTGCCGCCACCGGACCGCCGGAAATGGGCGCGTCCACCCAGCCCATCCCGGTTTCCTTTTTCAGGCGTTCGGCCAGCACCAGCGTGGCGTCGGGATTGATGGTGGAAGTGTCAATAAGAAGTGTCGCGCCACCGTCCGCGCGCGCCATGCCTTGCGGGCCGAAACAGCATTGTTCCACCGCATCGCCATGCAGCACGCAGAAGATCACGATGTCGCTGGCGGCGCGCACCGCGGCGGGGCTGTCCAGCACGGTGGCGCCCGGCACTTCGGCATAGCGCTCCGGCTCCAGGTTCCACACCGACACCTGCCAACCTTGCGCCATCAGGCGGCGCACCATCGGCGCGCCCATGATGCCGATGCCGACAAAACCGAGTCTGGGCCTGCTCATGGCGTGGCGCTTTGCGTCAGGCGATATATCCGCCTGGCATTGTCGGCAAACAGTTTCTTCTGCACGGCGTGTCCCATTGTTCTTGTCGCTTCATTGAAACCGGAAAAAATCGTCGCGAAGCTTCCCGTCAGTCCGTCCACCGGGAAGTTGCTGGCGAACATGCAGCGATCCTCCCCGAAGATTCTGATCGTGTCCAGAATGACCTGGCGGTTGCGGTCGATGCTCCAGGGGATGCCCGGTTCGCCCAGTCCGGAAATCTTGACGGTGACATTGGGCGCGGCAGCAAACCGTTCCATCGCCCGCCGCCAGCCGGTCAGTTCCTCTTCGCTGCGGTTACGCGGCAGGCCGGTATGGTTGAGGATGATGGGGATGCGCGGGAAGTCGGCATTCAGCCGCGCCCCTTCCTCCAGGTGCCACCAGGGCGTCTGCAGGTCGAAAGACAGATTGTATTTCTCCAGCAGGGCATAGCTGCGCCGCCAGGTGGGGTCGTCCATCGAGCCGGGCAGGCCGGTGACGTTCTTGCCCGGCGACGGCGCCGCGGCCGGCTTGTGCCGGATGCCCCGCACCAGCGGAAATTGCGCCTGCTGCGCCAGCACGTCGGCGGCGTCGGAGCGGTGCAGGGTGACATGGCACACCATGGCGCTGGGAAGCCCCTCCTGTTTCGCCAGTTCCTGCACCCAGCGACTTTCGCCGACGGAATCGGCGCGGTCCCATTCGGTCTCGATAAAGACCGAGCCCACCAGGTTCATTCCATCCGCGTCGCGGCGGTAATCCGGCGGCATGTAATTCTTCCGGATGGCGCTGTAATCGCCATAGCGGAAGGGGATGGGCGGCAGGTCGCGCAGCCAGGGCAGGTAATTCCTGTCCAGATCCCAGAAATGCTGGTGCGGGTCGATGACGGGGACGTCCGGCAGGGTCATGGCGCTCTTCTTTATTATATGCGGCGCAAAAGGAGAGGTCATTTGACCACCCTGAGGCAGTCCGTCAAAGTGGAAATAAGGGTCTGGGGACATTCAGGAATATGAGTACCGGTACGCACCGCATCGCCATCGATGTCGGGGGCACTTTCACGGATCTGGTCGTCTCCAACGCCGACGGTTCCGCCCGCACCCTCAAGCTCCTGTCCACCCCCGACGATTACAGCCGGGCGATCACCGATGGGCTGGGCCGGCTGTTCGCGGACGGCGCCACCGATCCCAGGGCCGTGGTCAGCCTGGTGCACGCCTTCACCGTGGCGACCAATGCGCTGCTGACCGGGCACGGCGCCAAGGTGGCGCTGATCACCACCCGCGGCTTTCGCGACATCCTGGAAATCGCCCGCCTGCGCATGCCGCAGCTCTACAATATGGACTGGGACAAGCCGCGCCCGCTGGTGCCGCGCCGGCTGCGCTTTGAAATTGACGAACGCATGGATGCCGACGGCAATGTGGTCACACCGCTGGATGCCGCCAGCGTGATCGCGGCGGTGGAGAAGATGCGCGGACAAGAGGTCGATTCCGTGGCCGTCTGCCTGCTGCATTCCTACATGAACCCCGCGCACGAACAGGCCGTGATGGAATTGCTGCGCCAGCACGCGCCCGATCTGTCCATTTCCGCCTCGCACCAGGTGCTGCCCGAAATCCGCGAATATGAACGCACCAGTACCACGGTGGTAAACGCCTTTGTGAAACCGGTGGTGGACCGCTATCTCGCCAGCGTCGAAGGCGGCGTGAAGAGCCTGGGCGTGAGTTCGCCCTTGATGGTGATGCAGTCCTCGGGCGGCATCATCACCGCCGGCACGGCGCGCGAATTTCCGGCCTATTGCGTGGAATCTGGTCCGGCGGCGGGCGCCATTGGCGCGGCCGCACTGGGCGAGATGCTGGGGGAAGCCAACATCATTGCTTTCGACATGGGTGGCACCACCGCTAAGGCCTGCCTGATCGAAGGCGGCGAACCGCGCCTGACCGATGAAATGGAAGTGGGGGCGGGGATCAACATCGGGCAAAGGCTACTTGGCGGCGGCGGTTACCTGGTGCGTTCGCCCACCATCGATCTGGCCGAAATCGGCGCCGGCGGCGGCAGCCTGGCCTGGATCGACAAGGGCGGCGCCTTGCGCGTGGGCCCCGACAGCGCCGGCGCGATGCCGGGGCCGGCCTGTTACGGCCGTGGCGGCACCCGCCCTACCGTGACCGATGCCAACGTCATCCTGGGCTTCCTCAATCCGCTGCACCTGCTGGACGGCGACATGCCGATCGACAAAAAAGCGGCTGAAGAAGCTATCCGCATCCATGTCGCAGAGCCCTTGAACCTGTCGCTGCATGAAGCCGCTTACGGCATTCACGCGGTGGCCAATGCCGCCATGACCCGCGCCATCCAGGCGGTGTCGAGCGAGATCGGCCGGTCCCCGCGCGAATTCGCCATGGTGGCGTTCGGCGGCAATGGCGCGGTGCATGGCGCCACGCTGGCGGGCCATGCCGGGATTTCCGACATCATCATTCCGCCGGCCTCGGGCGTGTTCAGCGCGCTGGGTTTGTTGTTTGCGCGCATCCAGCACCGGCTTGTGGCGGTGTTCTGGCATGACGTGGACAAGGTGGATTGTGCGGCGCTGAATGCGCGTGCGCGCGGGCTGCTGGAGGATGCCGCCAAGATGATGACGGCCGAAGGCGTCGCCACGGCGCACACCGAACTGCATCTGGTGCTGGAAATGCGCTATGCCGGCCAGAGTTCGGAACTGGGCATTCCCATCGCGTCGCCCATGGTGACGCAGCAGATTCTGGGTGACGCCACCGAACAGTTCCACCAGGAGCATGAACGCACCTATGGCTATTGCAGCCGCAGCGAGCGGGTGCAGATCGTCAATCTGCGCCTCAGGGCTCGCAGCATGGACCGCTACGACCACATGCCGTCGCCGCAGGCCTTGCGGACCAAAAAGGCCAATGGCGCGGGCGCGGCGGAGCGCCCGGTCTATTTCGGTGATAAGGGTTGGGTCACCACGCCGGTAATCCGGCGGGGCGATCTCAGCGAGCAGCCGCGGCAGGGGCCGCTGATCGTCGAGGAATACGACACCACGATTATCGTGCCCCCGGGCGCCTCGGCACGGATCGTCGCCGGAACTGTTCGCATCCATCTGGATCAGGCAGAATAGGCCCATGAAACCCGATCCCATCCGCCTGGAATTGATGAAGAACGCCTTCGCGGCCATCGCCGACGAAATGGCGGCCACTGTGGTGCGCACGGCGCGCTCGTCCGTCATCAAGGAAGCGATGGATTTTTCCACCGGCTTGCTCGACCCCCAGGGCAATCTGGTGGCGCAGGGCCTGTGCCTGCCGGTGCATATGGGATCGTTTCCGCCCACCCTGGCGACGGTGCTGAAAAAGTTCGATGGCGAAATCCGCCCCGGCGACGTTTATGCGCTGAACGATCCCTATCTGGGTAGCGGTTTGCACCTGCCGGATATTTTCGTCTTCAAGCCGATCTTTCACGACCACAAGCTGCTGGCATTTGCCGCGGCTATCGGTCACCAGACCGATATCGGCGGGCGCGTCGCCGGCGGCAATGCCTGCGACAATACCGAGATATTCCAGGAAGGCCTGCGCATCCCGCCATTGCGCGTGATCGACCAGGGCAAGCCGGTTGATGCCTTCTTCGACATTCTCAAATTGAATGTCCGCGTACCTGAAACAGTGATCGGCGACGTCCAGGCCACGATCGCGGCCTGCACCCGCGGTGAGCGCGCCTTGATCGCGCTGGCGCAAAAGCATGGCGCCGACGCCATTGTCGGCGATATGGCCCACCTGCTGGATTATTCGGAAAGCCTGACGCGCTCGGAATTTTCCGCCTTCCCGGATGGCAGCTGGACCTTCGAAGATTTCCTAGATGACGACGGCTTCAGCCCCGACCCGATCCGCATCGCAGTACGCATCATCAAACAGGGCAGCGACATCACGGTGGACTTCACCGGCACTTCGCCCCAGGTGAAGGGCTCGATCAACCTGCCCATCGCCATGACCCAGTCCAGCG